>NZ_CP119988.1:1565160-1878192 GCF_029338515.1 Haloglomus litoreum | reverse complement strand
GTGGTTCGCGGGCGGAGCCCGCGAACCCGACGAGTAAAAAGTGCTAGTTCACGCCCATCTGCTTCGCGATGGTGTTGAGCTGGATCTCGTCGGTCCCTTCGACGATACGGAGCAGCTTCGCGGTCTCCAGTTCCGTCATGAAGTCGTTGTCCTCGCTGAGCCCGTTCCCGCCGAAGACCTGCACCACGTCGTCGGCCACGTCGAACATGACGTTCGTGGAGAGGTACTTGACGATGGAGGAGTCCTCGATGGCGCTCTCGCCGTTGTCCATCTTCCAGGCGAGCTGGAGGCCGGCGGCGTCGGCGGCGTACATCCGGGCCTTCCCCTCGGCCAGCTTGTGGGAGATGCCCTGGAACTTGCCGATGGGGCGGCCGAACGCCTCGCGGTCGTTGGCGTACTGGGTCCCCTCGTCGAGGAGGTACTCCGTGTGCCCGACCGCGCGGGCGCCGATCTCCAGGCGACCGAGCGAGAGGAAGTCCATCGCGTCGTAGAAGGCGGTGTCGACATCGCCGAGGACGCGGTCCTCCGGGACGCGCACGTCGTCGAAGGCGAGTTCGGCCTGCCGACCGATGGCCGAGTGGGCGTTGTTGAGCGAGGCGACCTCGAACTCATCGGCCTCCACGATGAAGCAGGTGATGCCGCCGTAGCGGCCCATCTCCTCCTGCGGGGTCGTGCGCGCGAACACCTGCACGAAGTCGGCGTACGGGCCGTTCGTGATCCACTGTTTCCGGCCGTTGATGACCCACTCGTCGCCGTCCTTCTCGGCCGAGGTCTTCATCGCCGGGGAGTCCGACCCCGCGCTGGGTTCCGTCTGGGCGAACGCCGTCGACTTCTCGCCACGGACCGCGGGCTTGAGGTACTGCTCGACCTGCTCACCCTCGGCCTGCATCAGGAGCGGCTTCGGGCCTTCCGGGCCCGCGAGCATCGCCGAGTGGAGGCCCGGCCCCCGGGAGGCGACGTGCTTGAGCGCGCGGTACCACGTCACGTTGGAGACGCCCTCGCCGCCGACCTCCTCGGGGAGGTTCATCGCGTAGAAGCCGGCGTCGGCCGAGCGCTTGCGGACCTCCTGCAGCGCCTCGACGACCTCGGGGACCAGCCGGCCGTCGTCCTCGTGGCGCTTGCGCGGGTTCGACCAGGTGTCGCCCAGCTCGTCCTCCAGCGGCTCGACCTCCTGCTCGATGAAGTCGTCGATGGACTGGAGGATGAGGTTGGTCTCCTCGTCGGTGTCGAAGCTGACGCCCGCGGGGGCGGCGTCCTGTGTTGCCATACCTCGCCCTACGGCGGCGGCCTCTTAATCCCTGCGCGCGGGGTACGCGGCTCGTTTAAACGGAGCACGAGTGGTTCGTTGTCACCGGGCCGGCCGCGAATTGCGGCCAGTGGTTCGGTTACCCGTGCCGCTTTTCGACCGCCACACCGAGGCACGGTATGAGCTACGGCGAGACGCTGCGCACGCGCCTGGAAGCGAGCGAACCGCTGGTCTGCCCGGGAGTTCACGACCCCCTCACCGCGGCCGTGGCCGACCACGTCGGCTTCGACGCCGTCTACATGACCGGCTACGGCACCTCGCTGTCGAAGGTCGGCTACCCCGACGCGGGCTTCATCACGATGCCCGAGATGATCGAGAACGCCGCCAACATCCAGGAGCGCATCGGCGTCCCGCTGATCGCCGATTCGGACAGCGGTTACGGGAACGTGACGAACGTCGTCCGGACGGTCCGCGAGTACATCAGGGCCGGCGTCGGGGCCATCCATCTCGAGGACCAGACCTTCCCGAAGCGCTGCGGGCACACGAAGGGCCGACAGGTCGTGCCCCGGGAGGAGGCGGTCGGGAAGATTCGGGCGGCGGCGGACGTTCGCGACGAGCGCGACGAGTCGTTCGTCCTCATCGCCCGGAGCGACGCCCGCGGCACCGGTGGCGGGTCGCTCGACGAGGCCATCGACCGGGTCGACGCCTACCTCGACGCCGGGGCCGACGTGGGGTTCGTCGAGGGGCCGACGGACGCCGACGAGGTCCGCCGCGTCGGCCGGGAGGTCGACGGCCCGGTCCTGTACAACTTCGTCGGCGACCTCGGCACGTCGCCGTACCTGCCGCTCGATGACCTCGGGGCCTGGGGGTTCGACGTCGTCATCTTCCCCGTCCTCTCGACGCTCGCGACCATCGCGGGCGTCCACGCGGCGATGGAGACCTTTGCGGACGACCCCGCAGCGGCGATGCGCGACGTGGACGAGCGGTTCGACGCCGCCGGGGTCGGGAGCCTCCACGAGTTCTCCGGCTTCCCGGAGGTCGTCGCATGGGAGGAGGAGTACCTGCCCGAGACCGACCAGGAGAAGTACGACGGCTCGCTCGGCGACGACCTCACCGACAAGTAGTTCCTGCCCCCAGTTCACTCCTGTGCGTCCAATTCGTGCTCGATGCGGGCTCAGGTATCCAGTTCGAGTTCGACGTCCAGGTCCCCGAGCGCGAGGTTCAGGTTCCGGCGGTGCGCCCGGAACGCCACGTCGATCAGGTCGCCGACGACGGGTATCGAACCCACCGCCACGTCCAGGAGGATGTTGAACAGCATCCGAGCGATGGTGCGGTAGGAGACGCCGAGCCGGGCGGACTCGGCGACGATGTACAGGCCGATGACGGCGCTCGCGGTGTCACCGGCGACCGGGAGGAGCCCCAGCAGCGGGTCGATCCCGACGCGGACGCCGACGACCGGGAGTTCGATGCCGTCGTCGAGCAGGCGGGCGACCGCGTGCATCCGTCGGATAGCAGCCTCGTCGATGTCGGCGGCCGCGTCCACGTCGCTGATGGCGTCGTGCGGGACCTCGGCGGAGAGTTCGTCGCTCACAGCGGAGCGTCGGTCGCACGGACCGGAAAGCGTTGCGGCCCCGGTATCTCCGGGTCGGCGGTCGGTCCCCGTTCCGGCCGAACGTGACCGCGGTCACTCAGTCCGCGTGCTCCTCGCTGAGCGTCAGGTCGTCGAACTGGTCGCGGAGGACCTTCTTGTCGAACTTCCCGGTCGAGGTGCGCGGGATGGCATCGACGATCTCGTAGCGGTCCGGGAGCCACCAGGCGGGGAACCGCTCGCCGAGGAACTCGTCGAGTTCGTCCTCGGTCACGTCGTGGCCCTCGCGCAGGACGATGCAGGCCATCGGCCGCTCCTGCCACTTCTCGTGGTCGACGGCGATGACGGTCGCCTCGGAGACGGCCTCGTGGGCCATCAGTTCGTTCTCCAGTTCGACGCTGGAGATCCACTCACCGCCGGACTTGATGACGTCCTTCGTCCGGTCGACGATATCGAGGTAGCCCTGCTCGTCCATCGTCGCGATGTCGCCGGTCTTCAGCCACCGACCCGTCTCGTCGTCGACGAACGACTCCTCGGTCGCCTCCGGCCGGTTGTGGTACGAGTCCGTGATCCACGGGCCGCGGACCTGCAGTTCGCCGAACGCCTCGCCGTCGTGGGGCACCTGCTCGCCATCGTCGTTCACGATGCGGGTGTCCACCGCGGGGACCGGCATCCCCGCCTTCGCGCGATAGGCGTACTGCGTCTCGGGGTCGGCATCCGCGATCTCCTTGCGGAGGATCGACAGCGACCCGAGCGGGCTCATCTCCGTCATCCCCCAGCCCTGGATGATGGGCGCGTCGAACTCCTCGTCGTAGCGCCGGATGAGCGACTCCGGCGGCGCCGAGCCGCCGACGGTCAGGCGGTCGATACTGGAGATGTCGGCGTCGGGGTGCTCGTCGAGGTACTCGGCCATTTCCAGCCAGATGGTCGGGACTGCGGCCGAGAGGGTCACGTCCTCCTCGTCGATGAGTTCGGCGATGGGGCCGGGGTCCGTGTGGACGTTCGGGAGCACCTGCTTCGCGCCGACGAGCGTCGAGGCGTACGGGATGCCCCAGCCGTTGGCGTGGAACATCGGGACCACCGGCAGGACCGTGTCGTCCTGCCCGACGGCGTTGGCGTCGACGTGGCCGCACATCAGGGTGTGCAGGTAGACGCCGCGATGCGAGTAGGCGACGCCCTTCGGTTTGCCCGTCGTCCCCGAGGTGTAGCACATCCCGCACTCGTCCTCCTCGTCGATGTCGGGCCACTCGTAGTTGGTCGACTGCTCCGCGAGGAGCTCCTCGTACGAGACGATGGGGTCGAGCGACGTGTCCGGCACCGCGTCACCGAGGATGACGTACTGCTCGACCGTGTCGAGTTCGTCGGCGTTGGCCTCGACCTTCTCCACGAACGCCGGGTCCACGAACAGCACCCTGTCCTCGGCGTCGTTGACGATGTACTGGAAGTGCTCGTCGGGCAGCCGCATGTTGCACATGTGGATGGAACGCCCGGAGCACGGCGGCCCGAAGTAGAGCTCCAGGTGCCGGTGGTTGTTGAGCGCGACCGTCGCGACGCGCTCGCCCTCGCCGACACCGAGGTCGTCGAGCGCGTTCGCCAACTGTGCGACGCGGTCACCCATCTCGGCGTAGGTGTAGCGGTGCTTCGAGCCATCCGGCCTGACGCTCACGATCTCCCGGTTCGGGTACAGCGCCGTCGCCCGGTCGAGGATCTTCTCGAGCGTCAGCTGGTAGTCCATCATGGCGTGTGACGGATGTTGGCAGGTGACGTATTCGTTCTTTCGACGCTTCGGCATGCCGTCCGGCCGCACTGGTGTAACGCGCCGGTCATCCACCGCAGGGGACTTATCCTGGTTCGCCAGAAGGCCGCTCCATGGACCTCGACAGACGGTCACTTCTCCGGCGGGCCGGCGCTGGTGGGCTCGCGGTACTCGCCGGCTGTTCCGGGAGTGACGGCGGTGACGGCGGCGGTGGTGACGGCGCGTCGGGGGGCGCCACGCCGACCGGGACGCCCGGCGCGGCCAGCCCCTCGCCGACCCCTGCCTGTGGCGACTCCAACTACATCGACGAGGGGGAGTTCTCCTTCGAGTACGGCGTCGTCACCCACAACGACCCGGACAACTACGACGGGACGCTCCGCATCTACCACATCCGGACGCCGGTCTGCAACTTCCCGGGGGCGAACCCGACGCCGGCGTTCCCGGGGGCGGGGACGCCCACCCCGACGGTCTCCTCGGCGAACTGCGAGGGCTCGACGGAGACGCTGCTCAAGGAGCAGACCTATCGGGTCACGAGCGACCTCACCTACGACATCGTCGACGCGCCGGTCACCCCGGACGTCGACACCTACCGCCTGGAGTGGGAGGCGGCCGGCGGGATGGATGTCAAGAAGGGCGTCGAGGAGGGCGCCCGCGCGTTCGTGGACACCCAGCTCGAGTACGAGTTCTTCGTCTGCAACCCCGGCGCCCGCCGGTTCGGCTTCGCCGTCGCGGACGGCAAGCCGCGTATCGTCCGGTCTCCGACGGCGGATTAGTCCATAAGGGCCCGAGTAATGCTCGAGAGCCCATCGTACCTCTTTTATATTCCACCCTGCCGACTAGTTCGTCACCTCTGGTACCGGACCGGCACGTTCTGCGACTGTAACTCTCCGTCGCTCTCATCGAGCGTGGGACCACGGACGGTGGCCGCCCGGACGGGATGACCTCCACCCGGGCATCAGAGCGGATGGGTTGAAGTAACATCCCTCGGTGGGGCGGGTATGCGACTCGACGACGTGCGGGTGCTGGACCTGACCCGCCTCCTGCCGGGACCGTACGCCACGCAACTCCTCGCGGACATGGGCGCCGATGTCATCAAGATCGAGGACACGGGCGCGGGCGACTACGCCCGTCACACGCCACCCGTCACCGACCGGGGGACGGGCGCGCTGTTCGACTCCGTCAACCGGGGCAAGCGCTCGGTCGCCATCGACCTCAAGCACGACGAGGGACGGGCGGCGTTCATGGACCTCGCCGCCGAGGCCGATGTCGTCTTCGAGCAGTTCCGACCGGGCGTCGTCGACCGCCTCGGCGTCGACTACGAGAGCGTCCGCGAGGTCAACGACGAGGTCGTCTACTGCTCGCTGTCGGGCTACGGCAACAGCGGCCCCTACCGCGAGCGCGCCGGGCACGACCTCAACTACGTCGGCGTCGCCGGACTGCTGGACATGACGCGGAACGACGAGGACGACGCCCCGCGCGTGCCGGGCTACCAGATCGGCGACCTCGGTGGGGGCCTGTTCGCCGCGTTCAGCATCGTCTCGGCGCTCCTGTCGCGCGAACTCGGCAACACCGGCGGCGAGTACATCGACGTCTCGATGACCGACGTGGTGGCGTCGTTCTCCCAGTCCATCGCGTACGAGGCGCTCGCGGGCGACGACCCGCGGCCCGGCGGGACCGCGCTGACGGGCCTGTACCCGTGGTACGACGTGTACGAGTGCGCAGACGGGAACTACATCACGCTGGGCGCGCTGGAACCGGAGTTCTGGCAGGCGTTCTGCGAGGAGGTCGGCCACGAGGAGTGGGTCGGCGAGCACATGAGCGGCGACCCCGACCGACGGGCCGCGCTGCGCGAGGCGCTGGAGGAACTGTTCGCCGAGCGCCCGCGCGACGCGTGGCTCGACGAGCTGAGCGACCAGACCATGACCGGCCCCGTCCTCTCGCCCGCCGAGGCCTTCGAGCACGACCAGCTCACAGAGCGCGTCGTGAAGCGCCCGGACGACGCGCCCCCGCGGATCGGCTTCCCCGCGATGGGCACCGACGCGCCCGAAGGTACCGACGAGTCGGTCCCCGGCCACGGCGAGCACACGGCGGCCGTCCTGCGTGAGGCCGGCCTCACCGAGAGCGAAGTCGAGGCGCTCCGGGACGCGGAGGCGGTGAACTGATGCCGGGCGCCGATGCCGCCGAGAACGTGGGCTTCCTGCTCCCGCAGCTCGGCCGCGACCCCGCTGATGTAGCCGTCCGGGCCGAGGACCTGGGCTACGACTCGGTCTGGCTCGGGGAGCTGTGGTTCACCGCGTCCCCGGTGAAGCTCGCGAACATCGTCCGGCGTACGGAGACCGTCGACGTGGGCTCGGCCATCCTCAACGTCTACTCGCGGACACCCGCAGTGCTGGCCATGACCGCCGCGACGCTCCACCGAGACTCGGGCGGGCGCTTCAACCTCGGCCTCGGGACGAGCACGCCGAAGGCCGTCGAGGACCTCCACGGGATGACGTTCGACGACCCGAACCCGGCCCGCCGGATGCACGAGTGCATCGAGCTGTGCCGCGAGTTCTTCACCGGCACGGGCCGGGTCGACTACGACGGCGAGGTGTTCCACGCGGCCGACTTCCCCGCGCTCGGGAGCGACGTGCCCATCTACGGCGCCGCGCTCGGGAAGGCCAACCGGCGGGTCGTCGCGCGGCTCTGCGACGGCTGGATCCCCCACAACGTCCCGTTCCCCGACCTCGCCGACTCGTTCGACTACATCCGCGAGCACACGCCCGACGACCGCGACGCCGACGAGATCTCCGTCGCGCCGTACGTCCCCGCGGCCGTCGACGACGACCCCGACGAGGCTCGCGACGCCATCCGCGGCCACGTCGCCTACTACGTGGGCAACGGCGAGGGCTACCGGCGTGCGGTCGCGACGCGGTTCCCGGACGGGGCCGACGCGGTCGCCGAGGCGTGGCGCGACGGGGAGCGCGCCGCGGCCCGCGAGGCCGTGACCGACGAGATGGTCGAGGCACTCGGCATCGCCGGGACGCCCGAGCAGGCTCGCGAGCAGTTCGACGACCTCTGTGCGATGGACGTGCTCGACGAGCCGCTCGTGACCATCCCGCAGGACGCCTCCGGCGTGCTGGACGCGACCATCGAGGCGCTCGCGCCGGACGCGTAGCGCGCCACGGACGTTCCCGGCCGCGTCAACTCACTCCCACGCTTCGCGCGGGTCGTGGTGCAGGTGGCAGGCGACGCTGCGGCCGTCCCCGGTCTCCAGTCGCTCCGGCTCCGACCGCTCGCAGACGCTCGTGAACGCCTCGGCCAGCCGCTCGGTCGCCTCCTCCCGGTCCCCGTCGGTCAGGGCCTCCAGGGCCTCCGACAGGATGGACTCGGCCATCTCGTCGTCAAGCGGTGCGGGGATGTCGTACGTCTCCCGGACGGTTCCGGGGTCGCCCGTCCCGACGACCTCGGGGTCGAGGTCGTCCGACTCGAGGTCGAGTCGGAGGTCCAGCACGTCCCGGAAGGTCCCGGTCGGGATGTCGTACTCCGCCGGCGGGATGACCTGGGGACAGCGCGTGTGGAACGAGCAGCCCGACGGGGGGTTCGAGGCGTCCGGCACATCGCCCTCCAGACCCTTCGCCGCGCCGCGGTCCCGGTTGCGCGGGTCGGGGTCCGGAATCGCCTCCAGCAGCGCCCGCGTGTAGGGGTGCTGGGGGTCCTCGAACAGCCCCTCCGTCGGCGCCAGCTCGACGATCTCCCCGAGGTACATCACGCCGACACGGTCGCAGACCTGCCGCACAACCCCGAGGTCGTGGCTGATGAACAGCATCGAGAGGCCCAGCTCCGACTGCAGGTCCGACAGCAGCGAGAGGATGTCGGCCTGGACGCTCACGTCCAGCGCAGAGACGGGCTCGTCGGCGACCAGCAGGTCCGGGTCCAGGACGAGCGCCCGCGCCAGCGCGAGGCGCTGCTTCTGGCCGTCGGAGAACTGGTGGGGATGCCGGGTCGCGTCCTCGGCCGAGAGCCCGACCCGTTCGAGCAGGTCGGCCACGATGGCGTCACCCCGGGCCGTATCGTCGAGGCCGTGGAGTTCCAGCGGCTCGCGCACCGACTCACCGACGGTCATCCGCGGATCGAACGCGGAGTTCGGGTCCTGGAAGACGACCTGGGCGCGCCGCCGGAAGGCCCGCCAGTCGCCGTCGTCGTACCGGGAGAGCCGTTCGCCCTCGAAGCGCACCTCCCCGCCCGTCGGCTCCTCCAGGCCGAGGACGGTGCTGGCGGTGGTCGACTTCCCGCAGCCGGACTCGCCGACCAGCCCGAACGTCTCGCCTGGCCGGATGTCGAAGCTCACGCCGTCGACCGCCTCGACGTGGTCCGTCACCCGCCGGAGCAGCCCGGATCGGACGGGGTAGTGCTTCTCCAGGTCGCGCACCGAGAGGAGGGGTGTCTCACTCATCGTCCACCTCCGGCGCGACCCGTGTCTCTCGCTGTTCGAGCGCGTCGGGCAGCTCGTGGTCGGGGCCGTACAGGACACAGGAGACCCTGTGATCGCCGGCACCGGTACCGGCGCTGGCGGCGGGCTCGTCACCCGACGCTCCGCCATCGGTTCCGACCGTCCGGTCAGCGGTGTCGCCGTCGACCGCCCGGAACGCCGGCTGCGGGCCGCGCCGGCATGCCGGCTCCGCGTGCGGACACCGGGGACTGAACCGGCAGCCGTCCGGCGGCGCCGTCGGGTCCGGGAGGCTGCCCTCGATGGTCTCGAACGCCCGGCCGCGGCCGGGGAGGCACTCCAGCAGCGCCCGCGTGTACGGGTGCGAGGGACGCTCCAGCACGTCCCGGACGCCGCCGGTCTCCATCACCTGCCCGGCGTACAGCACGACGACGCGGTCGGCGATCTCGGCCACGACGCCGAGGTCGTGCGTGATGAACAGGAGTGCCAGGTCGCGCTCCCGGCGGAGTTCGTCCAGCAGCCCCAGCACCTGCTGCTGGATGGTGACGTCCAGCGCCGTCGTCGGCTCGTCGGCGACCAGCAGGTCCGGGTCCGGCGCGAGCGCCATCGCGATGACGATGCGCTGTTTCATGCCGTCGGAGAACTGGTGGGGGTAGTCGTCGAACCGCTTCTCGACCGCGCCGATGCCGACCCGCCGCAACAGGTCCTTCGCTCGCTCCCGGGCCTCGCGGCGGCCGAGGTCGCGGTGGATTCGGATGGCCTCCACCACCTGCTCGCCGACGGTGTAGACGGGGTCGAGCGCGCCCTGCGGGTTCTGGAAGACGTGGCCGATGCGCCCGCCGCGGTACGACCGGAGTTCGTCCGTCGACAGGTCGGTGAGCTCCGCGCCGTCGAAGCGGATGCGCTCGGCCTCGATGCTCGCCGGCGGCGTCGGGAGCAGCCGGGTGAGTGACTCGCAGGCGACGGTCTTGCCGGAGCCGGATTCACCGACCAGGCAGACCGTCTCGCCCCGGTCGACGTCGAAGCTCACGCCGTCGACGGCCCGGACGACCCCCTCCGGCGTGTCGAACCGTGTGTGGAGGTCCCGGACCGAGAGCAGTGGGTCCGCCATCTACTCCACCTCCTCCCGCGGGTCGAGTACGTCCCGCAGCCCGTCGCCGAGCAGGTTGAACGAGACCACCGTCAGCACGAGCGCGAGCACCCCCGCGGTGGTGACCCACCACTGCTGGTGCCAGACCACGTTGCTCGAATCGAGTCCGACCCGGAGGAGCCGGCCGAGCGAGCGGCTGTTGATGCGGTTCAGTTCGAGGTACGCCAGGGCGACCTGCGCGAGGACGACCAGCGGGATGCGACGCGTCAGCGCCGTGACGACCGTGGGCACCGAGTTCGGCAGGATGTGGCGACGGATGACCTGGAGGTCGCTGGCGCCGGCCGCACGGGCCGCGCGGACGTAGCCGGCCGACCGACGCTCCAGCACGTCGCTCCGGACCAGCCGGGCCATCCCGCCCCAGTCGAGCAGGCCGAACACCAGCACGAACGCGAACGCGCCGCCGTCCGAGACACCCTCGATGTTCCCGAGGTACAGCGTCGCGACCATGAGGTAGACGACGATGGCGGGCAGGGTCTGCTGGACGTCGACGTAGCGCATCAGGACCTCGTCGATGCGGCCGCCGAAGTAGCCCGCGACCGTCCCGACGAGCGTCGCCATCACCGCCATCAACGTGCCGACGACCACGCCGAGTTTCAGCGCGACGCGCATCCCGTGGGCCACCTGCTCCAGGAGGTTCTCCCCGTACAGGTTCGTCCCGAGCGGGTACTTCCAGCTGCCGTGACAGCGGCCGTCAGCCACCCGCCCGACGCACTCGTAGTTGTACACCACGTCGGCGGGAACGCTGGCGTAGACTGGCGGCTGGAACCGGTGCCTGAGGCGTGGGTACTCCAGGGCGAACAGCGTGTCCGGGCCGACGATGCTCGTGACCGTGAACGTCCCGAGGAACAGGACCGCGAAGGCGGCGCCCGGACGGGCGAGGAGGGTCCGCAGGTGTCTGGCCGTGCGCTCGCGGTTGGCCAGCGCCGGAACGGCCCCGTAGCGGACCAGCAGTACCACCGCCAGCAGGAGCAGCCAGTCGACCCGGGTGAGGTTCCAGCCGATGACCACGAACAGGTCGTCGGGACCGACGAGGTAGTCGTAGGCGAACAGGGCGACGAGTCCGGCGAGGGCGACCACCAGGCCGACCGTCCGTACTCCCGGCCGGGTGAGGCGGCCGGTACGCTGGGCCCAGTCGACCCTGGTGAACCTCGCGCTATCGGCGTCTGTGGAGGGCATCGCTACCTGCTCCGGCTACCGGAGGCAAATTTTATAACTTTTTGCCCGCTACGCCGCCAGCAGCATGGTCCCGCACGCTCGCCCTCCCTCCACCGCCAGTCGTCACGACGGCGCGGCGGCGCCACGATGAGCTACCTCCGGTTCCTGGCTCGCCGGGGCGCCTTCGCGCTGATCTCGACCTACGCCGTCGTCACGGTGATGTTCGTCCTCGTCGACCAGCTCGTCGAGCAGGAGCTGGCCGGCATCCTCGCCGAGGCACGGTACTACGGTGCGTCGCCCGAGGAGGTCCAGGAGATCAGGGCGTCGTTCCTGAGCGAGCGGGGGCTCCAGGAATCCCTCCTGCAGCGCTACCTCGACTGGCTGGTCGACGTGGTCACGCTCGACTGGGGCTACTCGTTCGCCTACGACCAGTCGGTCATCGCCGTGGTCGACGGTCGGGTCCCGACCACCCTGGAGTACGTCCTCCCGGGCGTGCTGCTCGCGGTGGTGCTGGGTGTCGCCCTCGGCCTGTTCGCTGCGCTCGACAAGGACGGCCTCCTCGACCGGTCGGCGCGGGTGACCACCTACGCCCTCCTCGGGGTGCCGGCGTTCATGCTGCTCATCTACTACGCACGGGCGTCCGAGGTGGGCCTGGGGAGTGCCTTCGGCGTCCCGCTGCTCGCGCCGGTGCTCCACCCCCAGGTGCTGGCGGCGCTGACGGTCGCGAGCAGCCTGCTCGCCGGGCAGGTCCGGTTCTCCCGGACCGCCGCCATCGAACGGACCGGTCAGAGCTTCGTCAAGATGCTCCGCGCCAAAGGCGTCTCCCGGCTCCGGCTGGCCCGCCACGTCCTCCGGAACGCCTCGCTGCCAATCGTCTCGCTGTCGGTGTCGGAGCTGCTGGCCGTGCTGATGCTCGACATCTACGTCATCGAGACCGTCCTCCCCATCGACGGCCTGGCCATCGCCAGCCTCCGGGCCGTCCGGGCCAGCGACATCCCGCTGGTCATCTGGACGACGATGGTGCTGGTGGTGCTGGGCATCACCGGCAACTTCCTGCAGGACGTCCTCTACGGCTACCTCGATCCCCGCGTCCGCGTGGACTGAGCGCGGGCAGACGGTGCGACCGTCCCGGGCGAGGGGCGGTCAGTCGCCGGGGCCTGGCACGGCACGAGAGGACTCGAGCAGGTCGGCCAGCTGGCGCCGCTTCAGCAGCGCGAAGCCGACGAAGACCACGACGAAGCCGCCGATGGTCGCGAGCGTCACCTGCTCGTTCAGGACGAGGATGCCGGCGACGGTGGCGACCACGGGGACGAGGTAGGCGACGAGGCTCGTCTCCAGCGCGCCGTAGCGATCGAGGATGGTGAAGTAGATGACGAACGCGAGTGCCGTCGAGAACACCCCGAGGTAGAGGATGGCGCCGATGGCCGTCGTCGAGAAGGTCGCAGCCGCGAACCCCTCGCCGGCCGCCAGGCTCGCTGCGTACAGGAGAACGCCACCCAGCGCCATCGACCAGCCCGTGAGTGCGGCGCTCCCGATGGTGGGCTTCGCTCGGTCGACCAGGACGCCGCCCAGCGCGACGAGGACGACCTGTGCGAGGATGTAGAACTCGCCCAGAAGGCTCGAGTCGAGCAGGTTGGCCGGGTCGGGCCGGACGATGAGGCCGACACCGACGAACCCGAGGACGATGCCGGCCGCGCCCGTGGGCGTGACCTGCTGGTCGAGCAACAGCAGCGCCCACAGCGTCGTGATGATCGGGACGAGCCCCTGGAGGATGGCCGCAACACCGCTGGGGACGGTCTGCTGGCCGACGAACAGGAGGGCGTTCGCACCGACCAAGAAGACACCGCCCGCGAGGATCGCCACGATATCGCGGGTGGCGGTCGGTAGGCGCTCGTCCGGGGCCGCGGTCACACCGACGTAGGCCAGCAGCAGGACTGCGGCGACGCCGTACCGGAACGCCGCGAACAGGATCGGCGGCAGGTCGCGCAGGCCGACCGTGATCACGGGGAACGAGAGTCCCCATGCCGTGGCGAGGGTGCCGAACAGGAGGACTCCGGAACGACGGGACACGGCGACAGGTCGGGTCGGCGACCGTATCAGTCCGTCGGAACCGGGGTCGTCGGTATCGGTCAGGCTGCCGTGAGCGGCCGGCGCGATAGCCCCTACAGCCCCTCGGCGATTCGCTCGCCGGTCTCCAGACCGTTCCGGAGGGCTGCGTGGAGTCGCGCCTCGCCCGCCACCCAGTCGCCCGTGAAGTGGAGGCCGTGCTCCGCCGCCTCCCCGAGCAGGTCGGTGTCGGCGCCCCCGTCGGGGAGCGCGTAGCGCCAGCCCTGGTGGTCGGTCCAGCCCGGGTCGGTGAGGTGGGGTTCGCCCAGCAACTCGGCGGTCGCGTCCGCGACGGTCGCACAGACCTCGTCGGGGTCGTCCTCGTAGTGCTCGGCCGACCAGGCCGGCGACATCTGGACGACCAGCAGCGACTCACCGGCCGGGACGTGGCGGTCCTTGCACTCCTCCCGCGCGAGCCAGCCGACGTCGTGCTCCTTGTCGACGTTGACGAGCGCGTACCAGTCGCGCTCCAGCGCGGTGTCGTAGCCCAGGACGGCCGTGACGATGCTCCGGTAGGAGACCGAGGCCGCCTCCGCCGCCAGCTCCGTCCGAAGCTCGCGGTCCCACTCGGCGTCCCGGAGCAGTTCCGCCGTCTGCGGCGCGGGGGGATTCAGCACGAGCCGGTCGAAGGGACCGTACGACCCGCCCTCCGTGTCGACCAGCGTCCACGTCCGGTCGCTGTTGCGCCGGACCGTCTCCACCCGTGTCCGCCGGTGGACGGTCGCGTCGGTGGCCCCGAACAGCCGCTTCGCGATCTGCGTGAGCCCGCGCTCGTAGCTCCACTTGTGCTCGTCGGCGTCCTTCCCCTCCGAGATGTCGCCGGCGGCGTCGAAGGTCCACACCGGCTCGGTCACGTCGACCAGCCCATCCGTGTCGAGCTCCTCCGTGAGCAGGTGGTTGACGCGCTCGTCCTCGGATTTGGCGTAGTTGGCGCCGTAGTCGTAGACGTACTCGTAGTCGTTCCGCCGGCGGGTGGCCGCGCGCCCGCAGACACCGCCCGACTTCTCCAGCACCGTCAGGTCCGCCTCGCTGTCCCGGAGCGCGTACGCGGCAGCCGCGGTCCCGGCCCCGGCCCCCACGAACCCGATTCGAGTCATGCGATTCGCTAGGGGCGGCCGCCGTGAAAGCGTTCCGTAGCCGGCGAGGCAACACCGGCAATCGGCACCGGCAGCCGACAGCCCGGCAGGGGACGGTTCGCCCACGGTACCATCGCTGCCGTCGGTGAACGGCCCCGTGGATACGTGGATATTGCCAGCACAATCGCATTATTTGGGTAGATAGCGATGAATATCGAAGATCAGACGATAATCGGGAGTCTCCATCACCGCGATGCGCGCCGCTCCGACTCGGCGCGTACCCGTTCCGTTCAAGTGTGGAAGTCGCATATCCCCTGGCAACGAGATGAGTGAGGACTTCTACGAGGTACTGGGGGTCTCGCGGGACGCAAGTGAGGACGAGATCAAACAGGCCTACCGGAAGAAGGCGGCCGAGTATCACCCGGACGTGAGCGACGACCCGAACGCCGAGGAGAAGTTCAAGCAGGTCAAGAAGGCCAAAGAGGTGCTCACGGACGAGGAACAGCGTCGCGCGTACGACCAGATGGGCCACGAACGGTTCGAACAGGCCGAGAAGCGCGGCGGGTTCGACGGCGGGCCCGGCGGTGCCGGCGGCGGGCCGTTCGGCGGCGGTGGCGGTGGCGACCCGTTCGGTGGCGGCGGGATGGGCGACATCTTCGAGCAGTTCTTCGGCGGCGGCGGCGGTGGCCGCGGTGGGTCCCGGCAGGGGGCCGACCTCCGCACCTCGCTGACCATCTCGCTCGAGGAGGCCTACGACGGCGTCACAAAGCAACTGAACATCACGCGCCCCGAGCGCTGCCCCGACTGCGACGGCTCCGGCCACCCACCGGGCGCGGACTCGCAGACCTGTCCGCAGTGCAACGGCCGCGGGCAGGAGACCACGGTGCGACAGACGGCGCTGGGCCGCATGCAGGAGACCCGGACCTGCCGCCGGTGCGAGGGTGAAGGGACGCTGTACGACGAGACCTGTTCGACCTGTGGCGGCGACGGGGTCACCCGCGAGGACGCGAGCCTGGAGGTGGAGATCCCACCGGGCATCGACACCGGCCAGACGCTCCGGATGGAGCGCGAGGGCGCGCCCGGCGAGGGCGGCGGCCCGAAGGGCGACCTCCTCGTGGAGATCGAGGTCGAGGAGCACCCCGAGTTCGACCGCGACGGCGCCGACCTCCACTACACGCTCCCGGTGTCGTTCCCGCAGGCCGTCTTCGGCGACACCGTCGAGGTGCCGACGCTGGACGGGAAGGTGGAGATGGACCTCGACGCGGGCGTCCAGTCCGGCGAGACGCGACGCCTCCGCGGCAAGGGGATGCCCCGCATCCAGCGCCGCGGGCAGGGGGACCTCCTGGTCCACGTGCAGGTCGTCACGCCGCGGGACCTGAACGAGGAGCAGCGCGACGCGCTGGAGGCGTTCGCCGAGGCCTCCGACGAGGACCTCTCGGTCGACCAGAGCTTCTTCGAGAAGATCAAGAGCAGCTTCTGAGGCCGCCGCGTTCCCGCCGCTTCACTTCCGCTCCGGTCCGCCCGCGAATTTAACCCTGATGCGGCCCACAGCATCGACGAGAGGGCCCATGAGCGAGCAGTCGGACGCCGACCCGGACCTGTCGTTCTCGACCGCGGCCGACCTCCGGGAGGCGGCCGACACGGGCGCCGACCGCGACGCGGCGGAGGACGCCTTCTCGGACCTGCACCACCCCGAGCGGACGTTCCCGCGGGCCGGCGGGATGCGCTACGAGGGGGCGACGGTCATCGAACTCACCCCCCGGAGCGGCCCGACGGAGGAGGCCGAACTCGTCGCGCTCGCGGAGGCGGTGCTCTCGGCCGATCGCTACCGGGTCGGGGACTGGTTCGACCTGCCGCTGCCGGTCTTCCTCGTCCATGACGACGAGACGGGCGACACCTACCGCGTCGCCGTCCGGGAGGACGCCATCGAACTCCACGTCCGCTCGGAGACGGGCGCGGCCGGTCTCCGGGCGTTCCACGAGCGCCTCCGCGAGACGGGCGACCGGCGAGGCGGCTGGCAGGTGGCGAGACGGACGGATTGAGGGGCGGTCCGGCGACCTCACGCGGTCGGCACCCGCGGAGTCGTCGCGTGACCTTTGGACGGTTTCTCGAATTTCTTCATGAGGGTGTGTCCGTAGCGTAGGCACAAGCGATGACTGACCTGAACAGGCGGAGTTTCGTCAAGGCGGCCGGGGCGGCCGGGGCGGGCGCCGCGTTCGCCGGGCCGGCGGGCGCGACGACCGTCGCCGACGCGCTGGACACCGACGGGGGGCGACAGGAGGTCATCGTCGTCCTCCGCGACACCGACGACCAGTCCCTGCTGGACGAGTTCGACCTGCCGGTCGGCCGGTTCGACTACGAGGTCCTGCCGATGTCGTGGACGGAGGCCGACGGCGACCAGATCGCCGCCCTCGCCGAGCGCGAGGCGGTCCGATACGTCAGCGACACGTTCGAGCTGGAGTACTTCAACGACGTCGAGTCCCGCGAGTCGATGCACGTCGAGGCGGTCAACGCGGCCGCCGACTTCGCGAGTGCCGAGTTCAACGGCGAGGGCGTCGACACGGTCGTCATCGATTCGGGCATCGACGGCTCCCACCCGGACTTCCAGGGCCGCATCGTCGGCAACTACGAGTACGTCGACGAGCCGTTCGGTGACCGCGACCCCGAGATGTGGGTCGACATCGGGCCGGCCGACTCCGACGACATCGGCCACGGGCAGCACTGCTGCGGGACGGTCGCCGGTGACGGGTTCGCCTCGAAGACCGAGGGGACGGGTCCGTACGTCGGGATGGCCCCTGCGGCACGGCTGTCGGCGTACTCCGTGAGCCAGGCCGTCTACCTCCCGTACGCGGTCGGCGCGTGGGACCACATGCTCGCCCGGAAGACCGACGAGAGCGACGACTTCGATCCCGTGGTCTGCTCGAACTCCTACGGTGTCGCCCGTGGGAGCCGCTACAACCCGCTCGATCCCCTGAACGTCGCCACCTGGGAGGCGTTCCAGGAGGGTGTCATCCCGGTGTTCGCGATGGGGAACAGCGGGCCCGGCGAGGGGACCGCCTCCCGGTACGCGAAGGCCCCGCACGTCCTCGGTGTCGCGGCCAGCCGGAAGGACGAGACGGTCACGGGCTTCTCCTCGCGGGGCCGGAGCGTCGGCTCGGAGCTGCCCGGCGCGACCGAGACGGTCGATGACCGGTACCACGACCGGCAACTGCTCCTGAACAACATGACGCGGTACCACGCGCTCACCGGCGACGGCCGCCTCATCGTCGACCAGGGGACCCTCTCGGGGACGCTCGGGCCCGGGTTCAGGGACCCGGCAGGGGGCACCGGCGTCGACCAGGACAGCGGCGTCGTCACCCATCAGCTGCGGATGCCGGAGGGCGACGAGGACGTCCTGGAGGGGACGCTCTCGCTGACGCCCGACGGCCAGCAGGTGACCGTCTCCTTCTACACGAACTACGGCGAGGACGACGAGGAGCTGCTCGCGCGGATGGGAGAGGAGCCGGTCAGAATCCACGAGGACATCGCGCTGGACGTACCCGGCGGCGAGCCCGTCACCGTCGAGTTCGACCCGCAGGTGACCGCCGCCGTCCAGTACGAGTTCGACTACCAGGTGTTCGACCTCGTCCAGGTCGACCCGGACGACATCAGCCAGACCGACATGGGCGCGTTCCGTCCGCTGACGCTGTACCGGCCGGGCATCCTCACCCACGGGAACAGCGTGATGTCCACGTTCGACCCCGAGGACGCGCTGGCGCCGCTCTCGACGGGTGACGGGGAGCCGTTCTACGGCCGCATCTCCGGCACGTCGATGGCGTGTCCCGCGGCCGCGGGCATCGCGGCGCTCGTCATCGAGGCCGGCCGGTCGGCCACGACGCCCGCGGCCCCGGATGGCCTGGAGTTCGTCGGCCACGAGGACGCCGGCGACCCCGGCACCTTCGGCCCGATGGACGTCATCCGGACCATCGAGGCGACGGCCGACGAGAGCGCCGACGGCTACACCGTCGCCAACGCGGGCCCCGGGCACGTGAACGCCGCGGCGGCGGTCGAGCGCGCGGCGAACGGGAACTTCGCGACCGCGGCCGAGGCCCACGACAACCTCGTGACCGGAACCGGCGACGGCGGCTCCGTGACCGCGAGCGGGGGGCGTGCGGACGACGGACAGGTGTTCACGGCCGGCGGGACGGACCAGGTCGAGGTCACGGTCGAGAACCCCTCCGAGGACGTGACGGTCTACGACGAGATCCCGGCCTCCTGGGACGTGGCCTCGGACCACCCGTGGACGGAGACGGAGGACGGCGCGCGCAAGCGCGTCGAGCTCGGAACGGTCGCGGCCGGCACGGGGGAGACGACGTTCACCTACTTCGTCGAGGCGCCGGACGGCCCCGGCGGCACCAGCGAGTACACCTTCGGCCCCGCGACGGCCGAGACCGACGACGCCACCACGCAGGTCGCGGGCACCGAGACCAACTACGTCGTCGGTGTGAGCACCGGGGCCCCCCTCTGAGGACGGTCGGCAGGCCCATTGCCCGTGGTCGTCCGTCCGACGGGACGGCGCGACCGCTCACCCGTGTGGGACCCACGAGGTGATGGGGCCGTCAGCCCCGTCAGGAGTCACCGAGCGCGAAGCCGACGGCCAGGAAGACGACGGCCAGCGCGAGGTGCAGGAAGTTGTCGGCCGTGTTCAGCGCGATGAGATCCGCGAAGAGGTCGAACAGGGCGAACCCGAGGATGGTCACCAGCAGGTAGACCACGCCGAGTGCCTTGTTGTACTCCGCAGCGTACTGCCCGCCGGCGTAGTACCCGGCCACCAGCCCCGCCAGGCCGGAGAGGAGGTGGATGGCGTCATGGAGGTAGTTCCGACCGAAGATGATGAGTTCGCCGCTCGCGCCGCCGAGTACCGGGCCGAGCACACCCACCAGGGCGAGCACGGCGCCGAACAGGACGGCGACGATGGTCTGTGGACTGTCCCCGATGCCGCCCGAGGTGCTGGTCTCCGTTGCTTGCGCCATTGCGTGTGAAGGGGTCCCGCACTGGTTGATTAGGATTTCCCGGACTGCGACGGAGATGATGCCCAACTCCCCCCAAATTTGCGCGAAACCGGCGTTTTTAAACCAATGTGAGGGCGGTATCCGGTGCGTTTAGGAGGGAGGCACGTGCGAGAGGGAACGATGGAGGGCGTGCTCTGGTACGTGCTGACGGGGACGCGTGGCGGGTCGAACCGCGCACGCATCCTCAGAGCCCTCGACGAGCGCCCCCGCAACGCGAACAAACTCGCCGAGGCGCTGGACCTGGACTACAAGACGGTCCGTCACCACCTCGACGTGCTCAAGGAGAACGACATCGTCCGCGACACGGGCGACGATTACGGGGCGGTCTACCTCCCGACGGACCGTGCCCGGCAGAACTGGGAGACCATCGAGGAGATCATCCGGAACGCGCTGTAGCCGCCAGTAGCACGGCCGACGACCCGGGCGTCGTGGAGTCGGGCCGGATTTGGGAAAACGTATACCCGGCGACGCAGACTAGCACCAGCAGAGACAGAGAATGGCCTCGGCACTCGTGGACGCGGTTCGTCTGCTGACCGTACTGAACCTGTTCGTACTGCTGGGTCTCGCCGCGGTGTGGGGGCGGAACTGGTGGGAACTGCGCTCGAAACACGCCTTCGGCCTCCTGCTGTTCGCCGTCCTGCTCATCGGCGAGAACGCCCTCGGGGCGTACCTGTTCCTCCTCGACCCGACCGTCTCGGCCTGGATCGGCGACCCGAAACTGGTGCCTCCGCCGGCCCAGTACGCGATGGCCGCCTTCCGCGCCCTGGAGTTCGTCGGGCTCGCGTTCCTCTCCTGGGTCACCTACGACTGAGGCCACGGGATCCCTGCGACCGAGGCCACCGGTTCGCCACGACCGAGGCTGCTGCTGGCGCCCGTTCTCGCTCTCTCGGGGGCACTCGGGGTGGAAGATGTTCGCGGCCAGTCTTTTCCGTCCGACGGCCCTCCTCTCGGACGATGGTATCCGAAGGCGACCCGGCACCCACGTTCACCGCGAAGTACGGCACGAGCGACCACGAACCGTTCGACCTCGCGGCGGTCGTCGGCGACGGCCCCGTCGTGCTGGCGTTCTTCCCCGGCGCGTTCACGCCGCCGTGCAGCAACGAGATGGTGGCGTTCCAGAGCCGCCTCACCGACTTCGAGGACGCGGGCGCGACGCTGCTGGGAGTCAGTGCCGACTCCCCGTTCTCGCAGGGCGCGTTCCGCGAGGAGCACGGGCTCGAGTTCGAGCTCGTCAGCGACATGGCCCGGGAGGCCATCCGGGCCTACGACCTGGAGATGGACATCCCGGACCTCGGCCTGCACGGCATCGCGAACCGGGCCGTGTACGTCCTCGATGAGGAGGGGACCGTCGCGTTCGCCTGGGAGGCCGACGACCCGACGAACGAGCCGGACTACGAGGCGGTGCTGGAGGCCGCGCGGGGAGCGTAACCCGAACGCCAGAGCCCATCGGCTCCGGCATACATTACCGAGCGAATGCCGAGATAGATATCGTAAGACGGAGTATGGTTGATTATATTCGCAATTATGGCGTAATGAGTCTCGGTGTGGGGACACCGTTTCACGGGCGGTCTCGGGTCCCGCTCACGCGTCTACCCGGAGGCGACTGCTGAGCCGAGGAACCGGTATACCGAGACGAGAACCCGGGCCAGAAGTAGTCCGGCGCCGCTCCAGAACAACACCATCGAGAGTCTGGTGTCTCCGAGAACAAGCGTTTCGGGAGTGAAGACTCCGAGAACCACGAACGCAAGCCCGAGCCAGAACACGTCGCTCCATCGAGACGGCTCGGCTGGGGGCTCGGCCATACCGGACTGTGAGCTATCGGGACAATGAACCTGCCTACCGAGGAGTTCGGTCGGGAACGGGGCGAAGTAGCACACCGTACCTCGGTGCTGGACGCACCGTCTCCACTCGGCGGGCGGTTCCCACCAGCTGTCGAGGGGGCCCGGGACCAGCCAACCAGGCTCGTGTGAGGGGCCCTCGTTCAGACGCCCTCGACCGTCTTCCGGAACTCCAGCACGTCCGCGCGGGCCTGCCTGATGGTCTCGCCCGTCTCGCCGCCCACCTCGTCGGCCAGTTCGTTGAGCTTGTACATCACCGTGTCCAGCGCACCGTGGTCCGGGCCGGTATCGCGCTCGGCGAAGCCGGCGACCCGGTCGGCGATGTTGCCGAGTCGCTCGGCGGCCTCGCCCTCCGTCTCCTCGGCGGCCTCGGCGATGCGGTCGCTGGCGGTACGCAGGTGCTCACGCGGGTCGTCGCTCATGCGCGGCGGTTCCACGGAGGCGCCTAAAACGGTGTCGCTCGACCGGGCGGGCCGCGTCAGACCGGTTTCGTCAGCGGCACGACCACCGTGGGGCGGGTCGTCTCCAGCAGGAGGTCCTGCGCGGTCGAGCCGAACACGAGCTTGCCCGTGGGCGAGCGCTTCCGGATGCCGATGACGAGTTCGTCGATGTCGTTCTCCTCGGCGAACTGGACGAGGTCCTCCTGCGGGCTGTTCCCGCGGATGAGCTGGTGGGTCTCCACGTCGTCGAGGTGGGATTCGACGTACTCCGTCGCCTCCCGACCCTTGATGACGTCCTCGTCGCTCGTGTCCTCGCCGCCTGGAAGCGAGTTCACGACGGCCACCGAGTCCTCGTCTCTCAGTTTCCCGTCGAGGTAGTCGACCAGCTGCTCTGCCGTCTCCTTCGAGTCCACGCCGACCAGATAGCGCGTCATACGTCGTCGCAACTCGGGGCTCGTATATAAAAACGGGCGGTGATTGACCGGTACTGGGAACGGTCCCGCCCGGCCGGTCGCGGATGCGCGGTGGAAATACGGCAACGTATTTGTATATCTGGCAGGAATTGCCGTCCGATATGCGCCACACATCGGGCGGGTGGCGAGCGTGACCGAGACGCGGCGGCGGCTGGCCCAGGAACTCGGCGTGGTCGCGGGATTCGAGGACCCCGTGGCGGCGCTGGAGCAGTACCACACGCCGCCCGACCTCGCCGCCCACATCGTCCACGTCGCGGACCTGCGGGGCGACATCGAGGACGAGACGGTCCTCGACCTGGGCTGTGGGACCGGGATGCTGGCGCTGGGCGCGGCGCTGCGCTCGCCGGCGCGCGTCGTCGGTGTCGAGCTGGACGCGGCCGCGCTGGTCACCGCCCGACGGAACGAGCGCCGGGTCGGTGCCCGCGCCGACGTGGCCTGGGTGCGCGGGGACGCCACGCGGCTCCCGCTCTCCCCGCCACCGTGTACGGTCCTGATGAACCCGCCGTTCGGCGCGCAGGACGGCAACGAGCACGCCGACCGCGCGTTCCTGGCGGCGGCAGCCGAGGTCGCGCGGGTCTCCTACTCCGTCCACAACGCCGGCAGTCAGGAGTTCGTCGAGTCGTTCGCCGCGGACAACGGCGGCGAGGTCACGGACGCGTTCCGGGCGGAGCTGGAACTGCCCAACCAGTTCGACCACCACGAGGCCGAGGCGGGCGTGGTCGACGCCGAGGTGTTCCGGATCCGGTGGCGCGGTGGGGAGTGACGGACCACGGCCCCGCAGCACCCTCGGTCGTCACGTCCCGCAGCACCGCACCGCTCAGTTGTAGTTCTCCCGTCGGGCGACCTGCACCCGGGTTCCGTTGCGCGAGACGTAGAGCGCCCGCTGCTCGCGGCTGATCCGGAGCCCACCGACCTCGATGCGTGTCCCGTTGGCCGGGACGGGCGCGCGTCCGAGCTGCTCACCCGCCCGCGTGACGTTGACCGCGAACGCGTTGGGGTCGTCCGGGCGGTCCGGCAGCGGCCCGATACTCACGTTCCGCCCGGCCACGGTCGGGTCGGCCCGCGCGCGTTCGGAGCGGTAGGCGAGCCGCCACGGCTCCCCATCGACGCGCAGCCGCACACGGTAGGCCCGACCACCGCCGACCACCGACCAGCCGGTCCGGTTCACCACGACCGTCCGGCGGTAGGTCGGGCCGCCGACCCGGATGCGGCGGGTCCCGTCGAAGGCGAGGCGGCGCTTGCTCACCTCCTCCCACCAGATGTTGCGCTGCTCGCTCACGACGATGGCGCCCGACGCCGTAACGTTCGAGGTCTGGACCCCGGGCACGTCGAAGGCGGTGACGAACCGGTCGGGCACGTCCTCGGCGTAGTAGACGGTGTAGTCACCGGCCTGGACGCCCGTGGCGTCGTCCAGTCCGCTCCCGCCGTCGGCGATGGCGAGCAGGTTGTACGGCACCGCCACGACCGAGAGCGCGACCAGCGTCGCCACCAGCAGGCCCAGGGCGGCCTCGCGGCGCGAGAGGTCGATGCTGGCGATCAGGTCGCGTGCGGTGGCGCCCGCACCGCTCGCCACGAGCGCCGCGACGAGGAACAGCAGTGCGACGCCCGCGGCGCGGTAGAGGACGAAACTGCCGCCCTCACCGAACGTGTAGACGGCCCAGAGCCCGCGGTCCACGGCGAACAGCAGCGCCGCGACCCAGACGAGTGCGGGCGAGGCGCCTTCCCGACGCCGCGCGAGGACGAACGCGCCCAGGACGACCCCGAGGAAGAAGCCGATGGCGTGGCCCTGGATGGCGATCTCGGCCCAGTAGGGGGACGAGAACGACGGGCCCGGCGTCGTGGTCAGCGTCGGCTGCCGGATCGCCCGGTAGAGCAGGTTGAGCAGGTCGCCCCCGACCAGGAGTCCGACCACGCCGAGCGGGTAGCGCACCAGCGCGAACCCGGCGTAGGCGAAGACGACACCCGAGAAGCCGATCACCGGCCCCAGGGAGAACGCACCCATGAAGACACCGGCCAGCAGCGTGGCACCGACGAACGCGGCGATGCGCGCTCGCGGGTCCTCGCGGAGCGACCGGAACGTCTGGCTCCCTCGCCCGGTCGGGAAGTGGCTCCAGGCGTACTCCGCGAGGACGCCGAACGTGAACGTCCCCAGGAGGTTGCCGATGAGGTGGCTCGGGCCAGAGTGTGCGAACCCGGCCGAGAGGATGCCGAGCGGGTAGAAGTACGACCACGCGCGGTACGGGACGACGAGCGGGCGGAACCAGTGGGTCAGGCCGTCCTGCGGGACGAGATAGAACAGCACGACGAGCGCCGCGACGACGAGCGTCCCCCACGGGACGCCGAGGACGAACCGGGAGCGGAGATGCCGCCCCCAGCGACCGCCGGGGCGGGCCAGCGCGTAGAGCACGGCACCGGAGACGAGCGCGGCGACCGCGATGAGGAGGTACCAGACGGGTGGTGGTACGGCGGCCATACCCGGCCTCCGGCGGCCGACGGATTAACTGACGGGGGTTCCGTCACGACGGGCGCCCAGGGTGGGAGAGACGGAACCACGGTGTCCCTGCTGGAGCTCAGGCCGGGTCGTAGTAGCGGACGCCGTCCTCGACGGTCGCGACGACCTCGCCCTCGGATTCGAGGTGCGCGAGGGCACTCATCGCCTCGGGGAGGAGGTAGCGGACGCTCCGGTCGTCGCCGGCGATGCCCATCGCGACGCCCGGCACCGTTCGGACGCCGGTCGCGACCTGTTCACGGACGCCGTCGAGGCGTCGCTCCAGCGAGCCACGGTCGCGCTCGACGACCCCCGCGAGGTCGTCGTGGACCGGGCCGTGATCCGGGTAGACGTGGTCGGGCGTCGGGTCGAGGGCAGCGAGCCGGTCCAGGCCGCGTCGGTAGGCCGCGAACGCCTCGCGGTAGCCGTCGTCGAGGCCGTCGTGGATGAGGACCGGACGGAACGGCTGGATAGCGGCGTCGCCCGAGAACAACGCCCGCTCCCCGTCGATATCGGCCGCGTAGACGAGGTGGTCAGCCTGGTGCCCGGGTGTGTGCGTAGCCGTCAGGTCGAGGTCGCCGACGGTGAACGTCTCACCCGGGTCGACCCAGTGGTCGACTGCCGTCGGCGGGAGCAGCGAGCGGTCGCGCTCCAGCGATTCGCGTGCCATCTCGACGGCATCGTCGAGCTGGTCGCCGGAGAGGCCGGCCGCCGAGGCGTTCGTCCGGACGCGTTCGGCCAGTGCCTCGGCGTCACGTGCGAACCGCTCGCGGACGCCGACCGGCGCGTGGACCGTCGGGTCGGCGGCCTCCAGCACGGCGGGAATCTGCCCGATGTGGTCCACGTGCGGGTGCGTGAGGACGAGATGCTCGATGTCGGCCACCTCGTGGTCGTACCGGGCCAGCCCCTCGCGGAACGCCTCGCCGTGGCCGCCGACCCCGCGCTCGTCCGGCATCCCCGCGTCGACGAGCACGGGCCCCCCGGCGTCGACGACGTAGCAGGCGACGTGGCCGGGCGGGAACTCGACCTCGAACTCGACGCGCCCGACGGAGTCCGTCCCGGCGCGCAGCCGACTCTCATTCATTCGTTGGAAACTGACGACTCGTTCCAATAAGGCTTCGCCCTTCGGTCCGAAATGGAGGTAGACGTGCCGAAGCGACCGTTCCCGAGCCACGTTCATATCTCCGCCCCCGGACAGCCATGGCGCACCTTTATTAACGAATGGTGTCAAGACTGCGACCGCAATTACCAATGGTAAACGTCAACGAGCGGTTCTCCGTCGAGGGGCAGAACGTCATCATCACCGGATCGAGTCAGGGCATCGGTCGCGAGACGGCCGAGCAGTTCGCCCACGAGGGAGCCAACGTCGTCGTCACGAGCCGGTCGCAGGAGAAGATCGAGGAGGTGGCCGACGGCATCAACGACTCCGAGGCCCCCGGCCGGGCAATCGCGGTCGAGTGCGACGTCCGCGAGCGGGAGTCGGTCGAGGCACTCGTCGAGGCCACCGTCGAGGAGTTCGGCAGCCTCGACTCGATGATCAACAACGCCGGCGCCTCGTTCATGGCCGGCTTCGACGACATCTCCGAGAACGGCTGGAAGACCATCGTCGACATCAACCTCCACGGCACCTTCCACGGCGCGCAGGTCGCCGGCCAGCGGATGCAGGAGCAGGGCGACGGCGGGACCATCATCAACTTCGCCTCCGTCGCCGGAACCGAGGGCTCGCAGTACATGAGCCACTACGGGGCCGCGAAGGCGGCGGTGGTCAACCTCACCGCCTCGCTGTCGGCGAACTACGCCCCCCACGGCATCCGCGTGAACTGCATCGCCCCCGGCCTCGTCGGCACGGCCGGCGTCGCCTCGCAGATGGGCATCAACCCGGCCGACGTGGACCGCGGGGACGTCGACAAGGAGATGGGCCTCCCCGAGGAGATCGCCGACCTCACCCAGTTCCTGGCCAGCGAGGCCTCCTCGTACATCGTCGGCGAGACGATCACCGCCCAGGGCGTCCCCCCGCTCGAGGACTCGAACATCTGAGTCGGGCGCCTCGCCCCCGGAGACATCCCCGGAAGCAGCCGACCGCCCACGCCCGGACGGCGCCCCCGGGCCCTGCTCGCTACTCCCGTGCGACCCGGTAGTAGGTCCGCCGGCCGTCGGCGGTCTCGATGGTCTTCGACTCGACGCGGCCCTCGGCCTCCAGCTCCTCCAGCGCCTCGCGGATGTCCCCCGAGCGCCGGAAGACCGTCCGGTTGACGCGGCTCAGGAACCGCTCGAACATCCCACCGTCGTCCGGCGCGTCCGGGCTGATTCCGTCCGGGTCCTCGCCGGCGACGGCGTCCCCGGCGACCTCGCGGGCGTACACCTTCGCCAGTTCGTCGGCCGTGTACGCGCGAGTGTCGTTCAGTTCGAGGTACTCCAGCAGCTTCTCCTTCACGTGGCCCCCCTCGCCACCCTGGTCGGTCCGACCGGCGTCCCACTCATCGGCGTCGATGGGCATACTCGCGTCTACTGGTCTGATGGATTTATGTCTCCGGGACGACCCCGGCGGGCGAGAAGAACGCGCCGGCCGGCCACGCGCTCGGGCTACGCGTACCGGTCCTCGCTCCATGGGTCGGCGGTGACGGAGTAGCCACGCCGCTCCCAGTAGCCCCGCTCGGGGTCCGTGAGGAACTCGACGCCGGTCACCCACTTCGCGCCCTTGTAGGCGTAGCGGTGGGGCGTCACGACCCTGAGCGGGCCGCCGTGGTCGGCGGGCAGCGGCTCGCCGTCGAACGCCCAGGCCAGCATCGTCTCGCGGCGCATGCAGGCCTCCAGCGGGAGGTCCGTCGTGTAGCCGTCCGCCGCGTGGAACATCACGTGGACCGCATCGTCCTCGACGCCGACGGTCTCGGCCAGTGTCGGGAAGGTGACGCCGGTGAACTCGCAGTCGAACTTCGACCAGCCGGTGACGCAGTGGAAGTCCTGTCGCTGCGTCTCGCTGGGGAGCTCCTGGAACTCCGCGAACGAGAACGTCGTCGGCTCCTCGACCGCGCCCCACACCTCGACGCTCGGCTCCTCCACCGCGGGCGTCCCCGACTTCGAGAGGACGGGGAACGCGCTCGTCTCGCGCTGCCCCGGCGGCAGCCGCTCCTCGCCGAACTCGCGGTAGAGCTCCGTGACGTCAACGATATCGCCCATGAGGACCCTCGGCGCCAGACCCCCGTAGGCCTGACGTTCGCGGGACGAGACCTATCAGCGACGCCGCAGTTCCTTCCGGAACGACAAAAACATCCACCCACACCACAAGCGAAAGTTCGCAGAGCACCGCTCGGGTTTGTCGGAACCGGTACCTGCCCCGCCAGGTTTAAATCACCGTCCCTCGAATCCCGAGACAATCAGATGCCGAAGGTACAAATCACCGTTCCTGAACACCTGGAGATGCAGATCGCCCAGCTCGTCGAGCGCGGGGAGTTCGTCAACCGTGAGGAGGCCATCGAGGACCTGCTCTCGACCGGAATCCGCGCGTACAAGACCAGCGGCCCGATGGAGGACGAGGACGCCGGCTTCGAGGACGACGGCATGATGGGCCACGAGGACGAGTACGTCTTCTGAGACCGACAGCGGCGACGAGCAGCCCTCCGCGTGCCCCTGCCCGCGGTAGCCCGTGGTATCTCACCCCGCGCAACTGTTATGTCGGCGTGCCGGCAACACGCTGCCATGCACAAGGACGAACTGCTGGAGCTCCACGAACAGATGGTCTCCATCATGGGGACGTTCGACGACATGGACGACGTCGACTCGAGCGTGTTCGAGGAGTACAAGGGCCTGGACGTGACGCCGAACGACGTTCACAAGTCCAAATCCGAGCACAAGCACGCGGTGTTCGTCCTCGGGAACGCCCTGGCGAAGGTGATGAGCGAGGACGAGTTCTCCGACGCCGGCCGGATCGGCAAGCGGATGGAGGAACTCGCCGACGACGCCGAGCGCAAGCTCTGAATCGCGGATTATCTGTTTATGGAGCACGTTCGGTACGAACCCAACAGATAAACAGCCAACCTTTATATCGATCAACTAATTCTCGGTATTCTCCCTCAGACTCAGATTCGTATAGGAGGACGGGACCACCGGGCCCGTGACCTGACAGGAGTCGGTGAGTGGCTCGTGGAGTGCGGCGCCACCCCTCGCCGTCGGCACCGTGGCGTCGCCTGTCCGCCACCGACGGTCGGGTGTCTTTAACCCCGGCGGGGGCGGAGGGGCGGTATGGATTCGTACGGGAGCCGCCCCCCGTCGGAACGGGACCCATCGTCGGTCCACGGAGGGATCGCATCGTGAACGACCGGATGACAGGGCTCGCCCGCGCCCTGGTCGTCGCGGGCCTCGCGGTGGTGAGCGCGGTGGCCGGCTACGTCCTGTTCGTCAGGTTCCCCGGCACGCTCGCGGAGTTACTGGGCGTGGTCCTTGTGCTGGTGACGGTCGGTGCCGGCCTCCGGTTCGGGAGCCGGCTCGCCGGCTCGCTGTTCCCGACGTACAACGTCGCGGAGGTGGCGGTCGAGGGGCCCATCACCCGGGACGGCGGGAGCAGCCCGCTCCCCTCCGGCCCCACCACGCCCGGCGCCGACGACATCGTCGAGCAGATGGAGCGGGCCGACGAGGACGACGCGGTCGACGCGCTGCTCGTGAAGCTCAACACGCCGGGCGGCAGCGTCGTGCCCAGCGACGACATCCGGCTCGCCGCCGAGCGCTTCGACGGCCCCACCGTCGCGTACACCACGGACACCTGCGCCAGCGGCGGGTACTGGATCGCCTCGGGCTGTGACGAGCTGTGGGCTCGCGAGGGCTCCGTCGTCGGCTCCATCGGCGTCCGGAGCCCACGGTTCACGGCGACGGGGCTGCTGGAGAAGCTCGGCGTCGAGTACAGGCAGTTCGTCGCCGGGGAGTACAAGGAGGCCGGCTCACCGTTCACCGACCTCGACGACGACGAGCGCGACTACCTCCAGGGCATCACGGACGAGTTCTACGAGACGTTCGTCGAGACGGTGGCCGAGGGACGCGACCTCGACGAGTCGTTCGTCCGCGACACCGAGGCGCGGGTCTACCTCGGCTCCGAGGCCCGCGACCTCGGGCTGGTCGACGAGCTCGGAACCCGGGTAGACGTCGAGGAGCGCCTCGAGACGATCCTCCGCGAGGACCCCCAGGTACGGACGTTCGAGCCGAGCCGTGGCTTCAACGTGCGCCTCCTGGGCGCCGCGCGGAGCGTCGCGTACGCACTCGGCCATGGCCTCGCCGACGCGGTCACGCCCGACGACGAGGTCGAGGTCCGGGCCGAGCGGTGATATCCCGACCCGGTGACCGGGAGACAGCCTGAACCCTTTTACCCGACCGCGACCACCTCTCGGCCGTGAGTACGCTCGTCGTCTGTGTGGACCGGGGGAGTGACCTCGCCGACGGTGAGCCCGTCGTGGGCCGCGCGGCCATCGAGCGGCTCGTGATGGAGGTGGGGATCGCGGACCCGGAGACCTCCCGTGTCAACAGCTTCCTCGAGACCCTGCGGGTCGCCGACGACATCGAGGCGGAAGGCGACGAGGCCGTCGTCGCGGTCGTCTCGGGCGGCGGCGACGGGGTCGACGCCGACCGTGCGGTCGCCCGGCAGACCGACGAGCTGGTCGCCGAGTACGGCCCGGACTCGGCCGTCGTCGTCACGGACAGTGCGGAGGACGAGCGGCTGGTCCCCATCGTCGAGTCCCGTGTGCGGGTGGACGCGGTCGACCGCGTCGTCGTGCGCCAGAGCCACGACATCGAGTCCACCTACTACGTCCTCAAGCAGTTCCTCGCCGACGAGGAGCTGCGCGCGACCGTCCTCGTCCCCATCGGCGCGGCGCTGCTGGCGTTCCCGGTCCTGCTGTTGCTGGCGGACTCGCTGACGGTCGCCGTCTCGGCCATCGCCGCGGTCATCGGCGTCTTCCTCCTCTACAAGGGGCTGGGCGTCGACGACTGGCTGGCCGCGCTCCCCGGCGCGGTCCGGGACGCGTTCTACTCCGGACAGGTGTCGCTGGTGACGTACGTCGTCGGGGCGGGCCTGGCGATGGTGGGCCTGTTCGCCGGCGCCATCGACATCTCGAACACGACCGCGAGCCCGGTCATCATGGGGATGCGGTTCGTCTTCGCGGCGGTGCCGTGGCTCGCGCTGGCCGCCCTCACCGCCTCGACGGGGCGGCTCATCGACGAGTTCCTCGCCGAGGAACGGGTCCCCAACGCCTTCCTCAACCTCCCGTTCGGCGTGGTCGCCGTCGGCCTCGTGGTCCGCGGGTTCTCGGCGTACTTCCTGGAGCGCGCCGGCGAGATCCCACCGGTGATGGTCCCCGCGACCGAGCTGGGGCCGGTCTCCGTCGAGGGGTTCACCGTCAGCGTCTGGACCCGACTGGCCGCCTTCGTCCTGCTCGGCATCGCCATCAGCCTCGGCGGCGTCCGGTTCACCTCGTACATCACCGCCGAGGAGAGCGACGGCGTCGAGGAGGAGTTCCCGGAGTCGTGAGCCCGGCCCTCCCGCTCGCTCGTGCGCCACGGGCCGGGACGGAGCGGTGTCGCTAAACCCACCCCGCCACTAGCCGGGGCATGACCGACACGGGCGACAGCGAGCCCCCAGCGGACGGGTTCCCCCGCGACGAGCCGTGGGTGAGCCTCTTCTCCGGCGGCAAGGACTCCTCGTGGGCGCTCTACCGGGCGCTCGAGGCCGGCCTCCCCGTCGAGCGACTCGTCACCGTCCACCCCGAGGGCGACTCCTACATGTACCACACGCCGGCGACCGACCTGACGGCGCTGGCCGCCGAGAGCATCGGCATCGACCTCGTGAACGTCCACCCCGACGACTTCGAGGCGGCAGCGGCGACCGACTCGGGCGCCCAGGGCGACCGCGAACTGGAGCCGCTGGAGCGGGCGCTGGAGGGCCTTCGAGACGACCTGGGCGGCCTGGGGGGCGTCACCGCCGGCGCCGTCGAGAGCGAGTACCAGACCTCGCGCATCCGGGCGATGGCAGACCGGCTCGGATGCGATGTCTTCGCGCCGCTCTGGCAGGAGGACCCCCGTGAACTGGCCGGCGCGATGCTGGACGCGGGGTTCGAGATCCGCATCGTCCAGGTCGCGGCGGGCGGCCTGGACGAGTCCTGGCTCGGCCGGCCGCTCGACCGCGAGGCCCTGGCCGACCTGGAGCGGCTCAACGAGGAGTACGGCGTCCACCTGCTGGGCGAAGGCGGCGAGTTCGAGACGTTCGTCGTCGACGGGCCGCACATGGAGCGTCGCATCGACCTCGAATTCGAGCGGGTCTGGGAGGGAACCCGCGGCCATGTGCGTGTGACCGGCGCGTCGCTGGAGTAGGATGGAGGCGGCGGAACGGCAGTGAAGGCAGGGGCCCGGTCCGTCCCCGTCGGTCAGTCCTCGCCGTTCGAGATGTGGGTATGCGCGCCGACCAGCGCGCCCGCGAGGTCGATGTTCTCGACGTGGGTCTCCTCGTCGATGATGGAATCGTGGAGTTCGCAGTCCTCGACGTGGGCGTTCGGGAAGACCAGCGACCGCTCCAGTCGAGCGTCCTCGACGTGGGCCCCGGACATGACGTGGACGTTCTCGCCGACCTCGGTGTCGACGACGGTGGCGTCGTCGGCGACGAGGCTGTCCCCGCCGAGGTACCACGCGACGGTCTCCAGGTAGGACTCGGGCGTCCCGATGTCGAACCAGGCGCCGTCGAAGACGAACGCGTGGACGTCGCTGCGCTCCTGCAGCCACTGGAGGTACCAGCCCGGTTCGTCGGGGTTGTTGCCGCTGTCGAGGTACTCGTCGAACCGGAGCTGCTCGCGGGGGAACGCGTAGCAGGCGATGGAGACGAGCGTGCTCGCCGGGTCGTCGGGCTTCTCCTGGAAGTCGACGACGCGGTCACCGTCCAGTTCGACGAGGCCGTACGACTTCGCCTTCTCGCGCGAGCCGACGTCGTAGGCCGCGAGCGACGGCGCCTCCCGCTCCTCGAAGAAGTCGACGAACTCGCTCAGGTCGAAGTCGACGAGGTTGTCGCCCGCGACCACCAGCAGGTCGTCGTCGAGCCCCTCGCGGTCGACGAGCTGGGCCAGCGCCCCCACGACGCCGAACTTCTCGTCCTCCGCCGTGGTCTCCTCGACCGAGACGACGGGCTTGTCGAACCCGCTGTCGGCGAGATGGTCGCGGAAGTCGTCCGCGAACCGCTCGTTGGTCGAGACGTAGACGTCGTCGATGCGGTCGTCGGACTCGAGTTCACGGAAGATGCGGTCGATGACCGTCGTCTCGCCGACGGGGAGGAACATCTTCGGGCGGTGCTTCGTGATGGGCCACAGGCGCGTCGCGTATCCCCCGGCCAGGACGACAGCATGCATACCGCGTTGGGTCGGTACCCCCGCCAAAGTCAGTTTCCCTTCCCCCGCCGGCGGTCGCGTCCGCTCGGCCCCCGGAGCACGGGGGAAGGGATTTGCCGGCCGGCCCGGTAGTGGCCATCATGCAGGGCGTCGACGAGCCGACCACACGCCAACTGATCGCCGACCACCTCAGAGCGGAGGCGCTGGTGGCGAGTGCCATCGCCAGCGAGTTCGACATCACCACCGACCAGGCCCTCTCGCACGTCCGGCACATCGCCCGCTCGCTCGATGCGACCGACGAGGAGCTCCTGGTCGCGCCGCCGGAGTGTCGGGACTGCGGCTTCTCGGCGTTCGACGACCCTGTCAACCGACCCTCCCGATGCCCGGACTGCAAGTCCGAAGCCATCGCCGAGCCGGCCTTCCGCGTCGATTAGCCGGCCATCGGCCGGTCGTGGGCTCGCGCGACAGCCTACACGCCGGGCGAGGGGTCGGAGGTGGTGCCCGTCCCGAGCGCACGCTCGAACTGCCGCCGCAGCGTCGGGACCGACTCGTCGGTCACCTCGACGGTCGTGAAGCACTCGTAGGCGTCGGTCGTCCCGTACGCCGTCTCGGTCGCCACGTCCGTATCGAGGTGGAGCACGAGCGCCCCGGGTTCGGGCACCGCCACCACCGTCAGGTCGGAGATGCGACCCACGTACGGCCCGGCGTGCGGGTGACAGTCGAACTGCTGGACGACCGGAGGGTCGTCGGGGGCAGTCGGGGCCTCGCTCCCCCCCACCGACGAGATGACGGGGCGGGCCCGCTCGACCTGGATGCCCAGCGCCGCGAGCGCCGCGAGCGCCCGGTCCAGTCGGGGGGCAGGGTCGACCTGGACCCCGGTCCGGCCGGTCGGCTCCCGTGACCAGTCCATCGCGAGCGTCGCCGCCAGAACCACCTCCGTCCCGCCCTCGGCCCCGACCCCCGTGATGGGGGCCCAGACCGGCACATCCAGCGCCCCCGCGAACTCGCGCTCGGTCTCCGGGTCGACGCGCAGGTCTGTCGCGAGCACGGTCTCCGCGACGGTGACCAGTTCCGTCCCCCCGCCCCCCGTCGTCGCCTCCGTCACCAGGCGGACGGTCAGTTCGTCGGCGTGCTGGCCGCTGGACCCGCCCCTGACGGTCACCCGGACCGGCGCGGTATCGCCGGCGACGACCCGTGGGGCGTGGAGGGCCGGCTCGACCGTCGCCGCACCGATGCCGAGCCGCGAGAGCAGTCCCATGCGCGTGGCTCGATAGCGTGGCACAAGAGCGTTTGGCCGGTCGCGGTCGCTGGACGACCAGTCCGGGGGACTCAGGAGCCCGTGAAGTCGATCCGTCCGCCCGGCGAGCCGGTCGAGAGGTCCCGGTCCCCGTCCGGACCGACCGAGGCGAACTCGTAGCGGTCGTCGGTCAGGTAGACGCCGCCGTCGTGGACGGCCACCTCGATCTCGTCGAGGACGGCCCCCTCGCAGGGACCGTGGGTGCAGACCCCGTCGTCGAGCCGGAAGGTCGCGGCGTGCTTGTTGCACCAGAGTTCGCCGTCGCGGACCCGCGCGCCGCTGCCCTTGTCCAGCCGCACGTCGGTCCAGTGCTGGCAGTAGTTCTTCCAGCAGGCGATTCCGGCGTCGGGGGCGTGGTCGGAGTCCCCGTCGCCATCGTCGGCGTCGCTATCGGTACCACCATCGACATCGTCCGGGTCGGCAGTGCCACCGTCGGTCGCGGCCCCGCCGAACCGGACGAGCAGGGCCTCTGCCGTGTCGAAGCCGTCGCGGTAGGTGAACAGGAAGGTCCCCTCGTCGGGGACGTCCTCGACGTCGCAGATGCGCTGGTCCTCGCTGACCTCCATCCTGCTCCGGCGTTGGCCGCCGGGCGGTTCAACAGTTGCGATAGGAGGATCCGAGGGATGACGGGAACAGGTCGTATCAGCGAACCACGATATGTTCGGCAATTATCGATTCAATAGCACCGCGTCTCCACCCGTTCGTCGTAGAGTCGCTGGAGCAGCGACGTGATGGGGCCGCTTCCGATATCGATGCCGTCGACGGTGGCGACCGGACGCAGTTCCCACGTCCGGTTCGTGAGGAACGCCTCGTCGGCGTTCCGCACGTCGTCGAGGTCGTACCGCCCCCGTTCGACCGGGAACGACTCGGCCGCGGCCAGTTCCAGCACGACCTCCCGGGTGATGCCCGGCAGCAGGTCGCCGGCCTCGGGGGTCTTCAGGGTGCCGTCGTCGACGAAGAACAGGTTGCTGGTGGCGCCCTCGGCGACGTGGCCGTCGAAGTCGCGCATCAGTGCCTCATCCGGGGCGTAACCGTCGCTCGACGCGCGCCGCAGTTCCAGCCGTGCGAGGATGCCGTTGAGGTAGTTGTGGGTCTTCGCGTCGGCCGGGAGCGCGGCGTCCGGGATGCGCCGGGTCCGAACCGTCTGGACGACGGCGGGGTCGTCCCAGACCCGCTCGCCCCCGCGGTCCGGGAGTCCCCCACGCGGGAGGGGGCGGGCCACCACGACGACCGTCGGGTCGAGTTCCGTCTCCGGCGGGGGCGTGAGCTTCCCCGCGGCCGGCCCGCGCGTGACCGAGACACGGACGTAGGCGTCCGCGAGGTCGTTCTCGTCGAGCGTATCCGCGACCCGGACCGCGAGGTCGTCGGGGACGGCCGCGGCCATCCCGAGCGCCTCACAGGTGCGTTCCAGCCGCGCGAGGTGGCGGTCCCAGTCGAGGATCTCCCCGCCGTAGGCCCGCATCGTCTCGAACGCGGCGTCGCCGTAGCGGAAGCCGCGGTCCTCGACCGACACCATCGCCGACCCGCGGGGGACGAGCCGGCCGTTCACGTGGTAGACGCGCCCGTCATCGCCGCCCGTGTCCGTCATCACGCGGGTCGAGGGACGGGGGACGTTTCGCTCTTGCCGTGTGGCGTCGGTGGCCCGTGCGCGGGCGGGTCGGCGCGAGCCGTGCGGGGCACGCCAACACTCATGTCCCGTCCGGCCCTTCCGGCGGGCATGGATATCGAGCTTCGGTTCTTCGCGACGTTCCGGCAGGCCGTCGGGTCGAAGACCATCGAGCGCGAGTTCGACGACGGCGCCGACGTCGGGACGGTCCTCCGGGCGCTCGAGGCCGAGTTCGACGGGCTCGAGGGCGAGATCCTCGACGACGAGGGCGAACTCCGCCCGCAGCTCTCCGTGCTGAAGAACGGCCGCGAGGTGGTCCACATGGAGGGGCTGGCCACGCCGCTCGAGGACGGCGATGCGGTGTCGGTGTTCCCGCCCGTCGCCGGGGGGAGCGAGGAGGGCCGAGCTGGCGAGGCGGGCCGGACCGACGAGGCGGGCGTCGGGGGAACCGTCCGGCGGGAGAAGGCGTTCCGCGGCATCTCCGAGCGGCTCGTGCGCCACTACCTCACCAACCTCGGCGGCGAGGCGGTCGACGACCACACGGTCGAGGGGCCGGACTGGCGGGTCGAGACCAGCGCGGAGAAGGTCCACGTCGCGGGCTCGATGGAGCTGACGGAGGTGACGGTGACGTTCGAGGGGCCGCCGGAGACGCTGGAGCCGCTGATGGAGCAGTTCGGCCGGAAGGCCATGCGTGCCGGCGGCTGACGATGGCCGGGGACGGCGACCCGATGGACGGGCAGGTGCTGCTGCTGGCGGCGGCGAAGGCGAGCGTGAGTCCCCAGCGCCTCCCGGACCTGGTGGACCTCGCACAGGCCCACCTCGGCGACCGCCTCGCCGAGTACCGGCGCGAGTACGAGGTGGCGTTCACCGAACCCGACCGCGTCGGCTTCTTCGTCGAGGCCGACCACTGGGACGACCTCGGGGGGCGGCTGGGCTTCGACGACAACGAGACGGACGCCCTCCGCCGGGTCCACGCCGCACAGCTCCGCCGCGTCGGCACGGACGCGGGCCGGCGCGACGAGTTCGAGACCGCCCTCGAGATCCGCGAGGCCGTCGTCATCGGCCGCTGAGTGTCTCAGGCGCGACACCCGGGGATCGGAGCCCGCACGGCCCGGCCCACTATCGCCTCTTCACCGCGCAGACCGCCTGTGCTACGGGGGACCACGCCGTACGCCCCCCGACCCGCGGGCTTTTTGCCCCTGCGTGGCCGAACGACACCGTATGGATATCTCGGTCGTTATCCCGACCCTGAACGGGCGGGACCGGCTGGCGACCTGTCTCGACGCCCTCGCCGAGCGGGCGCCGGGCATCGAGACGGTGGTCGCCAACGGGCCCTCGGCCGACGGGACCAGCGGGATGGTCCGCGACCGGGACGAGGTGGACGTGCTCGTCGAACTCGACGAGCGGAACGTCAACGTCGCTCGCAACGCCGGCGCGGCGCGCGCGAGCGGCGACATCATCGCCTTCCTCGGCGACGAACTCGTCGTGGACGAGGGGTGGATGGGGGCACTCCGCGAGCGCGTGCCCGGGGTCGGGACCGATGCCGGGACGGACACCGACGCGCCGGTGGCGACCGACGGCGGGGCCGAGACGGCGGGCGAGGCCGGGACGGAACCTGCGGACGACGACGGGGACGGAGCGGAGCCGACACCGCCCGTCGGCGCCATCTCCGGGCCGACGAACCGCCAGCTCCGTGCCGGCGTCGCCACCGAGGAGGTCGAGACCCGTCGCATCAAGGGCCGCTCGGTCACCTACGTCAATCCGCGGAACGTCGCGTTCACCCAGCAGGCGCTGCACGCGATCGACGGGTTCGACGAGTACCTGGAGGTCGGCGGCGCACGCGACGCGGCCCACCGGCTCGCGGCGACCGGGTTCGGGGTCGACTGGCGCCCGGCCATGTCCGTCAGGTTCGACCCCGACCGCGGGCCGTCGCCCCGCGCCGACGGGGGCGACGAGGCCGACTGGCGCTGGCGCTACCGGTCGCTCACGTACCGGCTCGTCAAGAACTACGGCCCGCGGCCGACGGTCGCCTACCGGGTCTGCCGGCACGCCGTCGACGACGCGTGGGACGCGCTCCGCGAGGTGGGCCGCGGCGAGGCCCGCCCCTCGACCTGGTTCGGCAACGGCCGGGACGTCACCCTCGGCACGGGCCGTGGCCTGGTCGACGGAATCCGGGCCCGGTACGGGGACCGGAGTCCCCGGCGGAACCCACGGGGCATCTCCTCGCGGACTGATCGCGCGGTCACCGTCTTCGACCGCCGGTAGTTCCGGCTCGGGCGGGGGCGCTTCTCCCGGGGCCGACTCAGGGCGCCAGCGACGGCACCACCCGCGAGGGGTTGCCGTCGAACGCCCGTCCCATCGTGTCCTCCGGAACGGAACAGGTGAGCAGCGTCATCACGGCCACGTTCGGGTGGGCCTCGCCCGCGCGACTGGCGAACAGCACCCGGTCGGGGTGTTCGCGGAGCGCACGCTCCAGGTGCGCCCGCGACCGGACCGTCCCCGTATCGAGGAACAGGTCGTCGTGGCGCTCCAGCAGGTCGACAGCCGTCGCGAACAGTTCGCGGGTCCCGGGGTCGCCGCCGACGCCGCCGAGGACGACGGGGAACCCACGCCCACAGAGGTCGGCCACCCGGGATGGGGGGAACCCGTGGCCGCCGGTCACCAGGACCGGTAGCCCCACATCACCGAGCGCGTCGAGCGTCCCCGGGGTCGGCAGGCCATCCAGTGTGGGGTCGATGGCGAACCCGTGGAACCGGTCGTCGTAGCCGTACTGTGCCACCGACTCGGTGTCCGGGTGCTCCCCGGGGTTCGACCGCTCGTCCGGCGGGTCGCCCGGCACCCGAGGACCGGAGAGCCGCGCGAAGGGGACGAACGGCCGGTCGACGGAGCGTCGTGCGACGGCGTTGTTGGCCGCGAGGTAGCCGCTCTCGTTCGGTCGGGACGGCGGGGCGACGACCGCGCGCACCACACCCGCCTGCCGGAGTTCACGCTCCAGCCGATCCGGTGCGACCGCGCGACCGCGCGACCCGCCTGGCTCGCCGACCAGCGTCGCCCCGACGTCGACGACCCTGAACCCGTGCTCCAGTTCGAGCATACCGGAGCGTCGGAACCGGCGCGCAAAACCGTTCCCCCGACCGTGACGACCCTGCCCCATCCACGGGGGGCCGTCAGGTCCCCGCCGACCCGTGCGCGCGCCGGCGCGCCGGCGGCTGTAGCCGGTGTCGCCCCGCACGGTCACCGCTCGATGCCGAAGCCGGCCCGACGCCACGTAACCAACCACTTCCCGTACATATCCCGCGGCCGGAGCACGGAGGCACACCGCGACGGCTTAAGGAGTCCTGCAATCAGGGGGCCTCGCACTCGCTGTCGGTTCCGGCAACTTCTGTCACCCGAGTTTGTATAAGGGGCCCTTAGTCACATAGCAGTGTTCGTATTGTATTGTCACACATATAGCGAGGCTTTACGGAGGGTTCCGAGCGAGGTGGGTGTATGAGCACGACGCCGGAGGAGCAGGCCCACGAGTCGCCCCTGACAGACCCCGAGTTCCGCGAGCGCCTGCGCGAACTCCCGCCGAGCGCGAAGCTGGTCGCGAAGGTGCTGGAGGACGCCTCCCCCCTCTCGCAGGGACAGCTCGCCGAGGAGTCGCTCCTCCCCGACCGCACCGTGCGCTACGCGCTGAACCGGCTGGAGGAGGAGGACCTCGTCGGCTCGCGCTACTCCTTCCACGACGCGCGCAAGCAGGTCTACTACCTCACCGAGTAACGTCGCCGCCGCCGGGCGCCCGCCCCATTTTTCCACCTCGCCGCCGACCCGCGAGTATGGACTGCACCCGCGTCCCGCTCACGGTCCCCACCCGCGCACCCACCGGGAAGACCGCCGCCTACTGTCTCGGCACGGACGAGGCCCTCCTCGTCGACCCGGCGGCCGTGACCGACGACCTCGACGCGCTGCTCGCCGACCGCACGGTCGCCCACGTCGCCGTCACCCACCACCACCCGGACCACGTCGGCGCCGTCGAGCACTACGCGAGCGCACACGACGCCACCGTCTGGTGCCGGTACGGCCGGGGCGACGAGTTCGAGGCCGCCACCGGCGTCGTCCCCGACCGGACGTTCGTCGACGGGACGACCATCCCGACCGGCGACGGTGACGCCACCGTCGTCGACCTGCCGGGCCACGCCCCCGAGCACGTCGGGTTCCGCTTCCCGGACGACACCACGGGCACCGACGCCTACCTCGTCGGCGACCTCGCCGTCGCCGCGGGCAGCGTGGTCGTCGGCGCGCCGGAGGGCGACATGCGTGCCTACGTCTCCTCGCTCCGCCGGCTCTGGGCCCGGAACCCCGACACCCTCTATCCCGCCCACGGCCCCGTCATCGCCGACCCGCGCGAGACCTGCGCTCGTCTCATCACTCACCGCCGCGACCGCGAGGGGCGGGTCCGCGACGCCGTCCACGACGGCGCCCGGACCGTCGCCGAGATCACCGACGCCGCCTACGAGAAGGACCTCACCGGCGTCCGGGACCTGGCCGAGGCGACCGTCGTCGCCCACCTGGAGAAACTCGCCGTCGAGGGGCGTGTCCGCTGGGACGGGACCGAGGCGACACCGTCGTAGGCGAACTGTCCCGATTTTTGCCAGAGTCCATTCACAAGCCCCGAACCACACAGATAACTCGATAATCACGCCGATACGGGGGTCGTGTCACGTATTCCCACCACACAACGACTATATCACGACCGGCGCTAGTCGGGACCGATGTCGACGCTCGTATCGCTGGCCGCGGGGGTGGTCTTCGGCCTGGCACTGGCGGCGCCGCCGGGGCCGATGAACGCCGTCATCGCCGAGGAGTCCGTCCTCCGGGGGTGGAAGGAGGGGTTCCGGGCGGGACTGGGCGCGGCGACGGCCGACTTCATCTTCTTCCTGCTCGCCGTCGCCGGCGTCGTGACCTTCGTCCGGCAGTCGGCGCTGGTGACGGGGCTGATGGTCGGGCTCGGTGGCATCCTGATGCTCTACTTCGCCTACGGGGCGGTGGCCGACGCCCGCGAGACGTTCACCGACGTGGAGGCGGCCCTGGACGAGTCGAGTCGGGGCTTCCGGAAGGCGTTCGTGCTGGCGCTCACCAACCCCTACCAGATCGTCTTCTGGCTCACCGTCGGCGTCGGCCTCCTCGAACCGGGGACGCTGGACGCGCTCGCGCCGCTCTCGGACGCCCTCGCCGGGTTCCTCGTGGTCGAGACCGGCTCGCCCGCGCTGCTCGTGGGACTGTTCGCCGGCATCGGCCTCTGGATCACGGGCTTCCCGGCCGCGCTGGTCGGGGCCCAGCGGCGGGTCGACCGCCTCGCTCCGGCCGTGGCCGGGGTCAGCGCGCTGGTCCTGGCGGGCTTCGGCGTCTTCTACCTCCTCCGGGCGGCCGAGACGCTGTCCACGCTCTGAGTGGCGGGCACACGACGCCTGGAACCGGAGCCGGTCACTCGGGCTCGTCCGGGACGGTCGGCTCCATGTCGGCGATCTCGTCCTCCAGCCACTCCTTGAACCACCGCACCCGCTTGAGCCGCTGGTGGGCGATGGACTGGGCCGTGTCCGAGCGGACGCGGGCGGCGGCGTCCTCCCCACGCTCCAGCACCCGGCCGACCATCTCGTTGGCGTCCATGTGGGTCCGGGACTCGTAGCCCATCCGGAGCAGCATCAGCGCGGTCCCGTTTGCGCCGACCTTGTCCAGCAGGTCGGCCTCCATCAGGCAGCGCGACTCCAGCGTCACGTCGTCGAGGTCACCCTGGTAGGAGTGCTCGCGGACGGCGCGACAGACCGCGTCGACGAACGACGCCGGGTAGTTCCCGTGGGTCTCGAGGTACTCGCGGGCGACACGGGCGCCCTCCTCGGCGTGGACATCCTGGTCGGCCTCCAGCTTCGAGATGTCGTGGAACAGGGCCGCCACCCGGGTCACGTCGACGTTGGCGCCCTCCTTCCGGGCGATGTCGGCGGCGAGTTCCGTCACGTTGCGGATGTGGTTGAACCGGTACTCGGCGCTGTGCCACGGGTACCAGCGCATCCGCCCGCCCTCCTCCTCGTTCTCCACCGAGGCCGCGAGGTAGTCGTGGACGAACCCCTTCATCGCCTCGAATTCGGCCTCGCTGACGGGTGATTCCTTGATCTCAACGCCCATCGCCCCACCTCCGGTAGCGCGGTGCCGCACGAACGTCAGTCATGTTACGTAATTACAGGTGGTTTCCAGTCTTAGGGATTATGGTACCGCCCGCGCAACGAATCCATCCCCTGAACGGCCAGGAGTCTCGAAATCGTGAGTTTCGGCGATTGCTGTCAGTCGGCAGCCACCGGTCGGCTTTTACTGGTGGCTGACACCATCCGAGGGCGGACCCCGGGGGCGGACTCGAGGGGAGCGCCGCTCCCCACAGGGGACGGCCGCATCACGCGCCGTGCCGGACGGACCGGTGGTCGCGTCCGGGTTGCCGGGACTGCGAGGTGGTTTTATGCCAGCCCACACCCTGACGATATGTATGCAGGTCAGAGAGGCGACACCGGCAGACGAGTCGGCCATCCGGTCGATCGCGAAGCGGTCGATGGAGGCGTCCTACTCCCTCTCCCCGGGTGCCATCGAGGAGGCGATCACACGGTGGTACTCCAGCGAGACGTTCACCGAGAAGCTGGAGGACGACGACGTGCTGTTCCTGGTCGTCGACGACGGTGTGGAGGTGGTCGGCTTCTCCGAGAGCGAGATCGTCGACGAGTACGGCGACATCAACTGGCTCCATGTCGACCCCATGCACCGCGGCGAGAGCATCGGGGGGGACCTGTTCCGCGAGACCCGGCGCGCGCTCCGTGACCGCGGCGCCGAGACCATCCGCGGGCGCGTCCTCTCGGACAACACGGAGGGGAACAAGTTCTACGAGCGCCAGGGGCTGGTCAAGAGCGGCGAGGGCCGGGTCGAACTCGACGGGCCGACCTTCGTCGAGAACGTCTACACGGACGCCGAGACCGAGGACCTCGAGGCTATCACGACACCGGACGGCGACGAGGTGTACATCGACCACCTCGACACCGACCGTGGCTCGAAGGGCGCGTTCCACACGGTCTACACGGACGAGGAGCGCGAGAACAAGTGGGGGTTCTACTGCGGCAACTGCGAGTCGTTCATCACCTCGATGGACACGATGGGCCGGATGGAGTGCGACGGGTGCGGGAACCAGCGCAAGCCGACGCGCTGGGACGCGGCCTACATGTAGCCGGGCCGCGAGGCGGCGCGGGCCTCAATCGAGGTACTGTTCCTCCCACTCCCGGCGCGCGTCGATCTCGCGCCGACCCCGTCGTGTCAGCGTGTAGTAGTTCGTCCGGCGGTCGTGCTGGCCCTTCTCCACCAGCCCCTTCTCGACCAGCGTGTCGAGGTTGGGGTAGAGCCGGCCATGGTGGATCTCCTTCTCGTAGTAGTCCTCCAGCTCCTCCTTGATCGCGAGGCCGTGCGGCTCCTCGCGGCCCGCGATGACGTAGAGGAGGTCTCGCTGGAACCCGGTGAGGTCGTACATGGGCGTACCTGTCAGGCCCTTGTCGTCGGCCTCGAATAAGTGTATCGATGTAATCATGTCACTCCCCGAATCTGTGTCGGGACGGGTGCGTCCGGCCCGATAACCGTGGGATAGTGGTTCCGACGCCGCCTCTACGAGGAACCCTGCCACCCGCCGGCAGCCCCGACGTGTACGCCTCCGATGTCTGACCTGTCGTCTCCCGCCGACGACGGACGGTCCAGTCGCTCGTCGGTTAGTCGTCGAAAGGAAAGCAGCGGCCGACCGGATGAAAAGGCCGGTCGGCCGTTGCCGCCCTGAATTGGTCCCCGCTGACGCTTCGGCCCTCCAAGCGAAGCGTCACCCGATACGAATCGGCGTTTGCACTTAAGACTACCGACCGCGGAAGCCGGGGTGCCGGACGTTCAGATGTACTCCTCCTCGAGGACCCAGCCCAGCGCCCGCTTGTAGTAGGTGAACATCTGCCTGACGCCCTCGTGTTTCATGTCCTCGTCGTCCAGCTCGGCCTTCAGGAACTCGTACTGCTCGCGGATCTCCTCTTCGTCGCGCATGGGGCAGTATACGGTCGCCCGCCGGAAGAAACTGACCGTCCGACCATGCCGCGGTCACACGGCACCGCGGACAGGTGGACCTGTCCGACCGCCGGATTGATGACCGACGTGACCCTACTGGGAACCGATGTCGTTCGACGCACACCGGTCGGCCGGCGAGGAGTGCCGTCGCCGCGAGGCGGCGGGTCGAGAAATTCTGCGGCTGTGAGCTGACGGTCCGGAGCGAGGACGGGTCGGTCGTCCTGGGCATCGACGGCGACGACCACGTCCTCTCCGACGGAGCGGCCGCGCGGGTGCGCGAGTCGCTCGGCGACGCACTGCAGGAGGAGCGGACCTTCGTCCACACGGCGGGCGAGCGCCGTCCCGACGGCACGTACGTCGTCAGGCGCCGGGGCGCCGAGTCGGCGGGCCACCGGAAGGTGTTCGACTCGCGCGTGGAACTGCGCGCGCTGTTCGAGCGCCTCCCGGCGGAGTTCACGGCCGCCGACGTCGGGACGGACGGACTCAGCGGTGGCCGGCGCCACATGGTCCTCCGGCACCTCGCGGAGCACCCCGCGTTCGACTGCTCGCTGATCCGCCGGCAGCCACTGACCGCCCGCAAGCACCCGTCGGGAGGTGGTGAGTCGTAGCGCCGGCCCGTCCGCACCGCCGGCGCCGCGGGCGCACCGGACTGTCTCCGACCCGCGGGGGTTCAAGTGCCGTGACCCCGACCCCGCGGTATGGACGAGTTCGACGTCGAGACGTACGCGGACCCCGAACTGGACGCTCCCGTGCTGGTCGAGGGCCTGCCGGGCGTCGGCCACGTCGGGAAGCTGGTGGCCGAGCACCTGCTGGAGGAGTTCGAGGACGCGGAGCTGGTGCGACGGGTCTACTCGGAGCACTTCCCGCCACAGGTGGCCGTCGACGACGACGGCACCACGACGATGGCCTGCGCCGAGTTCCACGCCGTCCGGACCGACGGCGCGGACCTGCTCCTGCTGTCGGGCGACCACCAGGCGACCGACGCGCCGGGCCACTACCGCCTGACCGACCGCTTCCTCGACGTGGCCGAGGCGTTCGGCGTCGAGCGCGCGTTCGCGCTCGGCGGCGTCCCCACGGGCGAGCTCATCGAGGAGTACGCCGTCGTCGGCGCCGCCACCGACGACGAGCAGGTCGAGGAGCTGGAGGACGCGGGCGTCGAGTTCCGCGAGGACGAACCCGCCGGCGGCATCGTCGGCGTGAGCGGCCTCCTCCTGGGACTGGGCGAGCGCCGCGACATCCCGACGGCCTGCCTGATGGGCGAGACCTCCGGCTACCTGGTCGACCCGAAGAGCGCCCGCGCCGTGCTGGAGGTGCTGCAGGACGTGATCGAGTTCGACGTCGGCTACGCCTCGCTGGAGGACCGCGCAGAGGAGATGGAGGAGGTCATCAAGAAGATCCAGGAGATGGAGCAGGGGCCACAGACCCCCAGCGACGAGGACCTGCGCTACATCGGGTAGCGCGCGAGAGAGCGGTCGTTGGGGCGCCCGCCCGGGCAGTTCCGGGGACGCCCGGCCGAGCAGTCGCGAGAGCGCCCGGCCGAGTGGTCGGCCGCCGCCCCGACTACTCCTTCCCCACGCCAGGTCACAGCGTGTCCGCGGTGAACCCGTGGTCGTCCGTCAGGGAGGTGTCGGTCCCGGACGACGCCGGAGCGCCCGTCCCGCCGACCACCGTGACCGTGTTCGTGCCGCCGAACGCGGTCGTGCCGCCGCTGGTGCTGGCCGCGGCCGGGCCGAAGGTCGCCTGCCCGTTGGTCTCGGGCACCTCCACGAAGTAGTTCAGCGTGACCGGGTCGTCGGAGGCGTCGACGGCCCCGACCTCGCCGAGGTCGACCTCGGCGCCGTTCTGGGTGCCGCCACCGCCGACCACCCCCCAGTCGCTCGACGGCAGCGAGTCGGTCACGGTGGCCGTCTCCGAGAGTTCGGTGATCGTGAGTTCGACCTGATGGGTCGCCCCGGGCGTGTACGGGCTGTTCGTGTCGCCGCGGGAGCCCGCGGCGCCGGGGCCACCTCCCGAGCCGCCGGAACCCCCCGAGCCGCCGCCGGTGCTCCAGGAGTCACCCCGGCCGAAGCGGAACGCCTCGCCCTCGACCGTGCGGACCTGCTGGAAGCCCAGCGCGGAGGTGAACACGAGGTAGCCCAGGAACGAGACGGTGTAGTCGAGCAGGCCGAACGGGTGCAGATTCGCCTGGCTCGCGGGCGGCAGGAGCGACCCGATGACGTGGACGCCGGTCCCGTCGTCCGGCCCGCGCGTGAGCGACCCCGTCGCGACGGCGCCGTCGATGGTGCCCGCGACCGACGACGTGGCCGGCCCGCCGGTGAACGCGCCCTGCGAGACGAGATGGCTCGGCGCCTGCCCGCTCACGTTGTACCCGAGCGGCGCGACCTTCCAGAGCTGGTTCTGGATGGGTCGCACGTCGGTCATCAGCGGGTGGTCGAGGTTCTTGCTCGTGTAGCGGGCGACGTCCTGGGTCGTGGTGGTGAACGCGTCCGCGCCGAACTGCCCGTCTCCGACGAGCCCGTTCTCCAGGACACCCAGCAGGGTGACACCCGTGTCCGTCAGGACGAGGTTGTTGCCGTCGTCGACGAAGGCGTCGAGGGCGTCGAAGTACTCGGTGTCGACCGCGCCGTCACCGACACGGTTGGCCGCGTCGATGTAGTCGTGGATGACGACCGCGTGGTCGTAGCCCGAGAGCGCATCCTCGGTCGCCACCGCGTCGACCGAGACGAGGTCGACGGCGCCGGCGTCCCCGACGGCCGCGTCGTAGTCGGCGGCGAACTGGAGCGGCGTGACCTCGTAGTCACGCTGTTCGTAGCCCAGTGCCCCCTTCGGGTCGGGATTCGTCGAGTTCGAGGAGAGCGTCGCGAACTGGACCTCGACCCCTTTCGTCTCGGCCAGCAGGTTCGTCATGCGGACGGTCCACTCGCCGGGCTCGGGCTCGGCGACATCCCACTCCGGGAAGCCACAGCACTTCCCCCCGATGCGCTTCTCGGTGATCCCCTCGAACTCCCGAACGACATCGCCGGAGGGCGAGACGAGTTCGAGGTCCATGATGCCGCTCTGGGAGTGCGTGTGGACCTGCATGCTGTGCAGGCCGGCCGGGACCTCCTGGGAGACGGTGGCGACGCTCGTTCCGGGGACGCTCACCCCGGGGACGGTCGTCGACTCGCTCGTCTCGTCGGTCTCCGTTCCGCTCCCGTCGGTCTGCCCGATGAACGACGCCGAAATCTCGTACTGGGCCGCGACGTTGGCGTACGTCTCGACGACGAAGGTGTACGTTCCGTCCGCCTCCAGCGGGACGTTGCTCATCGTCTCGGGGTTGCTCGCGGTGACAGCGCTCCCGACCTGCTTGCCGTCGGGGTCCTCGAGGAAGAACTCGAGGTCCTCCCCGGGCGGGGTCCAACTCAGCTCGGCGTCGAGCGCGAACGGGTCGCCGTCCAGGTCGGCGGTGTCGAACGGCTCCTCGACCCTCGTCGGGGCGACCCCCTCACCGACGCCGGGGCCGATGGTCCCCGAGGCCGAGAACGTGTCCACCTCCCCGGTCGAGGATGCGAACGCCAGGTCGTCGTTCGAGCGCGTGAGCGGGTCGTCGGGCGCGACGACGTCGCCCGGCTCGTACCGGTCCGCGTCCGCCTCCCGTTCGACCGTGACCTCCGTGGGCGTGACGAACGCGACCGACTCGCCGCCATCGCTACTCGTCTCGACCGTCGTCTCGACGACGGTGTCGAACTCGTCGTCGGTCGTGGGCGTGTCGGAGTTCCGGACCGCGAACTCGGAGATGGTCCGGATGGCCTCGCGGTAGCCCAGCACCTCCATCCGCAGGAGCTCGGGGTTGTAGACGTTGCCGCCGGCCATGTGCGAGAACGACATCTCGAAGTCGAGCGTCGTCATCCCCAGGCCGCCGAGGTCCTCGGGGTGGGCCATCCAGTCCAGCATCGCGCCGGAGACGGTGTAGCCGATGGTGTCGTAGATGGTGGCGTAGTCGAACGCGTCGTCCGGCGGAGTCCCGCCGGCGAGCGGGACCGACGGGTTGCCCAGCGCGTTCCGGAGGGGTGCGCTCAGGTCACCGGCGGTCTGCCACTCGACGAGCGCCTCGTCGAGGTTCTCCTTGATGACCTCGCACATCGCGTACACCTCGTGGGCCTCCTCGAGGGTGTACTGGTCCTGGCTGATGAGCCCGAGGACGAAGTCCTCGAACAGGGGGCCGCCGTGGAGGTCCGCGCCGTAGTTGAGGTTCTCGTACGAGCGGAACTGCTCGACGACCGCCACCGCGTCCGGGACCTTCCGGTCGATGTAGTCGGGCGCGTCCCGGGGTTCGGCCGGGTTGTGTGCCGTCGTGATGTAGCCGACCGTCGGGTACTGGCGGTTCGTGTCGTAGATCTCGGCGTTCCCCCGCTCGAACAGCGGGGCGGCCGGCGCCCGGGGCGTCCCCGTGCCGGGGCCGCCGACCTGCCAGCCCGAGTCGTACTGCGGGTTCCGGACCGCCCATCCGTCCGGGTTGGTGAAGCCGAATATCAGGACGGCGTCCGCCAGCAGGTCCGGCAGGTCACCCGCGTACTGGTCGCCACGGGCGATGTTCTCGATGATGCGCGCACCGGCCTCGGCGCCGGCCCGCTCCAGGCCGTGCAGCGAACAGGAGAAGAACACCTTCTCCTTCTCCTCGAAGGAGGCGTCGGAGGTGAAGTCGGTCACCTCGGCGAGGTACATCCCCTTCGGGTCGTCGCGCTGGGTGGCGTTGTTGCGGTGGCCCGGCGACTCCCCGAACCGCTCGACATTGATGGTGTCCGGGTAGCGATCCTCCAGTTCGCGGAGGCCGTCCTTGAGCTGCTCGAACCCGACGAAGTCGACCGAGCGCCGCGCCTCCGGGAACACGCCGAACGGGTAGTAGCCGATGCGCCAGAACGGGTTCGACCCGGGCGCAAACTGGAAGTTCGATGCCGCCGGCAGTTCCGTAGCCGCAGCGTCGGCCTCGGCCGCCGTCAGCCGCCCGTACGCGGCGCTCCGCGGCTCGGTCGTCGAGATGGCGTTCGTGTCGAACGCCTCCAGTACCGACGGGTCCGCACCGTCCTCGAACTCGACGAGCGTCGGGACCGCGTGGTCCGTCGGCGTGTGGTTCTGGACGTACTGGTAATCGGCCTCGAACGCGCCGACGCTCGCGTCGGCGCTCGCGTTGCCGGGCAGCGCGAGCGCCGCGCCGGTCGCCGCCGAGAGTTTGACGAACGTCCGCCGGTCGATGGCCGCGTCCGTGAACCGGTCCTTCCCTGTACTCCCCTCCGGTGAGCTCCTGTCTCGGGACATATCTGAGCAGTTGTCGTGATACGGCAGCGCAGCTACCCTGTCTGCCGTTCCCACCCTTCAAAGGATTCTGACAGAACCATCCAAGCGTCGGAGCGGGCGGCAGGGCGCGGAGTGCGTGGCGGGGACGCTCCCGAGAGGTTCTTACCTCCGCCCCACCTACGACGGGGCGTGGCAAGCGAGGTCCTGTGGTTCGGCATCCCGCGATGGATCGTCGTGGGACTCGCGATCGGGTTCGTCGCGAGCTGTGCCGCCGCCTGCCTGTTCTACGTCGGGACGCGCTGGTTCCCCGGCACGGGCGGCGGAAGCAGCACCTCCAGCACCGGCAACGAGCGCCGGACAATCGAGATCCGCGAGTACCTCGACGCCATCGACGAGGCGTACGCCGAGAACCACCCCGTCGACGGCACCAGCGTCGAGTTCTACCTCCCCGAGCGGGACGTGGCCATCACCTTCGACCCGCGGACGTTCTACCGGCTGGAGCGCGGGCCGACGTACCCCGTGCTGGTCGAGCACGAACTCCCCGGCATCCACCTGGGCTCCCGGCTCCCGTTCGAGACGCCGGAGGTCGACCTCGGGCCGGACCCGGAGGACCGGGAGCTACGACCGTACGACGAGGCGTTCGCCGTGCTGGGGCTCCCGACCGGTGCCAGCGAGTCCGAGATCCGGCAGGCCTACCGCGAGAAGGTGAAGGAGGCCCACCCCGACCACGGCGGCGACGAGGACGAGTTCCGGCGCGTCCGGGAGGCGTACACGACCGCTCGCGAAGCAGCGGCCGGCGAGACGGCGACGCCAGGGGAGGCCGCATCATGATGGGCCACGCCCGGGGAGGCCGCGTCGGGCCGGCTCACGTCCACGGAGGTCGGGAGCCGTGACGCGCGTCGACATCACCGACGAGGTCCGCGAACAGCTGGCGGAGGCGCTCGACTTCGAGGAGATCGATCACCCGCTCAACCGGGGCGCCGTCCAGTACGCCGCCTGGGAGCTGGAGCTGGACGAACTGGCGGCCTTCGTCGGTGAGGCCGACGCCTCGACCTACTACGAGGCGCTCCGGCAGGTCGGCGTCGAACCGCGGGCCGGCGGCGAGAACACGGGCGGCTACGACCCCGAACTCGACGGATAGCCGCATCGTTCCGAGAGTATCGAGCGTTTCCAGTTGGTCTCTCCACAATCGAGGAGGAGGTCCGATCGCCCGGTCCTCAGAGCCGCCGCTCGAGGAAGTCGGCCATGAACTCGAACTGGCGGACCTTCCGGTCGATGTCCGTCGAGCCGTGGCCCTCCGCCTGGGGTTCCTCGTACTCGAAGTCCGTCCCGGCTTCGAGTCCCCGGTCGACGAGTGCGTCCCGGAACAGCCGCGACTGCTCGACCGGGCACCGCGGGTCGTTGACGCCGTGGTACATCGCGAGCGGCCGCTCGACGGCGTCGGCGTGCTCGATGGGGCTGCGCTCGCGCCACAGCGCCCGGTCGTCCTCGGGGTCGCCCATCTGCGTCCGGAGACTGTGCTTGAAGTGGGGCATGTCCTCGGCGTAGAGTCGGTGGAGGTCCGTGATGCCGACCCAGGCGATGCCGGCGGCCCACAGCGCCGGGTAGCCGGTGAGCTGGCAGAAGACGCTGTAGCCGCCGAAGGAGCCACCCATCACGCCGACCCGGTCGGCGTCGACCCAGTCGCGGTCCATCAGCCAGCGGCCACCCGCCGCGATGTCGGCCTGCTCGGCCCCGCCCCAGTCGCCGTGGATGGCATGGCGGAACTCGCGCCCGCGGCCCGTCGAGCCCCGGTAGTTCGGCGCGAACACGGCGTACCCCTGGGAGACCAGGAACTGGATGTAGACGTTGAATCGGCGGCTCGTCTGGAAGTGTGGGCCACCGTGGACGTAGACGATGCCGGGGACGTCCGTGGCGTCGTCGGGTCGGCTCGGCCCGTCGCGCGGGTCGAACAGCAGGCCACCGATGTCGTAGTGGTCCGGTGCCCCGCCCGTGTCGTCGTCGCCGAACGGTTTCGGGGTCCCGTCGCTCCCGTAGGTGACGTACGAGGCGTCGACGAACACGGACGGGTCGAGATCGCCGTACGCCGGCGGGAGCCGTTCGCGGGCCTCGTCGGCCGCGAGGTCGTACTCGTACAGCGTCCTCCGCCGGGCGGCCGTCGAGTGGCCCAGCAGGAGGGTATCATCGTCGGCGAAGACGCGCGCACCGCTCCAGCGCTGGCCCTCCAGCCCCGCAGCCCCCTCGGGCAGCGCCAGTTCCCTGGCCTCGCCGGAGGCCACGTCGTAGACCAGCGGCATCGTCGCCGCCCGGCGCTCGCGCACGCCGACGACCCGTTCACCGCCGGGAGCGACGGCAACGCTCTTCTCCGGGTGGGTCGCCGCGTCGGGCGTGAGCCAGCGCGTGGTCCCCGTCGTCAGGTCGTGGATACCGATGCGGCTGGTGTCGTCGCTGTCGTCGTCCACGAGCAGCCGGTCGCCGTCGGGGAACCAGTCGACGGCCCACGTCTCCGAGCCGTCGGTCCCGAGGTCGAGGTGGCGCGGGTCCTCACCCGGGACGGCGAGGTAGACGTCGCGGTTCTCCAGCCGGTCGGACTCGTTGGCGACGTAGGCGACCCGCTCGCCGTCGGGGGCGAAGACGCCGCCGAACACGGGCTGGTCGTGGTCGGTCACGCGGGTCGTCGTCCCCGTGGCCATGTCGTGGCGGTAGCAGTTCAGCTGGCCGCCGTGGTCACTGGCGTACAGTATCGAGCCGTCGGCCACGTCGCGCAACTGCGCCTGTCCGTCGTGGGCCACGAGCGTCTCGACCGACGGCGAGCGGCCCGACCCGGGCGCCACGGCCACGAGGTCGTTCTGTTCGTCCCCGTCGTCGTCCCGGTGACAGAGGACCCGCTCGCCGTCGGCGCCCCAGCGGAGGTGCCAGGTGGCGTCCCGCGGCACCTCGCCGTCGGTCACGGGTCGGTGGTCGCCGGTCGCCCGGTCGAGCAGGTGGAGTTCGTTCCGACCGGTCCCGTCGTAGTACAGGGCCACCCGGTCCCCGTCGGGGGCGACCGCGGGATGGTAGAACTCGGGGAGTCCGGCGAGCGTCTCCAGCGGGACCGGCTCGGAGTCGGCGGCCATACCCCGGGCGGGGTCCGGGTCCGACAAAAGCGCGTGGGTCGGTCGAGACGTTCCGATCACGCGTCGGCACCACCCTTATCGCCCGCGGGCGAGTGGGTTCGCACATGTCCGACACCGACACCTCGCTCGACGCGACGCTCGACCACACCATGATGCGGGTCGAGGACCTCGAACGGTCGGTCGACTGGTACACCACCCACCTCGACTACGTCGAGGAGGGGCGGATGGAGGCCGACACCTTCACCAACGTCTTCCTCGCCCCGGAGGACCGCCACGAGGAGGGTGCCGTCCTCGAACTCACCTACAACCACGACGACCGCACCTACGACTTCGGCGACGCCTGGGGCCACATCGCCGTCCGCGTCGAGGACGTCCACGGGGCCTACGAGGAGCTGATGGAGGAGGGGGTCGAGGACTACCGCGACCCCGAGTCCTGCGGCGGCTCGTACGCCTTCGTGACGGACCCGGACGGCCACGAGATCGAGCTCGTCGAGCGCGACCACGGCGCGCGCTGGTCGCTCGACCACACGATGGTCCGGGTCGAGGACGCCGAGGCCGCCATCGGCTGGTACGCCCGGAAGCTGGACTACGAGCTGTTCCGCCGCTCGGAGCACGACTCGTTCGCCCTCTACTTCATGAAGCCCCGCGACGCCCCCGACGAGGCGATGAGCGTCGAGCTCACGTACAACTACGACGGCCGCTCCTACGAGATGGGCGACGCCTGGGGTCACGTCGCCGTCCGCTGCGAGGACCTGAACGACGCCTGGGCGACGCTGATGGACCGCCACGCCGCGGACTACCGCGACCCCGAATCCTGCAACCAGATGTACGCGTTCACGAAGACGAACGACGGCCACGAGGTCGAGATCGTCCGGCGGTGAGGCCCGGCGCGCCGGTCACTCCTCGCTCCCGGCCGGAATCTCGTCCGGGTCCTCGACCCGCCGGCTGACATCGAGGGTGTAGTTCCTGAGGATGTCGCGTCCCAGCAGCAGGCGGTGGCTCATGTGCGAGCGGTCCTCGATGTTCGCGGCCACGGTGTGTTGCTCGCCACCGATGCCGACAACGAGGTCGACGACCGGCCGCGCCTTCGACTGTTTCGTGCTCCCCGACCGGACCCGCGAGACGGTGTGGATGGGTCCGGCGCCGATGTCCGCGGCCAGTCGGATGTCGATGCTCGTCCGCGCGGCGCCGCTGTCGGCCTTCGCGACGACGGTCTTCGATCCGGCGGTCCCCCGGACGACGACCTGTTCGGTGAAGCCGATGGTGACCCGCTCGGCCTCGGGTTCGGTCGCCGGGACGGGCTTGCAGGCCGGGACGGAGTCGTCGAGCGTCGACGCGAGACTCTCGACGAGTGCCGGGTCGACCGACCCGCCCGCCGCCTCGATGGCCATCCGAGCGATATGCGGGGCGGGGCTGACACCGGTCGCCTGGTAGAACCCCTTGAATCCGGCCGTCGGGTTCACCTCCAGGATGTACCACCGGTCATCACCCTCGATGAGGTCGACTCCGGCGCAGTCGAGGTCCATCGTCGCGGCCGCACGCCGGGCGAGGTCGAGCACCGCCGCGGGGGCGTCGTCGCTCGCGTCCTCGACTCGCCCGCCCCTGGCGACGTTCGTCCGCCAGTCGCTCTCGGCGGCGTACCGGTACATCGCGCCGACGACCGATCCGTCCACGACGTACACGCGGAGGTCCCGGGGGGGCTCGCCGGCCCGGCCGACGACCTCCTGCAGGAAGGCCCGGCGTTTGCCCACCTGCGCGGTGAGGGGCTCCGCGAGCCCGACCTTCCACGCGCCCCCACCGTGGGTCCCGATGGCGGTCTTGTAGACGGCCTCGTCGCCGAACTCCTCCCGGACACGGTTGAGCTGGTCCGAGCTCAGCGCGAACACCGTCTTCGGGACGGGGAGCCCCGCGGCGACGAGGCGGGCCGCGGCAGCCGTCTTGTGGGCCGCACGGGCGGTCGCTTCCGGCGGGTTGAGCATCGGCCGGAGCCCGTGGACCGTCTGTGCGAGCCCCAGTTCCTCGGACGGCTGGTCCGTGTTCGAGAGGAGCAGCCGGTTCACCACGACGTCCACGTCGGGAGAGAGTGTGGTCCCACCGTCCTCGAAGCGGACGACCGTGTTCTCCGTCCGCAGCCACTCCGTGTGGTGGCCCAGCGCCTCGACCGCGTTCAGGATGGCCTTCGTCTCCTTGCTGTTGTGGAGACTCAGGACCCCCACACGCACCGGTTCCTCACCCGCCATCCACACGACCCTCGCGCTGGTTCAGTAACATCCTCGACATCACCGCCCCCTACCACAGCAACGCGTAAAACAGCGTCAACGAGTCTCACGGGGCGGGAACGTTCCGCAGGTCGGCGCGAGGCCGACGGTCGCCGGGGGACCGGCTCGTGGGTCAGAACTTGTTGCAGACCGGGATCCCGACCGTGTCGTAGTCGCCCATGGAGGCGATTGTCTCGGGGACCTCGGACAGCGAGATGGTCTCGGAGACGATGGCGCCGGGGTCGATCTTCCCGTGGTCCATCATCCGGAAGATCTCGTCGTACTCGTGGGGCGGCATCCCGTAGGAGCCGATGAACTCGCGCTCGTCCGTGACGATGTTGTCGACCGGCAGGGAGACCTCGCCGCCCTCCTCGCTGGTCGTCAGACCGATCTGGAGGTGCTGGCCGCCCTTCCCGAGCGAGTTGATGGAGTTCTGGCAGGTCTGGGCGATGCCGAGCGCGTCGACCGAGACCTCACAGCCCCGCGATTTGGGTGTCTTCTTCTTGACCGCCTGCGGGACGTCCTGGACGTCGTCCACCTTGATGGTCTCGTCGGCGCCGAGCTCCTCGGCCTTCTCGAGTGCGGCCTCGTTCAGGTCGACGCCGATGACGTTGGCGCCGAGGGCGTTGGCCGTGTGGACCGCCGAGAGCCCGACGCCACCGCAGCCGTGGACGGCGACCCAGTCGCCGGGGTCGACGTCGACGCGGTGGGCGATGCCGTGGAACGCCGTCGCGAACCGACAACCCAGGCCCGCCACGTCGACGGAGTCGACGCCCTCGGGGAGCTTGATGAGGTTGGTGTCCGCCGCCCGGACCGGGTACTCCTCCGCGAACGCGCCCGTCGAGAAGTTGACGAAGCCCATCGGGATGGAGCGCTCGCAGCGGTTCTGGTGGCCCTCCTTGCAGTGGATACAGGTGCCGTCAGAGAGGTTGAAGGGGTTCGTGACGCGGTCCCCTTCGCGGAAGTTCTCGACGTCGTCACCGACCTCGGCGACGACGCCGACCGGCTCGTGGCCGAAGATGAGACCCTCCGTCATCATCATCCCGATCCACGACCAGTCGCCCTGCCAGGCGTGCCAGTCCGAGCGACACACCCCACAGGCCTCCGTCTCGATGACGACGCCGTCCGGCGGGCAGTCCGGCCGGTCGACCTCCTCGACCTCCATCGGCTCCTCGGGTCCCTGGAAAACTACGGCTCTCATTGCGTCCTGCGGAGAGTGCGTACGTAACAATAAAGGATTGGCAATTGTTCGCAGGCACCGTTAAACCGGGGCCGTCAGGTCGGTGTGTTATCCACGGAGACGGTCGAATCGCACTGTCGGTGGGACACCCGAAGTGGGGGGTCCAGCGAGCCGACGGCCCGGAATCATGCATTGCACTTAAACTGCGGGGCGACGAACCGCCCCCCATGAGCGAGGACGACGGCGGCCGGAAGAACCTCCGCATGCCGGACGACGACGAGGTGTTCGCGGTCGTCACGGAGATGCTCGGTGCGAACCGGGTGAAGGTCCGGTGCATGGACGGGAAGGAGCGAACCGCGCGCATCCCGGGGCGGATGCAGAAGCGCATCTGGATCCGCGAGGACGACGTGGTCCTCGTGGAGCCCTGGGACTGGCAGGACGAGAAGGGCGACATCACGTGGCGCTACGACAAGCAGGACGCCGACCAGCTCCGTGAGGAGGGCCACATCTCCGCCTGATGGCCGACCAGGACGTCGAGGTCGACCTGCTCGAACCGGGTGAGGGCGAGGGTGACGACTTCGGCGACGAGTGGGAGGAACTCGACGTCTCGGACACGGAGGCCGACCGCATCGCCCGCAAGCGGGACCGCGAGTTCCTGGAGTTCCGCAAGCGCATCAAGGACGCCGACCAGTTCAAGGTCGAGGCGTCGGTGTTCGACGACGCCACGCTGGGCGCGCTGTACAAACTCGTCCAGGACGGCCACATCGACGCGTTCGGCGGCCCGCTCTCGACGGGGAAGGAGGCCAACGTCTACCTCGCGGCCGGCCCCGAATCGGAGGTCGCGGTGAAGATCTACCGCATCAACGCCTCGGACTTCCGCTCGATGCGTGACTACCTCGAGGGCGACCCCCGCTTCGAGGGCATCGGCTCGGACAAGAAGAAGGTCGTCACGGCGTGGACGAAGAAGGAGTACGCCAACCTCCGGCGCGCCATCGCCGCCGGCGTCCGGGTCCCCGAACCCATCGCCGTCCAGCGCAACGTCCTCGTCATGGAGTTCCTCGGCACCGACGGCCGGCGCGCCCATCGCCTCAACGAGGTGAACGTCGAGAACCCCGAGACGGCCTACGAGGTCGTCCGGGAGTACACCCGCCGCCTGTACGACGCCGGCCTCGTCCACGGCGACCTCTCGGAGTACAACATCGTCGTCCACGAGGGGGAACTCGCCCTGCTCGACCTGGGGCAGGCCGTCACCGTCCACCACCCCAACCACCGGGAGTTCCTGGAGCGCGACTGCCGGAACGTGGCCGACTTCTTCGCCCGCGCGGGCGCCGAGGCGGACGCCGACGAACTGCTCGACTACGTCACGCGGGCACGCGAGGGCGACGAGGCGGCGCCCGAGGAGGCGCCGAGCGTCCCGGGGGCCGAGCCCGACACCGAACCCGACGAGTCGGCCGAGGAGCCGCGATGATCATCCGCGAGGCCACGCCGGAGGACGCCGACGACATCGCCGCGGTCGCCGCGGACGCGTGGTGGGCGGGCCCCGCATCGGCGCTGTCGGCCGACGCCGTCCGACTGGCGCTGGCCGACCTCTACGACGAGTCGTTCCTCGCGGAGGTGGCCGCCGAGGCTGCCGACGAGGAGGACTTCCGGTTCCTCGTGGCCGTCGCCGAAGAGGGGGCGGACGGCGACGGTGACGGCGAGGTGGTCGGTTTCGCGAGCGCGACCCGCGAGTGGACCGACGAGGCCGAACTGTTCACGCTCTACGTCGACCCGGACCACTGGGGCGAGGGCATCGGGACGGCACTGCTGACGGAACTGGAGTCGTGGGCCGCCGGGCGCGGGGCGGAACGGCTCGTCTGCTCGGCGCTCGCCGACAACACCGTCGCGGTCGGCTACCTCGAATCGCGCGGCTTCGAGCGGATACGCGAGGTCGAGGCCGAGGTGGGCGGTGAGACCGTCGGGGAGTACGAGTTCGAGAAACCCCTCGACTGAGACCGTCGGTCCGCTACTCCCGCGGGTTCTTCTCGTCGAGGCTCGCCAGGATCTCCGGGTCCGTCCGGAACTTGAGGACGTTGTGGATGACGGAGTTGCGGATGTTCTCGACGACCGGCCCGTGTGCCTTGTAAAACTCGTGGATCCATTTGGACTCGTTCTGCCGGGAGGAGAACATCATGACGGACTTCCACTGGTACTCCCCGTCCGAGAGGAAGTAGAACAGCGTGTTCGGGGAGTCCCGGATGTACTCCATCGCGTCGCGCCACCCGTCGGCGAAGTTCTCGGGGTTGAGCTTGAACTCGAAGAGGCCGAAGATGTAGTACTCCTCGTTGGGGATGACGGCCTCGCGGAAGACGCCGTGCTCGCGCATCCCGCGGATGGACTCGCTGACGGTGACGTGCGAGACGTCGATGTCGTACTTCTCCTCGAGGATGCGAGCGAGGTCCCGCGAGGAGAGCTGCGGGTCCCGGGACAGCTCGCGGAGGACGTAGACGTCCCGCGGCTTGAACTCCCAGTCGGGCGCGTCGTTGCTCATACCCCGCCCGTCACGGGGCGGGTACGTGCCTTTTTCGGACACACGCGGCTCTGCCGGTTCGAGTACCCGTCTCAGCCGTCGATGAACGACCTTCCGAGGGCACTCACCCGTCGAGGAAGTCCGCGAGTTCCTCGCGGTACTCGCCCCCCACGTCCTCGGGCACCCAGTGGTACGCGCCGGAGAGCCGGACGACCTCACCGCCCACGTCCTCGGCCAGCCGTTCGCCGTACTCGATGGGCTGCATCACGTCGTCCTCGGCCCACAGGCAGAGGAGGTCGGTGTCGATGGCGTCGTAGTCGATCTCGGTCGTGTGGTTCGTGTTCGTCGCGACCGCCGCGCGGGCGATGGCGCGCTGGCCGCCCTCGCGGAGCCACGGCGCCTGCATCCCCGCGACGAACGCCTCGTCCGGGTCGTCCGCGGCCGCGCCCTCGGCGAACGCGAAGTCCAGTTGCCCGACGAACTCCTCGCGGTCCATGCCCTCCGTCCGCGGGAGTCCGAGGTTCACGATGAACTCGACGGGCCAGGAGTCGTAGCAGACCAGGTTGGAGGCGACGAACCGACGCACCCGCTCGGGCTGGTGGGCGGCGAACCGGAGCGCCGCGCCGCCGCCGATGTCGTGCCCGACGAACGTGAACGAGTCGACGCCGAGGTCCGCGAGCAGGCCGTCGAGCGCCTGCTCCTGGGCGCGGATGGAGCGGTCGAACCCCTCGCGCATCGAGGAGTTGCCGTAGCCGACCATGTCCGGGACGACGACGCGGAACTCGTCCTCGAAGGCGGGCGCGACCCGCCGCCAGAGGTAGCCCCACGTCGGCACCCCGTGGACGAAGACAAGCGTGTCGCGTGGCTCGTCGCGCTCGGTCGGGCCCGCGTCGCGGTAGGCCATCCGGACGCTGTGGTCGTCGACGATGACGCTCGTCGTCTCCTGCTCGGCGGTCCACTGCTCGTGGTCCATGGGCTCGACATCCAGCATACGAGGGCCGGCGGGCGCGCCGACCGTGAATCCACCGGCGGGCGCGCCGGATCGGACGGTCGGGGCCCCCGGTCCAGGGCGTCGTCCGTGGCCCGCCCATGAGCATTACATTCATATTCCGCACGATTTCCGGATATGCCACCCATTACGATCCGATAGCCCCTCTGGAGAGGTACTGGCCCTCTTCGTGATTCCGTCGGCCCCGACCCGAGGGCGTGAAGTCCGGCATATCTCGCCGCCCGGCCGGGTTTCCGTGACTTTATCACACACGGCCCAATCCGGTCGGGTATGGACGTCGAGGAAACCAAGGAGTCGCTCGGTGAGGTCGGACAGAAGGGGGCCCTGGCGCTTGTACTCGGCCTGCTCGTGGTCGCCCGCGAGAACAAGGTCGCCGCGCTGGGTGTCACGCTCGTCGTGATCGGGATGGGGATGGTCGCCCGCGGGCTCGTCGAGTCCGCGATGGAGGAGATGGGCATGGGCGGGATGCTCTGAACGGCGGCCGACCACGCTTCTCGTCCACCCTCACGCACGGGTAGTGCCGACCGCGGTCAGTCGCTCTCGGTCGGCCGGTCGGCCCGGTGCTCGCTGATGATCTGGTCGACCATCTCCGCGTTCTGGTCCTTCCGGCGCTCGGCGGCCCGGTCCTCCCAGTCGTCGATGACGGCCTCGACCTCGCGCTCGCGGGCGACCGCCAGTTCGTCGACCTCCTGGACGGTCACGTCGTCGGCCGGCCCCTCCGGGATGCCGTGCTCGAACAGTACCCGGTCGGCCTGCTCGGAGAGGTTACCGTGACGCAGGACGACCCGGGGCTCGGTCTCGGCGAGCAGCTCGGCCGTGCGCCGACCGGCGCCCGACGCGTCCCGGAGGAGGACCACGTCGTTCTCGGCGAGCCCGAACCGCTCCTGGGCGTCCTCGATGGCGTTGGTGGTGAACTGTGCGACGGGCTTGACCGGGACGAGGCCGGCCTGCTCGTCGGCCACGTCGGCGAAGTCCGAGTGGTCGAGGCGCCAGAGCGCCTTCAGCCGCTCCAGTTTGCCCTCCAGCTCCTCGACGGTCTCGCGCTCCTCGGCGAGTTCGCGTTCGAGGCGGTCGTTCTCGCGTTCGAGGCGGGCGACCTCGCGGCGCTCGCGGGCCTCCTGGCGCTCCTCGCGCCGGGCCTCGCTGAGTTCCTCCTCGTACTCGGCGATGCGCTCGTCCTTCTGCTGGACGGTCCCGCGGAGCTCCTCGACGTGCGATTCCAGGCGCTCGACGCGGGCCTCCAGCCGCTTGATCTCCTGCTCCTCGGCGGTGAGTTCGCGGGGCTCGTGGGTCGACTCCTCCGTCTCGTCCTCGGGGTCGTCGGTCAGGTCGTCGATGACGGCCTCGACGGACTCCTCGCCCGCGACCACGCGGGCGGTCACCTCGCCGCGGTCGAAGCCCGCGGGGACCTTGCGGGCGATGCGCTCGAACTGGTCCTCGTGGTCGTCGAAGGCGTGGAGCGCGGCGGCCATCGCGTCGCGCTCGTGGTCGTTGTCGTAGGGTTCCTCTCGGGTGCGGTGCTGCTTGGTGTCGACCGGGAGGTCCGTCTCCGGGACCCACCCGGCGGCGTCGAACGAGCGGCGGATCTTCTCGACGGTCTCGGGCATCGGCTCGACGTCGGCCGCCACGAGGATGGGTCGTCCGCGCTCGATGATCCACTCGATGACGGCAGCCGTGTCCGCCGTGCGGGTCGACAGCGTCTCCAGCACCGCGCCGTCCAGCCCGACGATGGCGACCGCGGTGGTCGTCCCGGGGTCGATGCCGACGAGGACGTGGTCGCGGCGCCTCACGAGCGGCGAGTACTCGATGCCGTCCTTGCGCTCGCGCTCGATCTCGATGCGCGTGTCCCCGGCGCGCTCCCGTGAGACCGGGAGTTCGGCGGGGGTCGCCTCGACGTGGAACAGCGCCCGCGAGTAGCCGCCGTACTTCTCCGTGACCTCCTGTTCGTACTCCAGCCCGGCCTCGTCCAGTTGTCGCTCGACCTCGCGGGCCTTCGACTTGACGTTGCCGTGGATGCGGCGGGTGAAGCGGTCCTCGGACCAGCCACCGCCGCCCCCGGTCGAGCGCCCGCGGGCGACCTTCACCGTCGTCCGGTCGGCGAACGCCGACACCTCCTGGCCGACGTTGCGGGCGGCGAGTCGGGCGGCGGCCTCGGCCTCCTTCATCGGCTTCTTCCCGTACGGCACCCCGTGCCGACGTGCGACCCGGGAGAGGGGTTCGGGCTGCTCGGCGCCGGTCACCTGGACGAGCTTCGTCCCGGAGGGGAGTTCGCGGAGGAACCGGACGAGGTCGTCCCTGTCCGTCGCGAGTTCGAAGGTGTTGTCGGTCGCGACGATGGCGGGCTCCTCGCGCTGGATGAGCCGGGTCAGCTTCCGGTAGGAGACCACGTCCCGGTCGACGTTCTCGCCGTCGAAAGCCACCACGGCGTAGGAGGGCGAGTCACCGCGCACGTCACCGCTCTGGATGTCCACCCCGAACACGACCGCGTCGAGGGCACTCGTTCGGGTGCTCACACACCACTCTCGGCGACGAGCGAGAATAAATCCCGTGCCCGGGAGGAGCCGTGTCGGCCGGCCGCCGCGAGGGAGAAAGGTTGAAGTGGGTGTAAAGAACACATTACAGTGTAAAGGGTGCTTGACATCATGGCCGAGACCGCATCCCCGTCCCCGCTTGCATCGACCCGCTCCACGTACGCCGCCCTCTGGGCGGTCGGGAGCGTCCTCTACGCCGGCCTGCTGCTGGCCGGGTACCCCCTGTTCGGTGTCGCCGCCTTCGTCCTCGGCGGCGGCGCGGCCATCACCCTCCATGCCCGGACCGACCGGACGGTCTTCGACGAGCGCGACCGTGACGTGTTCGGCGAGGCCGGCCGGCACACCATCGCCCTCCTCGGAGTGACCTCGGCCGTCGTCTTCCCGACGATGGTCGCCGCGGAGGCCCTGGGCTATGCCGAGTGGCCGCTGTGGCTGGCGTACGCCGGCTACTTCGTGGCGGCCCTGTTCGCCGTCTGGGGCGTCTTCGTGCTCCTGGCTCGCGCCCAGCGTCGATGATGGAGTCGAGCCTCCGCGAACACCGCGAGCACGAGGGGCTGAGCCAGGGCGGCCTGGCCGAGGCCGTGGGGGTCACGCGCCAGACCATCAACGCCATCGAACGGGAGCGCTACGACCCGTCGCTCGAGCTGGCGCTGAAGCTCGCGAACCACTTCGACTGCCCCGTCGAGGAGCTGTTCTGGCTGGAGGGGTAGCTCACCGCGCCCCGCGAAGTCGGTCGGCGACCGCATCCAGCTCCTCGCGGTCGGCCCGGGACTGCTCGGCCACGAACTGTACGTCGTCGCCCTCGTACCGCGGAACGACGTGCAGGTGGACGTGGAACACCTCCTGGCCCGCAGCGACCCCGTCGGCCAGGAAGAAGTTGATGCCGTCGGGGTCGAGCGCCTCGCGGGCCGCGGCCGCTATCGCCATCCCCTCCTCGAACAGTCGCCCGCCGACCGCCGGGTCCAGCCCCTCGAGCCCGGCAGCGTGCTCTTTGGGGATGACCAGCGTGTGGCCCTCGGTCGCGGGATTGAGGTCCACGAACGCGAGCGTCTCGTCGGTCTCGGCGACGACGCTCGCCGCCGCCTCGCCCCCGACGATCTCACAGAACGGGCACTCGTAGTCCTGGGACATGTCGGATGCTTCGCCGCGCTGGCACAAGAGTCTCCGGGCGGCGCGCGACGTTTGTGCGGCGCCTGTGGTCCGTGCAACGGGCTCTCCGGGTCGCGCTACCCGTCCGGGTACGGGACCTCGAGTTCGTCCCCGTCGTCCGGGAGCAGTACCGCTCCCCCGAACGTCGCGCGGGCCTCCTCGGCGAGGACCGACGAGCGGCCGGCGTAGCGCGAGGAGATGTGGACGAGCGCGAGCCGCTTCGCGCCCGCCCGGGCCGCGAGCTCGGCGGCCTCGGCCGCCGTCGAGTGACCCGTCTGCGGCGCGCGGTCGGCGTCGGCCTCGGCGAAGGTGGCGTCGTGGACCAGCAGGTCGGCGTCCTCGGCGACCACCTCGGTCGCGTCGGTCGGTCGCGTATCGCCCGAGTAGACCACGGTGCGTCCGGGGCGGGGGTCGCCGACGACCTGGTCGGGTCGGACCACGGTTCCGTCCTCCAGTTCGACGGCGTTGCCCTCGTGGAGTTCGGAGAACTTCGGCCCCACCGGAACGCCCAGTTCCTCCGCGCGCTCGCGGTCGAACCGACCCTTCCGGTCGACCTCGACGAGGGCGTAGCCGACCGAGCGAGTCCGGTGCTCCGTCTCGAACGCGCGGACCTCGTACTCCTCGCGGTCGAGCGCGGTGTCGCCCGGGCCGACCTCGTTGATGCGGACCGGGAACCCCGGTTCGGTGCCGGTCCCGTTCAGGAGGTTCCGCATCGTCCGGCGCTCGCCGTTCGGGACGTGGATGGCGAGGCCGGCCTCGCGGTCGTTGAAGTCCCAGGTCTGCAACAGCCCGGGGATGCCGAGCGTGTGGTCCCCGTGCATATGGGAGACGAAGAGGTGGGAGACGTCGAACCCGGTCCCGAAGCGCATCATCTGGCGCTGGGTCCCCTCGCCGCAGTCGAACAGCAGACGGTCGCCCTCGCGGCGCACCAGCAGCGCCGACGTGTTCCGCCGGACCGAGGGGACCGCCCCACCGGTGCCGAGGAACGTCACGTGCAGGGACATACCCGCTGTCGGGAGCGGGGCGTGAAACCCGTGTCGGAAGGACGGCGCCGACGTCGACGACGCGCGTCGTTCACTCCGTTCACCCCGTTCAATCGCAAGACGGCGCGACGATAGGAACGGAACGAACGGGCGTTCCCCCTTATCCGGTCGAACCCGCTACGAGGGGGTACGATGCTCGGACACAACGCGGTCGCTGCGATGCTCGCGGCTGCGATGCTGGTGCTGGCGGGCTGTACCGGTGGCGTTCCCGGTGGCGCCGGCGGTGGTAGCGGCCCCGGCGACGCCGCGATGACCGACGGCTCCGGGACGGTCACGCTCTACGTGAGCGACCAGCCCGGCGCGATGGGTGACTTCGAGCACCTGAACGTCACCATCGACAGGGTCGCGTACCACCGCGTGAACGCGTCGGACGACGTCGGCTCGACAGCCGACGGGATGGACGCCAACGAATCCGCGAACGAGACCGACGCCGAGGAAGAGGAAGCGGACGAACACGAGGACGAGCGCGAGGCGGACGACGAACTCGAGTCGGAAGGCTGGGAGAGCTACGACATCAACGACACGACGGTCGACCTGACCGAACTGCAGGGCGAGAACGCGACCGTCGTCGGTCAGCAGCGCCTCCCCGACGGCACCTACGACAGGGTGTTCCTGTACGTGAGCGACGTGAACGGGACGCTCGACGACGGGAGCTCGACCCGCGTGAAGCTGCCGTCGGGCAAGCTCCAGGTCGAGAAGCGGTTCACGGTCGGGAGCAACGAATCCCTGGACTTCGTCTTCGACGCGACGGTCGTGAAGGCCGGCAACTCCGGCAAGTACGTCCTGACGCCCGTCGTGGCCGAATCCGGCACCGACGTCGGCATCAAGGAGGTCGCCGAGGACGGCGAGTCGGGCGTGAGCGCCCGATTTCTCGGGAGCGTCGACCGCGGCGAGGCCGCGACGGTGAAGGTGACCCGGCGCGGCCAGCCGGTCGCCGGAGCCACCGTCGAGATCGGCGGCGAGGAGTACCGGACCGGCGGCGACGGGACCGTGATGTTCGACGTGCCCGACGATGCCGAGGTGGTGGAGATCGAGGTCGAGTACGAGGACGGCGAGGTCGAACTCACCCGGAAGTTCCCGGGCGCCGAGGCGAGCTGACACACCAGCCCCCGTGCCCGCCCGTCCGCAGCGGGGCGAGGAGCGTTGACGTGGCGCCCATTCTTCGGCAAATACTGCAGTAGTGGGCCTTCCGGGCCGAATACCGGGCAGTTTCGGCCATAAGCCTTCTAAGTATGAGACGATTTAGTTACGGACGGATATATAATGAAACAGCAGATGGCGACAGTGCTCGTCGCGCTCATGCTCGTGACCGCCGGATGTTCCTCGTTCGGTGGTCCCGGCTCGAGTGGCGAGCCGAGCGACGGCACATCGGGCGATGCGGTCGGGACGGTCAACTTCTATCTCAGCGACCAGCCGGGTGCCATCGAGGACTTCGAGCACCTGAACGTCACCATCGACGAGGTCGCCTTCCAGAAGGCCGACGGGAACGAGTCGGACGCGGAAGACGAGGAGATGGAGGACGACGAGGAGAGCGGCTGGCAGACCTTCGAGGTCGACAATCGGACGGCCGACCTGACCGAGCTCAAGGGCGAGAACGCCACGCTCCTCGAGAAGTTCGAGGTCGAGAACGGGACCTACACGCAGGTTCGGATCAGCGTGAGCGACGTGAACGGGACGCTGACCGACGGCTCCAACGCCGACGTGAAGCTCCCCTCCCAGAAGCTCCGCATCAACCAGCAGTTCACGGTCGGTAACAACGAGTCCGTGGACTTCGTCTACGACATCAACGTCGTCAAGCGGGGCAACTCCGGCTCGTACAACATCAAGCCGGTCGCCGGCCAGTCCGGCACGGACGTCCCCATCAACCGCGTCGACGAGGACGACGAGGAGATGGAGGACGACGAGGACGCTGACGCCGACGGCGAGTCCGACGACGACGAGGCCACCCCGACGGCGACGCCGACGGGCAACGAGTCCGCCGGTAACGAGTCCGCCGCCGACCAGGGCCGGATGAACTTCTACGTCAGCGACCAGCAGAACGCCATCGACGACTTCGAGCACCTGAACGTCACCATCGATGAGGTGTCGCTGCGAGGGCCGGCGGCGAACGGCTCGAACACGACGTACGCCGTCGACGACCGCAGCGTCGACCTGACGGAGCTGAAGGGTGACAACGCCACCCTGCTGCGGACCTTCGACGTGCCGGCGGGCAACTACACGAAGGTCTTCATCAGCGTGAGCGACGTGAACGGGACGCTGACCGACGGCTCCAGCGCCGACGTGAAGCTCCCCTCCTCGCGGCTCCAGCTCAACGAGAACTTCGAGGTCGCCCCCGACAGCGAGGTCGACTTCGTCTACGACATCACGGTCGTCAAGCGGGGCAACTCCGGCTCGTACAACATCAAGCCGGTCGCCAGCGAGTCCGGCACGGACGTCCCCATCAACCGCGTCGACGAGGACGACGAGGAGATGGAGGACGACGAGGGCGACGGCCAGGCCGAGCGCGGCGACGATGAGGCGGCGGCCAACGAGACGGCCGCGTTCGACGCGGCGTTCGTCGGCAACGTCTCCGCCGGCGAGAACGCGACGGTCTACGTCTCCCAGAACGGGACCGCCGTGGAGAACGCGACGGTCGCGTACAACGGCACGGAGTACCTGACGAACGCCGACGGCAACGTCACGTTCGCGGTGCCCAGCGACGCCGAGGAGGTCGAGGTCGAGGTGACCTACGAGGACGAGACGGTGACGCTGACCGAGACGTTCGAGGACGAGACCGAGACCGAGAGCGGCGGGCAGTCCGACGGCGCCGACAGCGCGAACGACGACGCGAACGGTGCCTCGGGCGATGACTCCGGCAGCGAGTCCACCGAGACCGAGACCAGCACCGCGACGCCCACACCGACCGAGACGGCGAGCAGCTAGAGGGTCCGCCGGCACGCCACAGCTCCGTTCTTCACAGCCGCTCACGCCGCCACTCGCGAAGGATGTCGCGGTCGCGGGTGTCCGCGGGGAGGTGGTCGAACCAGCGGGCGTCGCTGATTTCGCCGTCCGGGTCGCTGACGCGGGGGGTCGCGTCGTCCGGGGCCCGCGCGGCGTACACGGGGAGGACGCCCCAGGTGTCGTAGCTGCCGGCACTGACCTCGACGCGGCCGAGGACACCCAGGCCCTCGTACTCGGCCTCGACACCAGCCTCCTCGCCGAGTTCACGGCGGGCGGCCTCCCGGAGTGATTCACCGGGGTCGACCTCGCCGCCGGGGAGAACCCACATATCGACGGTGTCGTGACGGACGAGCAACAGTTCACCCGAGGGGCGGTAGACGATGGTGTGGGCGCCGTAGGGGGTACCGGTCTCGCGGATGCGCGCCGCGAGCGTCCGGAATCGGCGGCGGGAGACGTGCTTCTCGCGGACCCGTTCGAGGAAGGCCTCGTGGCGCTCGCGGAGCCGGTGGTAGGCCTGTTCGGCGCGCTGGTCGGCCTCGTCGGCGAGGTACCACAGGTCGTCGAGTGCCATCAGGCCACCCCGGCGTCGGCGGACCGGCTCGGCGGCGACGCTGGTGGTGGCCCCGCGGTCGCGGACCACGGGAGAGGGCGAGCGAGAGCGTGCATGGCCCCGCGTACGGCGGGCCGTCGCAAAAACCGTTCGACAGTCCCCGATGGGCCCGGGACGGCCGCTGCCGCCGCACCCTGGGCGGTGGCTGTGACAGTCGACGGGGCCGTGGTCGGAGACGAGCGCTGCGGTGCGAACCAACGTGTTTTTGCGCCGCCGTGGAGAACTCGCTGGCATGAGCTTCGAGAAGGGCGATACGGTCGTGCTGCACGACGAACACAGCGAGTACGACGGTCAGGTGGGGGAGGTCTCGCAGGTCTCCGAGACGATGTTCGGCGACGCCACCTACATGATCCAGTTCGAGGACGGCCAGGAGGCCGGCATCTCCGAGGACGCTATCGAGGCGGCGCCCGACGAGGAGGTCGGCGGCGCCGAGGACGAAGACGAGGCGGAGTAACGAGCGCCCGATGGCGTCGGTCCCCTTCCACTACGTCGAACTGCGGACCTTCTGCTACGCGACCGAGGACGAGCACCGCGTGGCGGACGCGCTCGACCACTTCCTCCCGTCGCGTGGCGACGACGACCCACGGGACCCGCCGGAACTCGAACGGTCCGAGACGGAGGGGTTCAACGGCGACCGCATCCTCGTGTTCTCGACGCGGCTGGAGCGGGCCGACGACGTCCGGCACGTCCTCTCGGTGCTGGCCGAGGCCGACGCGATGGACCAGGTGCTCGACGAACTCGACGACCGGGTCGACGACAACTGCGCGTTCTTCCTCTCGCTGGACAAGCAGGCGGCGTTCGGTGGTCGCACGGAGCTGGGGGAGGGCATCACGCTCCGCGCGAAGGTGGAGGCCTACCCGGCGAAGCGCGAGACGGCCGTCGAGAACGCCCGCGAGACGTTCGCGGACCTCGCCGCGGCCGGGGACTGACCGTCGCGCACGGGAACCGCAATGGCGGGGGCCCCGGCCACGACCGGGACGGCCCCGGCTGCGTGAAGGTCGTCCGGGAGCCGTGAATCACCGCCCCGTATTTAATGATGCCCGGTTGCACGGCGAAGACTTGAAGCTGTACTGCCCGTTCATGTGAGGACATGTCACGCTACGCGGACAGCGAGCGGTCGATGCGCCTGGACCCGGACTCCTTCGCGGGCGGGTACTTCAAGAACGCCGTCTACCGGCACTGGGACCCGTACGAGGACATCCCGACGGAACTGCTGGAGCAGGACCGCGAGCGCATCCTCGACTCGGACTGGAGCGACGAGGAGTTCCGGGGCTTCCGCTCCTCCATCGCGAAGTTCGGCGCCGGCGAGGAGGCCGTCACCGAGGACCTCGCGCCGCTGGCCATCGCGCTGGACGACATCAACGACCAGATGTTCGTCTCCAGCCAGATCTACGAGGAGGCCAAGCACGCGGTCTTCTTCGACCGCTACTGGCGCGAGGTCATCGACCCGGTCGCCGAGGCCCGGGGCATCGAGCGGCTCCCGCCGACCGCCGAGGAGTTCTTCAACGAGCCGTACGAGCAGCTGTTCGACAAGACCGAGGCCGCGATGCACAGGCTGCTGGAGGACGGCGAGAACACGGCCCGGAACCGCGTCATCGCCTACTGCCACTACCACCTCGCCGTCGAGTCCGTGCTCGCGCAGACGGCCTACTACGGCTACCAGGCCCAGTACTCGGATACCGGCCCGGAGTTCGAGCAGTTCGAGGGCGAGGAGCGCGTCATGCTCGACGGCCTCATCGAGGGCATCACCCGCATCCGCTCCGACGAGGGCCGGCACGTCGGCTTCGGGATGCAGAAGGTCCAGCAGCACGTCGAGAACGGCGACGTCGACGAGGCCATCATCCAGGAGACGCTGCAGGAGCTGCTCCCGCACATCGCGGGCATCGTCGACGACGACCAGTACGACACGGACTTCGACAGCACGCCGCTCGTCGAGTACGCCAGCGAGAAGCTCTCGCGGCGCATCGAGATCATCACCTCGAAGGACGCCGAACTGCCGCCGGTCGAGGAGCTCGTCCACATCGAGGGTGCCGACCGCGTCGGTGCGGACTGACCCGGCGGTTCACTCCTCGACGTGCTGGCGGTAGCAGGTCACGTTCCCGGCACACGTGTGAGTCTCGCCGGTGCTCTCACCGAGGACCACGAGCGTCGCGCCCGTGCGGCGGGTGACCCGCTCGGACTCCCGGAAGCTGAAGCTCCCCTCGTACGACGGGTCGCCATCCACCAGCACCGCCAGTTCGTACTCGGCCTCCCCGTAGTCCGCAGCGCTGACGTTCGCGACGTGCCACCGTTCCCCGGCCACGAGCTGCCGGGACCGGTTCAGCAGTACCGACCCGGACGGCGTGCGTGCCTGGACCGTGAAGGTCCGGTTCGACGCGTACTCGTTCTCGACAGCGATGCCGTACCGCACGTCCTCGGCGGCCGGGGCGGGGGAGTCCGTCGGCGCGTCCTCGGCGGCCGGGGCGGGGGAGTCCGTCGGCGCGTCACCGACGAAGCCGCCGCAACCGGCGAGGAGGAGTGACAGAACGAGGAGGAGGGCTGACAGGCGCATACTGCCGGCACCGGCGTCCGGCGTGATGTGTCTTCGGGTGCCGGTTCACCAGTAGCCGCTGTTCTCCAGCCACTCCGCGCTGCCGCGTGTACCGACGACGACCATGGCGGCGACGCTGACGACGACGAGCGCGATGGTGACGACCGCGGCGGCCGTCCGGAAGCCGCCGAGCGAGCCGGTGACGAGCGAGACCAGCGAACCGACGACACCGAGTGCGACGCCGAGCGCGACGAGGACGCCGAGCGGCCGGGTGTAGTCCATACGCATCGCTGACGCCGCTGGAATAAAAAGCTCAAGACTCGTCGGCGACACGTCGACGTATGACCGTCGTCTGCGTGCTCGCGGACCCGCCCCGTCCCGGACTCGTCTTCCCCGACCTCGTCGAGACCGCACCGCTCTCGGCCGATGAGGCGGCCGACCTGTACGCGGCCGGGCTCCGTGACATCTGCGCCGCGGTCGAGGGGAGCGGCGGCGACCTGCTCGTCAACTACCGGCCCGATGATGCGATTCCGGACGAGCACGTCCCCGCCGATGCCGACGCCGAAGCGGAGGTCCGGGACGCGCTCGAATCGGCGCTCGACGCCCCGGCCGACGCCCGCTTCGAGGTGCAGGTCGGCGAGACGTTCGCCGGGCGCGCGGGCAACACCGTCACCCACCTGCTGGAGCAGGAGGAGGTCGCCTCCGTGGCGGTCACGGAGCCGGCGGCGGCGTTCTGCTCCCGGCAGGAGATCGACGAGGCGGCGATGAAACTCCGGCGCGCGCCGGTCGTGCTCGGCCCGTCGACCGGCGGGCGGGTCTACTTCGCGGGCTTCACCGAGCCCATCGACTTCGACGGGGCGTACACGCCGCCCGCGCTGCGGACGCTGACGGACCGCGCGGGTGACGCCGGCCACGAGGTGGACTTCCTGAAGTCCCTGCCCATGCTGGAGACGGGCGCCGACCTCGCCGAGGCGCTGTTGCAGGTCGAGACGCGCCGCACGGCCGGGCGACCGGTCCCGAGCCACGTCGCCGAGTGGCTGGACGACTCCGGGTTGACCGTGGTGACGGACGAGGACGGTGGGCTGGAACTGGCCGGGGAGTGACTGCCGGGACCCGCACGGCGCCGCGTCCGCCACCGACAGGACTTAGCGACCCCGCGGTCAATCGTCGCACGAGGTGGGGTGACCGAGTGGCCCAAGGTGGTTGCCTTGAGAGCAACTGGCGCTTCGCGCCTCATGGGTTCAAATCCCATCCCCACCGCATCCTCCGATACGTAACGTCACGTACCCGGCATGGGTACTTCGTCCGTCCCGTCGCCAACTTCAATGCAGGCGGTGAGGCAAGGTGGGAGTCACAGGTAGCCGCCTTCCACATGGATGGACAACGGATGCAGACGTTGTTCGATGACGAGCGCGCAGTCAGCCCGGTGATCGGCGTCATCATGATGGTCAGCATCGCCGTCATCCTCGGGAGCGTGGTCGCGACCGTCGTGTTCGGCATCAGCGACGTGAGCGAGGTCGCCCGGCAGGCCGGGAACGTCGTCGAGTGCGGGCGACTGACCTGCTGAGGGAGCTGTCCTCGGCCTCAGTACACCTCCTCCAGGAACCCCCGGATGGCGGCGTTCGCGGCCTCGGGGTTCTCCGTGTTCGAGGAGTGGCCGGCCTCTGGAATCGGCTCCAGCCGCGCGTCGGGCAGGTGCTCGACCATGTCTTCCGCTTTCTCCATCTCCAGTGCGGTGTCCTCCTCGCCGTGGATGGCGAGCACCGGAGCGTCGATAGCGGAGAGTTCGTCGGTGAAGTCCGGGCGTTCGAGCCACGAGGAGACCTCCCGGTAGACGGCCTCGCCCGGGTACGTCAGCCACCGCTGGACCCAGCGGTCGACGAGGTCGGTGCGCTCCTGGTTGGAGGTGGCGCCGAACAGGATGTGTCTGACCGTCTCGCCCATCGGCTCGGGCACCTCGCCCATCTCGCGGGCGGTGTCGATCATCCCCCCGTACTGCTCGATGTCGCTCTCGTCGTGGGGCTGCGCGATGGAGTCGACCATGACGATGGCGTCCAGCCGCTCGGGGTAGCGGTCGGCGACCCGGAGTGCCGTGAAGCCGCCCATCGACATCCCCGCGAGCGTGCAGGAGTCGATACCGCGCGCGTCGAGGAGGGCCTCGCAGTCGTCGGCGAGGTCGTAGAGGTCGTAGTCGCCGGCGTACTGGTCGGTCCGTGCGCGCAGGTCGTACGCGAGGACGTGGTAGTCGTCCGAGAGGGCGTCGAGCTGCGGGTCGAACATCGTCCGGTCCATCAGGGTCCCGTGCGCGCAGACCAGCGTCGGGTCCGAGGGGTCCCCCCGCTCGGTGACGAGCGTGTCGTGGCGGTGGCGGTACATCCGGGTGGCCGGTGATTCGTCGGTGGCCATGGGGGTGGCTCGTCCCCCGGTACCAAATAGCGTGGTGTCGAGCCCGTGTCGGGTACCATCCCCTCGAGCGGACCTGTCGGGGAACTGGCACGCGTGAGACGCGCGCCTGACGGCCCATAAACCTCTTACGTGTCGTGCGAGAGGTACGGAGCGATGAGCGACCTGCGCGACCTGGTCGGCGAGATGACGGACGGCGTGGAAGCCGTGCTGCTGTTCAGCCCGAGCGGGTCGTACTACGAACGGGTCGCCGAGGCCGAGAAGCCCGTCGTCGTGGTGGCCGGCGAGAACGCCATCGACGCCGAGCACTACGTCGAACTCCCGCTCGAGTTCGCGGACGTGGCCCAGCGCATCCGCTTCGGACTGGAGGGCGCGCTGGAGAACGGCCTCATCGAGGAGGGTGACGCCGTGCTGTGTGCGGCGAAGACCTTCGCCGAGGACATCGACAGCCTCGTCCGGGTGCGGGCGGGCGACTTCGCCCGCTCGGGCGTCTACGAACTGTTCGCGGACAGCCGGGCCGAGGCCTCCGTGATCCGGGACGTGCTGGAGGTGGCAATCGAACTCGGGAAGAAGGGCCAGAAGGGCAAACCTGTCGGCGCGCTGTTCGTCGTCGGCGACGCGGGCAAGGTGATGAACAAGTCCCGCCCCCTCTCGTACAACCCGTTCGAGAAGAGCCACGTCCACGTCGGCGACCCCATCGTGAACGTGATGCTGAAGGAGTTCTCCCGGCTGGACGGCGCCTTCATCATCTCGGACTCGGGGAAGATCGTCTCCGCGTACCGCTACCTCGAACCCTCCGCCGAGGGCGTCGACATCCCGAAGGGCCTCGGGGCCCGGCACATGGCCGGCGGCGCCATCACGCGCGACACGAACGCCGTCGCCATCGTCCTCTCCGAGTCCGACGGGCTGGTGCGGGCCTTCTCCGGCGGGGAACTGGTGCTGGAGATCGACCCGGAGGACTACTGAGCCATGGTCGCGCAGATCGCCGAACTGCGGCAACTGCTCAGACGCCTGCTCACCAGCGAGCTCGATCTCTTCGTCGCGAGCCTCATCGTCGTCACGGCACTCGTCATCGGCATCGCCGTCACGCGCCTCCTCAACAGCCTGCTGACCGACGCGGGCGTCCCCGACGAGGTCGAGGGGACCCTGTTCGAGCGGACCGCACGTCGGCTCGGCACCTCGACGGTGAAACTCGTCTCGCGCCTGTCGGGCCTGTTCATCGTCGTCGTCGGCACCATCTTCGCCCTCCGGGTCGCGGGCGTCGTGAACGCCGGCATCTTCATCACGGGCCTGACCGACTTCCTCCCGAGCCTCTTCATCGCCGCGCTGGTCGTCATCACGGGCCTCATCCTCGGCGACAAGGCCGAACTCGTGGTGAGCGAGCGGCTCCGCTCGGTCAAACTGCCGGAGGTGAACGCGCTCCCGCTCGTCGTCAAGTACAGCATCTTCTACATCGCGGCGCTCATCGCGCTCGGCCAACTCGGCGTCGTGACCGCCGCGCTCCTCATCCTGCTGGCGGCGTACGCCTTCGGCGTGTTCTTCATCGGCGGCCTGGCGTTCTCGGATATGCTCGCCTCGGGCGCCGCCGGCATCTTCCTCGTCCTCAACGAGCCCTACACCATCGGCGACGAGGTCGTCATCGACGGCCAGCGCGGCATCGTCCAGGAGGTGGACGTCCTCGTCACCCGCATCGAGAGCGACGGCCGGGAGTTCGTCGTGCCCAACAGGCAGGTGTTCAAGAACGGCATCGTCCGCATCCGGGACTGACCTGCCGGCCCCTCACTCCGTGGCCGTTCCGTCGTCACCGACGGGTTCGGCCGGCACCCCGGCCCACGTCTCGCCCGCGGGCACGTCCTCGGCGACGAGCGAGTTGGCCGCGACCTGTGCCCCCTCGCCGATCTCGACGCCCGGCAGGACGACGGCGCCCGCGCCGAGCATCGCCCGCTCGCGGAGGACGACCTCGCCGGTCCGGTACTCGTCCTGCAGGAACTCGTGGCACAGCAGCGTCGCGTCGTAGCCGACGATGACGTGGTCCTCCAGCGTCACGAGTTCGGGCCAGAAGACGTCCGGCGTCGCCTCCAGCCCCCACGACACCCCCTCCCCGACCGTGACGCCGATACGCCGCAGCGCCCACGCCTTCACGGGGAGCGCGGGCGCCAGCCGTGCCACGAGGACGAAGATGTAGTTGACGACGACGGTGGGGATGGACTTGGCCTCGCGCCAGTGCTGCAGCGAGTTCTTCGGCCCGGGTGTCGGATGGCGTGCCAGTCGCTCGTGACGGCGACCGCGACCGATGTCCTCCGGGTCCGTGCTCCCGGTGCCGTCGTCCGTCGCCGACTCTGTGTCGTCGCTCACGCCACGGCGTTGACGGGGTGGTGGCTTGTAGTTTGGCCGCTCACTCCAGGAAGCGCCGCCACTCGTCGCCCTCGGCGACCGCCTTCAGCGCCTCGGCGTGGTAGTCGACGAGCCGGCGGAGCCGGTGCTTGGCCACCGGCTCGACGAGCGGCCCGAGCGGCCCGAACGGGGGCTCGAACCGCACGTCGTCGGTCATCACGGTCGCGTCGCCGTCGCGTTCGAACCTGTGTTCGTGGGTGAGTGCGCCGAAGACGCCCTCGACCTGCTCGTCACGGAACGAGCGGGGACGGTCCATGGCGACCACCTCCGCGGTGAGTTCGAACGGGACGCCGAACTGGCGCTGGCGGAAGGTGACCCGGTCCCCGAGTTCGAGCAGGCCGGACCCCTGGAGCGCCCGCTCGTCGGGCATCGTGGCGACGTGGGCCTCGACGTGCCGTGCGAGGTCGAACACGCGCTCGCGTGGCGCGGCGATGCGCGTCCGGCGGCGGACCCGGCCCATCAGCCGCCGTCCCCCGTCCCAGGGCCCACTCCGCCGTCGGCGCCCGCCGACCCGGCCTCGTCCTCGACCTGCGTCGCCTCGCCCGCCTCGAACGACCAGGCCGCGCTGTCGCGCTCGCGGACCCGGACGCCCTTCGCGGCCAGGTGGCGGGTTCGCTGGCGGGCGAACTCCTCCTCTCTCGTCCCGCGCGTCGCCAGCACGTACATCCGCGCCTTCCCGACGGGGCGCATCGTCCGGCCGGCGCGCTGGGCGCCCTGTCGCCGGGAGCCACCCAGCCCCGAGGCGGCGATGGCCACCTCCGCGCCGGGGAGGTCGATGCCCTCGTCGCCGACGCGACTGACGATGAGCGCGTCGCGTGGCCCGGTCCGGAACTCCTCGAACAGCTTCCGCCGGCGGGCGTGGGGCGTCTCGCCGCTCACGAACGGGACGTTGAGTTCCTCGGCCAGCGCGTTCCCCTGGTCGATGTACTCGACGAAGATGAGGGTCTTCTCGCCGACGTGGTCGCGACGGGTGGCCTCGATCTCGGCGGCCTTCGCCGGGTTGGTCGCTGCGACCATCCGGCGCTCGTGACCGTGTGCGGCGGCGTACTCGTCCTCGTGGAGGTCGCTCGCCCACGGGACGAACCGAATCTCCACCTCGGGCTCGGCGACGTAGCCGGCCTCGAACAGCGCCTCCCAGTCCGTGCCGACCGGCGGGCCGACGAGGGTGTAGATCTCGTCCTCCTTCTCGTCCTCCCGGATGGGGCTCGCGCTGAGGCCCAGCCGGTGCTTCGTCTGGAGCTGTGCGCTCCGCCTGGCGATGGGTGCCGGGATGTGGTGTACCTCGTCGTAGACGATGAGCCCCCACTTGCGGTCGTCGAACAGGTGCCGGTGGCGGTCCATCCCCGCGGTCTGGTAGGTGGCGATGGTCACCGGACGCACCTCCTTGCGGCCACCGTGGTACTCCCCGACCTGCTCCTCGGTGAGCGAGGTGTTCGCGAGGAGTTCGTCGTGCCACTGGCTCGCCAGTTCGCGCGACGGGACGAGGATCAGCGTCTCGCCCTCGATGGCCGCCATGATGCCCATCGCCGCGACCGTCTTCCCGGAGCCGGGCGGCCCGACGAGCACGCCCGAGCCCTTGCTGATGAACCGCTTGACCCAGTCGTTCTGGTAGTCGCGCAATCGGAGGTGCAGGTCCAGCGGCAGGTCGTCGCCCTCGTCCAGCGAGCGCTCGTCCAGCACCGGGTAGCCGGCCTCGTACAGCGTCCGCTTGACCTCGGCGGTGCGGTCCTCCGCGACCCAGGCCTCCGTGTCGCCGATGCGCGCCCGGAGGACGCCCTCGTCCAGGTGCTGCTCGGCGACGTTGCCCAGCAGGTCCGCGCTCGCCGCGGCCAGCACGACGTAGCCCTCGTCGTGGGTGTAGAGTCGGAACTTGCGGGCGCGCTCCCACTGGCCCTCGGCCCACTCCTCTAGCGCCTCGTACCGCCCGCCGAGCGCCTGCCGCATCGAGCGCTGCAGCGCCTCGAACGTCTCCTGTGGCGCGCGCCAGATGTCGTCCTCGCGGACGACGTACCGGTAGCCCCGCTCACCGTTGACGTCCTCCAGCCGCGCGAACGTCGAGAGCTGCGCGCGGGTGAACTGACTCGGCTGGTCGACGATGATCTCGCGGCGGTTCGGGAAGACGACGCTCCGCTCGCGGCCCTGCGTCTCCTTCCAATCGGTCGGGTACCAGACGACGGGGTCGTTCTCGACGGCCTGGCGCCGGACCCGGCCCTCGGCGACGAGGGCCGCGAGGGCGTCCTCGGCGTCGGCGTGCGAGCAGTCGAGCGCGGTGGCGACCTCCGTCGCGGTGACGACCGGCCGCTCGCGGTCCTCCAGCAGGTCGTAGAACGCATCGATGGGGAGGTCGGGGGCCGGCTGCTCGGAGCCGTCGCCCTCGGGTCCCTGCTCCGCGTCCTCCTCGGCGTCCTCCTCCTGCGAATCGGTCACTGGCCCTCCGTTGGTGGTCGGTGCGCAAAAGGTCGCCGTGTTGGAGTAGTGTGCGACCGGACCGGCGGCCGTCCCGCCCGCCCGTCGCCCACGGCGGCCCTACGACTCGCGGAGCGACGCCCGGACCGTACTCAGCCCGGCGTCCGCGTCGACATCGACGCCCAGCGCGAGCAGCGAGTCGCCCAGCGCGGCGACGAGCGCGGTCACGTTGTCCGGGCGGGCACCGTGGCCCATACAGCCCACGCGGAGTACCTCCCCCGCGAGGTCCCCGAGCCCGCCGGCGATCTCGATGTCGTGCTCGTGGAGCATCCGGTCGATGACGTCGCCGGGTTCGACGTGGGCGGTCTCGGGGAGGCGGGCGGTGTTGAGCGAGGGGAGCCACCAGTCCGGCTCGGCGACCGGTTCCAGGCCCATCGCGGCCAGCCCCTCGCGGAGCGCGCCCGCGACCCGCTCGTGGCGGGCCCAGCGCTCCTCGAGCCCCTCCTCGACGACGAGCCGGAGGGACTCACGGAGCGCGTAGACGTTCGAGACGGGGGCGGTGTGATGGTACGCGCGCTCGTCGCCCCAGTACTCGTCCAGCAGCGTGAGGTCCAGGTACCACGAGCGGGGCCGCTCCTCGCGGGACTGGACCCGCTCCATCGCGCGGCCGTTGAGCGAGAGCGGCGACGCGCCGGGCGGGCAGGAGAGGCACTTCTGGCCGGCCGAGTAGGCCGCATCGACGCCCCACTCGTCCATCCGGAACTCGACGCCGCCCAGCGACGTGACCACGTCCGCGATGACCAGCGCGTCGTTGTCATGGGCGATGTCGGTGAGTGCGGGCACGTCGGGCTGCTTGACGCCGGTGGAGGTCTCGGCGTGGACGAAGCCGAACAGGTCCGGGTCGTGCTCGGCGAACGCCTCGTTCACGTCGTCGGGGTCGAGCGGCTCGCCCCACGGCGCGTCGACGCGGACGGGCTCGCCGCCGGCGCGCCGGACCATCGCGGCCATCCGGTCACCGAAGTAGCCGTTCGACGGGACCAGCACCGTGTCGCCGGGGCGGGTGAGGTTTCCGATGGCGGCCTCCATCGACGCGCTCCCGGTCCCGGAGACCGGGATGGTCCACTGGTTCTCGGTCCGGAGGACGTGGCGCAGCAGTTCCTGTGTCTCGTCCATCACCTCGATGAACGCGGGGTCGAGGTGGCCGACGGGGGGCGCAGCCATCGCGCGGAGCGTCCGCGGATGGACCTCGCTCGGGCCGGGGCCCATCAGCAGCCGGTCCGGTGGCGATAGCTCGCCGACCTGTGGGCGTTGCATGGTCGAACGTCCGTGATGACCCGACATAAACCGGCCGTTCTTCGCCCGACCGCCCCGTCGCCCCGCCTGTCGAGCAGGGGCCCAGCGTTCGCGTCGGCGTTCGCCGACCGAGGGGGCGTCCCCGCCGTGGCCCCCACCGCGGCGCCTACGGCGTCGAGCCCATCACCTACGTCTCCGGGACCGGTGCCGTCGACGCGGTCGAACGGCTGGGGGGCTGGTCGACGACATCGGGAGACAGCGGTAGAAATTCATAGAACGGGACTCCCGGCACATGTTGTAGAAATTCGCGATTAATATCGCCCGTATACCATATAAAGAGTTTGTTGCAATTGTATCAGTGTGTTCGTTCCACCGATAGGCACAGCCTCGCTCAGTCGGTCGCGATGTGGGCCGCCAGGTCCTCCCGGAGCAACTCGTCGCAGTAACCACACCGGACGGCGTCGTCGAGGACCTCGAACCGCGACTCGACGGGCTCGCCCGCGGTCGAGATGCAGTTCGTGTTCGGGCAGGAGAGGATGCCCGTCACCACCTCGGGGCGCGTGACGCGGCTCTTCTCGACCACGTCGTAGTCGCGGACGATGTTGATGGTCGCGGCGGGGGCGATGAGCGAGAGGACGTCGACCTCGGCGGGGCTCAGCTCCCGGCCCTCGACCTTCACGATGTCCTTGCGGCCCAGCCGGTCGGAGGGGACGTTCATCCCGACCGAGACCTCCTCGCCGCCGGACCCGTCGATGTCGAGGATGGCGAGGACGTTGAGCGCCTGGCCGGCCGCGATGTGGTCGATGACGGTCCCGTTGACGATCTTCGAGACACGCAGCTCCTGGTCGGCGTCGGTCATCGGCCATCACCCCCGTCCCCGGAGAGCATCAGGTCCAGCAGCGCCATCCGTACGGGGACGCCGTTGTGGGCCTGTTCGAAGTAGGTCGCGTGGTCGGTCTCGTCGACGTCGGGCGCGATCTCGTCCACCCGAGGCAGCGGATGCATCACGGTCAGGTCCTCGCGCGCCGCGTCGAGGGTGTCGGCATCGATGCGGTACTCGCCGGCGACCTCCCGGTACTCGTTCTCGTCGGGGAACCGCTCGCGCTGGATGCGCGTGACGTACAGGACGTCCAGCTCGGGCAGGATGCCCGCGAGATCGGTGTGCTCGCGCACGTCGGCGCCCGCCTCGTGGAGGTCGTAGCGGACGTTCCGCGGGAGCCGGAGCGACTCCGGGCTGATGAAGTGCTGCCGGACGTCGAACTCCGTGAGCGCCTCGGCCAGGGAGTGGACCGTCCGGCCGTACTTCAGGTCGCCCATGATGCCGACCGTGATGTCGTCGAGGCCGGCGTTCTCGCGGATGGTGTAGAGGTCGAGCAGGGTCTGGGTCGGGTGCTGGCCGGCGCCGTCGCCGGCGTTGATGACGGGGACGTCGACGAACTCGCTGGCCAGTTTCGCCGCGCCCTCGCTGGGGTGGCGCAGGACCAGCGCGTCGGCGTACCCCGCGACGACGCGGACGGTGTCCGCCAGCGACTCGCCCTTCTTGACCGACGACGACTCGACGGTGCCCATGTCGACGGTGTCGCCGCCGAGACGTTTCATCGCGGTGTCGAAGCTCATCTTCGTCCGTGTCGACGGCTCGAAGAAGCACAGCCCGAGCAGGTCGTCGTCCCGGGCGACACGCTCGCCGGCGTCGAACTCGGCGGCGCGGTCCAGCACCGTCTCCACGTCGCCCCGCGAGAGCTGTCTGGCGCTGATGAGGTGGTCGTGCCGCATTACCGGAAAGGCGCCCCCCGCCGTCTTGAATCCCCCGACCCCCGGTGTCCGACCCGCAGACACCCTATATGAAGGCACGTCGATGTCCGGGTCCGCCGGCCCGATTCGATAGATCCCCAAGTGACCTCACCCCTCTCCAGGAGACCGCTATCGCTCAGATTCGGGGGTTCACAGTACGGCGCCACCGACCCAGGGGGCCAGAACTGTTAAATCGCAGTAGAGTAAACCAGTCCCACAATGGCGGACCGGCTTCGGACTGGCATCGAGGTGCTCGACCGGAAGCTCGATGGAGGGATCCCCGCCGGTAGCATCGTCGCTCTCACCGCCGCTCCCGCGAGCCAGGCCGAGCTGTTCCTCTACGAACTCACCGCCACCCGCGGCACCCTGTACATCTCGCTGGACCGGACCGGCGACGCGGTGTCGGACTCCATCGCCAACTCCCCCACGACCACCGGCAGCCCGACCGTCCGTGACGTGGCCGGGGAGGCGCCGCTGGACAACGCCGCCAAGCTGGTGTCGGCGCTCCCGGAGTCCTCGAACCTCATCGTCGACCCGCTGAACATCCTCGAGAGCCAGGAGCCGGCCCGGTTCCGGAACTTCATGAACGAACTCCAGAACCACATCTACAACACCGGCTCGCTGGCGCTGCTCCACTGTCTGGACGGCCACTCCATCCCGCCCCTCCGGGACACCACCCTCCACATGGCGGACATCGTCTTCGACCTGAAGACCATCGAGAGCGGCGACGACATCGAGAACCGCCTCGCGGTACCGAAGTTCCGTGGCGGCCGTGCGCTCAACGACATCATCAAGCTGGAGCTGTCCGAGGAGGTCGCCATCGACACCTCCCGGGACATCGCGTGACGCCCGCCCGGTCGTTCGAGTGAGGGCCGCCCCGTCACGTGGTTGAACCGTCGCCAGGTTTCAGTAGCCCCGCGAGCCCAGTCCCCGACGATGACCGGAACCGTGGACGAGACGTACGTCGCGGCGCTCCAGCACGACCTGGTCGACCCCGGCGACGCCAGCCTCGTCGGCGTGGTCCGACGGCCGACGGGCTGGTTCCGGGCCGCGACGGACGAGAACCGACCCGCTCTCGGGCCTCCGGAGGCGCTCCTCGACGAGGCGAAAGACCGGACGGCGGAGCTGAAGCGCCGCGGCATGTGCGACGAGGGGGCCCACAACGCGGCCTGGGAGGAGACCGATTTCGCGCGTCGGTACCGCGAGTACCTCGATGCCGACGGGGCGGCTGCCGAGGCACTGGCCGACCTCGCCGCCCGCGTCGACGACGGCGAGGACATCTGGCTGGTCTGCTTCGAGGGCGACGGGAAGCGCTGTCACCGACACACGCTCCTCGAACACCTGCGCGAGCGTCTCTGAGCCCCCGTCCCCGACGCCGAGGTTTATCGCACGGGGCGACGCAGCGGGGAGCGTGTACCATCGACGGGCCGTCCTCGCGCTCCTCGGGGGCGCCGCCCTCGCCGGCTGTGGCTTCCGGAGCCGCGAGCGCACCCCCACCGGGACGGCTGCGCTGGGGACCGTCGCCGGCCCCACCACCCCACCGCGGACGACCCATCTGACCCCGAGCGGCAACCGGGTGGCAGCGGGGACCGGCGGGATGCCGGGGACCGAGCCACTCGACGTCCGGCTGGACCTGGGCGGCCAGCCGCGATGGGTCGTGGCGGTGCCGGCGCGGGACGGGGCGGGCAGTTACTGGGTCACCGTCGAGGACGAGGGCGCCGCGGTCGCCCACCGCGTGGACGGGACCGGCGCGGCCCGGACGGCCGTGAGAGCCGACCTGTCGCCCGGGCAACCCCCGACGCTCGGGGCCGACGCGGACGGGCCGGTCGTGCCACCGGTCCCGCCCGGCACCTCGGGGGTCTCGCATCCCCTCCGGCTGCCGGACGGTCCTCGCACGTTCGTCGCCGACGATGGGGCGCTCGTCATCGTCGGTCCCGACCGCACCCACCGGCTCGACGTTGCGGCCCCACCCGATGCGTACCCGGTGCTGGCCCCGGGTGGGTCCGGGACGGACCCACGCGTGGTCGTGCTCTCGGATGCGACCGACCGGTACGGCCACGGCGCGCTCGGGGACCGCATCGAGGCCGGCGGCTTCTCGGTGGTCGACCCCGCCGCAGCGGCCGTCGTGGAGCGGGTGTCCGTGCCGGGGACGGCCGTCATCGAGGGCCAGGCACCCATCGTGGCGGACCTGTCGGCGGATGGACGACCCGAGGTGGTCGTCACCGAGGCGGACGCCGCGGCCGGCGCACGGGTCGCGGTCTACAGCCTGGCCGGCGACCGGGTAGCGGCCGGCCCGGCCGTGGGCTCGGGCTTCCGCTGGCGGCATCAACTCGCGGTCGCGCCGTTCCCGCCCGACGGACGCCCGGAGGTGGCCGTCGTGCGGACCCCACACATCGGCGGGACGGCCGAGTTCTACCGACTGGACGGGGCCCGGCTCCGCATCGCCGCCACGCTCGACGGCGTCTCCTCACACGCCATCGGGTCGCGGGTTCTCGATGGGGCCGTCGCCGCGGACGCGGACGGCGACGGCCGATTCGAACTGATCGTCCCGGACGACGCCCGGGAGCGGCTGGTCGGCATCCGGCGGACGGCCGATGGCGCCGAGGCGGCGTGGAGCGTCCCGGTGGGCGGGCGGGTCGCCTCGAACCTCCACGCCGTGACGGTGGGCGACCACCTCGTGCTCGGCGTGGCGCGTTCGGACGGCGTGCTGCGCCTCTGGCGGTGATCGGCAGGCTCCGACGGCCGGCCCCCGCTCGGCGGTTCCCGGGAGCGCGTCGCTTAACCCGCCCGGTGCCGTGTCTGCCGGTATGGTCGACCAACGGAACGAGGCAACGGAGCCCGCGGGGGACCGTCTGGAGACGATGCGGCCGAACCCGGCGTGGGACGAGGCGTCGTACTCGGACGCTGTCGAGACGCTCGCCGGACTCCCCGCCGACGCCGTCGTGAAGGTCTGGGGCGGTGACTGGTGCAAGGACTGCCGCAAGCAGCTCCCCGACTTCGGCGCCGCGCTCGAGGCCGCGGGCATCACCGGCGACCGCGTCGAGCACTATCCCGTCGAGAAGCTGGACGACGGCTCCAAGACCGGCCCGCTCGTCGAGGAGTACGGTATCGAGCTCATCCCGACGGTCGTGATCGAGCGTGATGGCGAGGAGCTCGCGCGGTTCGTCGAGGAGGAGCCGGTCCCCATCCTCGTCTCGCTCGCCGAGCAGCTGGCTGACCGGGATATCTGACCCCGCCAGCCCCACTTCTCAGCAGAACCCGGTGAGCGCGTACAGCCGGACCGTCGTCCGGTTCCCGTCGGGTGCGAGCACGATGGCGTCCAGCGACCGGTTCCCGCTGGTGGTGGCGAGCGCGTACCGCTCGACGCCGAACCGGGACGCGGGGTCGAACGTCTCGCCGAGGAGCGTGACGGGGCGCTGCCCACCCGGGACCGGGACCATCTCGGGTGGCGGCCCGCCGAGGCCGGCCGCCGCAGCCCGTTCCGCGAGCCGTGCGGCCCCGGTGGCGTCCGACCAGTTCCCCTCGATGGTGACCGCCCGCTCGACGGTCTCCGGGTAGTCCTTGCCCTCCTCGCCCACCTCACTCGGGCAGAGCGGTTCGGTCGGGCCGATGGCGAAGGCCCCGACGCGCTGGTCGGCCGTCGGCGTCCCACCCACGAGGCCGTCGTCACTGGGGACCGGGGCCGGGGTCAGTGTCCCCGCGGGGGGTGTCGTCGGCCCGCTACCGGCGCTCCCGCAGCCCGCGAGCACCACCAGGAGCGCGAGTGGGAGAGCCACGGTCCGTCGGCGAGCGCCCATCCGCCGGGTCACTCACCCCCGTCGGGGTCGGACCCGCCGGGCCCGAGGTCCGCAGCCCACTCCAGCGCCCCCGCGAGGTCGTGGGTCGGCGGCGAGCAGGTACGCGACCGACAGGCGTACACCGTCGGCTCGCCGTCGCGCGCGCCACGGTCGGCCCAGATGGGCGGTGCGCGCTCGCCCCCGAGCGTGTCGAGCCACTCCGCGAGCGCGTCGTCGGTCGCCGGCCGGGGCGCGAGCAGGCGCCCGGGCAGGTAGGTACGCGCGAGCGTCGCGCGCCAGGCGTCCGGGAGGTCGTCCTCCGACGCGATGGTCAGTTCGAGCGGCCCGACGGCCACGTCGTCGGCCGCCAGCGTCAGCGTCGGGTGCTTGAGCGGGTTCGACTCCAGCGTCGAGGCGTGGGTGCCGACGACGGCCTCGGCCACGTCGCCGAAGCGGTCGTGGTCGACGAAGCCGTCGAGCGCGGCGAGCAGGGACGTGGCGACGCCCGCGCTCGACGGGGTCGAGGAGTCGCCGAGCTCCTGCGGCCGCGCGACCAGGGACTCACCGCCGGCCGGCGTGAAGTAGAGCGTCCCGCGGTCGGCGTCCCAGAACGAGGCCTCGATGCAGCGCGCCAGATCGAGCGCGAACGCGAGGTGCTCGACCCCACCGGTCGCCTCGTAGCAGGCCAGCGCCCCGCGCCCGAGGAACGCGTAGTCCTCGAGGTACCCGTCGATGCCGGCATCACCGTCCTTCCAGCGGCGCTGGAGCCGACCGACCGCCTCGCCCGAGTCCCCATCCGCGCTGCCCGCCGGCACGCCGTCGGCGTCCCACAGGCGGTCACGGACGAAGTCCAGGGCGTCCGTGGCGAGCCCGGCCCAGCGGTCGTCCTCGAGGACGAGGGCGCCCTCGGCGAGCGCGGCGATGGCGAGTCCGTTCCAGCCCGCCAGCACCTTCTCGTCGCGGCGGGGCCGGGGGCGGTCGGCGCGGGCCTCGCGGAGTGTCCGGGTGGACGCGTCCAGGCGTTCGGAGACCTCGGTCGTGTCGAGCCCGTACTCGCCCGCGAGAACCTCGATATCGGCGGCGCGGGTGAGGACCGACAGGCCCGCCTCGAAGTTGCCCGCGCCGGTGACGCCGAAGCGGTCGCACAGGAGGTCGGCGTCGAGGTCGTCGTGGTCGCCGGACGTGTCGAGGGCCGCGCGGACCTCGTCGGGCGTCCAGGCGTAGAAGGCCCCCTCCTCCAGTTCGCCGGCCTCCCCCGAGCGGCCGTCGAGCGGCGGGCTCCGGGCGTCGAGCGTGGCGTAGAACCCACCGTCGGGGTGGCGCAGCTCGCGGTCGAGGAAGGCGAACGTCTCCCGGACCACCGCCGCGTAGCGTTCCTCGCCGGTGACCTGGTAGCCCGCGAGGAACGCGCGCGGGATCTCGGCGTTGTCGTACAGCATCTTCTCGAAGTGCGGCACCGTCCACGAGCGGTCCACGCAGTAGCGGTGGAAGCCGCCGCCGAGGTGGTCGTACAGACCGTTGTTCGCCATCGCGTCCAGCGTCTCCTCGACGACCTCGCGGTAGGTGTCCCGCCCCGCGCGGTCGTGCGCGCGCAGGAGGACGTGCAGGCGGCCGGGCTGGGGGAACTTCTGGCCCTGCCCGAAGCCGCCGTGCTGGCGGTCGGCCGACCGGAGTGCGGCCGAGGCGGCGGCGTCGAGGAACGCCGCGTCCGGCGCCGTCCCGGGCTGGTCGGGGACGTCCTCCAGCTCGCCGCGCGCGGCCGCGGCCCACTGCTCGGCACGGTCCTCGATCTCCTCGCGCTCCTCGGGGTCCGACCAGTTGTCGCGCACGTCGCGCAGGAGCTGCAGGAAGCCGGGCTGGCCGCGCGTGGCCTCCTTCGGGAAGTAGGTCCCCACGTAGAACGGCTTCCCCTCGGGCGTGAGGAAGACCGACAGCGGCCACCCGGCCTGCCCGCGAACGAGCTGGCAGACCGTGATGTACAGCGAGTCGATGTCCGGGCGCTCCTCGCGGTCCACCTTGATGGGGACGAACGACTCGTTGAGGACGCCGGCGACCTCGTCGTCCTCGAAGCTCTCCTCCTCCATCACGTGACACCAGTGGCAGGCGGAGTAGCCGACCGAGAGGAAGACCGGCACGTCCTGCTCGCGGGCGGCCGCGAGCGCCTCGTCGTCCCAGGGCTGCCAGTTGACGGGGTTGTCGGCGTGCTGCTGAAGGTAGGGGGAGGCAGCATCGTCCAGGCGGTTGCGGTCGACGGTGGGCATACAGGGGGTTCGGTGGCGACCCGCAAAAGCCATCGGCCGGGGCAATGCCCCGGACGGCGGGCGGTCACTGGTCGAAACAGCTATAGGATGTGCCCGTGGGATGCGAACGTGTCTCTTGCCAACGGCTCACGCGGCTGGCCATTCTCGGCAGATCTGCGGGCGAACCTGCGAGAACTGAAGCGCGCGCGGCGCCACGGCGGGTGCCACGACGAGTGCGACCGCGAGCGGGCCGACGCCACGCGGCTCCCCTGGAACACCGGCGGCCTGTACGGCGGCTGGGGCGGCCACGACCACCACGGCACCGAACCGGGGGCGGAGCGGACCCCGGTCGTGTTCGTCCACGGCAACCAGCGCGACGCCTGCGACTGGGAGGCCCACGCGGAGTTCTTCCTGCAGCGTGGCTACCTCGGCGACGAGCTGTGGGCGGTGACGTTCCGCGACGGCAGCCCGAGCCACCGGGAGATGGCGGCCTCGCTGGCCGACTTCGTCGACCAGGTCCGCAACGAGACCGGCGCCGATGCGGTGTCGGTGGTGGCCCACAGCCTGGGCGTGACCGGCGCCCGGTGGTGGCTCTCCGAGTACGACGAGTACGACCACGTCGACAGCGTCGTCGGCCTCGCTGGGGCCAACCACGGCTCCGTGCTGAACCGCTGGGCCGACAACGCCGGGATGTCCGAGGACACCTACAAGGTGACCCCCTTCCTCCGGGACGACTACGACCGTGACGAGGACCACCCGCTCGCGCGGCTGAACGCCGACGAGACGCCCGGCGACGTCGACTACTACACGCTCCGCGGGACCGAGGACCCGCTGTTCTGGGGCTGCCCGGAGAGCCCCGAACTCGACGGCGCGACCAACGTGGCGCTGGAGACCGACCACGACGGGGTCCGGACCGAGCGTCGCGCCCGGAGGCTCGTCTTCGAGTGGGTCTCGGGCGAGCACGCGTACGACCTGAGCCTGCAGGTCGGGCTCCCCGACCCGGCGACAGGCGACGGGGACGGCTGAGGCCACCACGGACGACGGGGACGGCTGAAGCTGGCGCCACGCGGTGAAGGCAGCCGAGGCCGGCACCACGTCGGAAAGCAACCCTTAGGGGGGACCCGCGCCGCGACTCGCCCATGAGCACGAGCAAGCACGAGCGGGTCCTGCTGGTCGGCGGCGGCGGGCGCGAGCACGCCGTCGCGCGGGCCGTCGACCGGGCCGCGGACGCCACGCTGTACGCGTGTGCGTCGAACCGCAACCCCGGCATCGACGCGCTGGCCGAGGAGTACCACGTCGTCGAGTCCGAGACCGACCCCGACGCCGTGGTCGGGGTCGCACAGGACGTGGGCGCCACCCTCGCGGTCGTCGGACCGGAGGCGCCGCTGCAGGCGGGCGTGACCGACGCCCTCGACGAGGCCGGCATCTACGCGTTCGCCCCCAAAGCGGACGAGGCCCGCATCGAGACGGACAAGCGCTTCCAGCGGGAGTTCATGCGCGACGAGGCCATCCCGGGCTGCCCGGCGTTCGAGGCCTTCGAGGACGCCGACGCGGCCGCCGACTACGTCGCCTCCGTGGACCACGACGTGGCGGTCAAGCCCCGCGGCCTGACGGGCGGGAAGGGCGTCCGGGTGACGGGCGACCAGCTCACGCAGTCCGAGGCCGTCGAGTACGTCCGCGAGAGCGACTACGACGAGTGGGTCGTCGAGGAGCGCCTCGTCGGCGAGGAGTTCACGGTCCAGGCGTTCGTCGCCAACGGCTCGGTCCGCACCTCGCCCGCTGTCCAGGACCACAAGCGCGCCTACGAGGGCGACGAGGGCCCCAACACCGGCGGGATGGGCTCGTACACGGACGCCTCGTTCGAGCTGCCGTTCATGACCGAGGCCGACTACGACGACGCCGTCGAGGTCATCGAGGCCGTCGTCGACGCCATGCCGGAGTACAAGGGCATCCTCTACGGCCAGTTCATGCTCACGGCCGACGGGCCGAAGGTCGTCGAGTTCAACGCCCGCTTCGGCGACCCGGAGGCGATGAACACGCTGCCCGTGCTGGAGACGGACTTCGTCGAACTCCTGCGCGATGCGCGCGCCGGGGCGGACCTGCCGGAACTCGCGTTCGACGCGCAGGCGACCGTCTGCAAGTACGCCGTCCCCGCGGGCTACCCGACCGACCCCGAGGCCGGTGCCGAGGTCCGAATCGACGAGGAGTCGGCGGCCGAGGTGGGGGCCCAGCTGTTCTACGCCAGCGTCGACGCGCGCGACGACGGCGCCGTGTTCACCACGACCTCCCGGTCGTTCGCCGTGGTCGGGGTGGCCGACACCATCGCCGCGGCCGAGGAACTGGCCGAGGCCGCGCTCGCCGAGGCCGGCGAGGAGGGGCTGCGCGTGCGCCACGACATCGGGAAAGCCGACCTCGTGCAGTCGCGTATCGACCACATGAAGCAGTTGCGCGGCGAGTAACACGCCAGTCCTCCCTCGTGCGGTCCCCGAGCAGGAAACCCTGATATCTGCCGAAGGATACCCACTTGCGGGATAGAATCCGATTTACTAGATAAACCACGAATTACCGATTCAATCGTACATTTTGTCCAGGGAATTCGCGGCTTCGGCGGGCGCGGGAGCGGCGTCGACCTCACAACCCTCATAACGCTGGACTCCCTCGAACCGCAGATATGAGGTACGTCGACTTCCTGCTCATCCCGCGGGGGCGCTATCTCCACCCGGCCGACGGCGCGGTGGCCGACGACCCCGACGTGCACCGGGAGGCCATCCACCACTTCAACGTGCTCGAGGACGGCTCCGCGGTCGTGCTGCTGGAGTTCTCCGGCGACGCCGACCGCCTGGAGCAACTGGTCGGCGACAACCCGGACGTCATCTCGTACGACCTCTCGGTCTCGGAGACGGGCATCTTCTCGTACTCGCGCATCACCGCCGATGAGGACCTGCAGCAGCTGTACAGCGTCCCCCAGCGGCGCGAACTTGTCCTGGACACGCCGATGCGCTACACCGACCGCGGGGCGCTGGAGGTCCGTGCCATCGGCAACCAGCGCGCCATCCGCGAGGCCATCGGGGACGTGCCCGAGGGGCTGGGACTGAAGTTCCTCTCCACTGGAGAGTACGACCCGGACCAGCCCGACTCGGGCGACCAGCTCACCGAACGCCAGCGCGAGATCCTCCGGACAGCCGTCGAGATGGGCTACTACGAGGAGCCCCGGCAGACCAACTACCAGGAACTCGCCGACGAACTGGACCTCTCCTCCGGCACCGTGGGTGAGCACCTCCGGAAGATCGAGTCGGCGGTGCTGAAGCGGCTCGTCCCCTGACGCGGTCAGTCCGCCGCGTCGAACCACCCGTCTTCGGACTCGTCCACGCCCCCGTCCGCTGTCGCCCCGCTCTCGTGTCCGAACTCGACCCTGAGCCCGCCCTCGGCGCTCTCGGCCAGCGACATGTCCCAGCCGTGGGCCTCCGCGACCCGGCGGACGATGGTCAGACCGGTTCCGGTGCCGCTGTAGCCGGTCGAGTAGCCGTGTTCCAGCGCCGACTCCCGCTCCGGTTCGGGGATGCCCCGCCCGGAGTCCTCGAGGTAGAACCCCGCCCCGCCGGGGAGTGCCCCGACGCGGACCGTCACATCGTCGCCACCGTGGCCCACCGCGTTCCGGATCAGGTTCTCCAGCAGGGACCGGAGGTGACTGGCGTCGGCCATCACGGTCACGTCGTCCACGACCACCAGTTCGGCCTCCCGGGTGTCGACGGTGTTCCACGCTCGCCGGGCGATCGTCCCCACATCGACGGGCCGTCGGGGCTCGTCCGAGGATTCGAGACTCACGAGCTCGAGCATGTCAGTCGTGATGGCCTCGATGCGGTCGATGGCCTCGGCCACGGCGTCGAGGTTCTCGGGGTCGGCGGTGGCGCGGTACTGCTCCAGGCGCCCCTGCGCGACGTTCAGCGGGTTCCGGAGGTCGTGGGTGATGAAGCTGGTCGCCTGGTCCAGCCGTTCGACCTGCTCCTGGAGCCGTCGCTCGCGCCGCACCCGTTCGGTCACGTCGCGAGAGATGCCGCCGATGGCCGGTTCGTGGTTCATGCCGCCCTGGATGGAGAAAGCGACCGACTCGATCCACCGGACCTGGTCGTCACGACGGAGGCGGAAGTCGTAGTGGACCTCCTCGTCCCGGCCGTCGGCGACGGCCGCGGCCTGCTGGGCCATCGCCTCGCGGACGTCGTCGCGGTCCTCCGGGTGGATCGCATCGAGGTGGCCCTCTATCGAGTCGCTCATCTCTCGCCGGCTGTAGCCCCACAGCTCCTCGAACGCCCGGTTGACGTAGAGTACCTCGGAGAAATCCGCCCGCATCACCCAGATGACCTCGTCCAGCCGATCCGCGAGCGCGAGCAGGTGGCCGGCACCGACGGCCCGGGGGTCGTCCCCGTCCTCGACGGTCCCGCTTGCCAGTTCGTCGCGGGGGCTGTCGTCGCTCATCGGGGGCTCACGGACGGTCTGACCTGGGCTGTGGACGACCCCACACGTGCGTCCATCTCGTTCAAACCCTCGAGAATGGGGGATATAACGGTTTTGCCGGTTGTCGTCGCCCCGTGACGGGCGGCCCGGCGTCGGCATCGTGCGGCAGCGGGCCTCGAGAGCGGGCGTCGCGGTCAGTCCTCGTAGATGCTGTCGATGTACTCGCCGAAGCCGTCGCGGATGGCGCGGCGCTTCTTCTTCATCGACGGGGTGAGGTAGTCGTTCTCGGCGGTCCACTCGACGGGGACGAGCCGGAACGCCTTGATGCGCTCGTGCTTGGCGAACTCGGCGTTGACGCGGTCGACCTCCTCGGCGATGTAGTCGTGGACGCGGTCGTCCTCGCAGATGGCCTCTGGATCGTCGGGCAGGTCGATGCCCTGCTTGTCGGCCCAGCGGCGCACCTGCTCGAAGTTCGGGACGATGATGGCGCCGATGAACTTCTCGTCGTCGCCGGTCACCATCACCTGCTCGACGCGCTCGGAGGTGGAGAACTCGTCCTCGATGGGCTGGGGCGCGATGTTCTTCCCGGTGTCGAGCACGATGAGGGTCTTCAGGCGGTCGGTGTAGACGAGGTAGCCGTCCTCGTCGATGGTGATGATGTCGCCGGTGCGGAACCAGGGGTCGCCGCCGTCCTCGGCCTCGGTGAAGGCGTCCTCGGTCGCCTCGGGCTTGTTCCAGTAGCCCTCGAACACGTTCGGGCCGCGGACGAGCAGTTCACCCACCTGGCCGTCGGCCTCCTCGCGGCGCTCCTGGCTGACGACCGACTCGTCGACCATGACCTCGCAGTCGACGACCGGCGGGCCGAGCGTGCCGTGCTTCGGTGCCTCGGCCGGATTGGTGGAGACGACGGGTGCGGTCTCGGTCAGCCCGTACCCCTCGTTGATGGGGATGTCCATCCCGTCGAACATCTGGGCGAGCTCCTTCGAGAGCGAGCCGCCTCCCGAGATGAACGAGTCGATGCGACCGCCGACGCCCTCGCGCACGTCGCTGTAGACGAGCCTGTCGGCGATGGCGTGCTTGACACGGAGGCCGAGGTCGGGCTCCTCGTCGGGATCGCGCTTGATGCGGCCGTAGTCACGGGCCACGTCCAGCGACCACTGGAAGATGCGCTCCTTGACGTCCGAGCCGGACGCCTGCTCGCGCATCTGGTCGAAGATGCGCTCGTACACCCGGGGCACGCTCGTCGCGCCCGAGGGCTGGACCTTCTCCAGGTCGTCGCCCACCGTGTCCGGCGACTCGGCGTAGGCGACGGTGCCGCCGGTCGCGAACATCGAGAAGTGGCCCGCCAGCCGCTCGAAGACGTGCGCCAGCGGCAGGAACGACAGCGTGCGGGTGTTCTCGTCGATGACGGGCAGGTCGGGGTCCTTGTCCGGGCGGGGGCCGAAGCGTCTGCGCACCTGGTTGACGTTCGCCCGGAAGTTGCCGTGGGTCAGCTCCACGCCCTTCGGGTCGCCCGTGGTGCCGGAGGTGTAGACGAGCGACGCGAGGTCGTCGAGGTCGCAGGCGTCGAGACGCTCCTGGAACGAGTCCTCGTCGAAGGTCTCCTGGCCCCGCTCGTACACGTCGGCCAGGGAGTAGACGTCGAGGTCGCTCTCGGGCGCCTCGAACGCGTCCATCACGACCGCGAACTCCACGTCCAGGTCGTCCTCCACCTGGACGACGCGCTCCAGCAGGGCCTCGTTCTCGCAGACCACGCCCGTCGCGCCCGGGTCACCGAGCAGGTACTGGACCCGCGGCGGCTCGGACTCGGTGTAGACCGTCGTGACGGTGGCGCCCGCCGAGAGGAGGGCGAAGTCACACTGGGCCCACTCCATCCGCGTGTTGGCGAACATCCCGACGCGGTCGCCGTGCTCGACGCCGAGGTCGACGAAGCCCGCCGAGAGCGTCTGCACCACGTCCAGCATGTCGGCGTAGGTGAGCGCGGCGAACTCGCCGTCCAGCGCCTCCGGGTAGGCGACGCCGGTCATCGTGCGGTCGTAGACGCCACCCTTGTACCACTGGGCGTCCCGGCGGCTGTTCCGGCGGGCGCTGGCGACGAACAGCTCGCCGAGCGTGTCGTCCCCGATGACCTCGTCCTCGTACTCCCGCTCGGCCCGGAGCCAGTCCGGCTCGCCTCGTCCCTGTCCGATGGTCCCATCCAGGTCCTGCATCTATACGCCCGGCTTGCCGACCGTAGCCCCCTATGTCCTTCGGTTCTCGGTCCGCGTATCCCCACGAGCGCGGCCGCTACCGGCCAGAATCCGGGGATTGACGGGTCACTAATACCGGGCGCTGTGGCTGTGGTCGACCGGCGCTACCGGTCCCCGGCGCGCCAGCGGTCCCTGGTCCGAGAAGAGCGCGCTCGTCCGAGCGCGTGGCTCTAGAAGTAGCCTTCGTCTTCCATCCCGTCGATGAGGGCGTCGACCAGCTCGTCGACGCTGTCGTAGGGATAGTCCGCCTGACCGGAGGCCTCCTGGTTGAGCTCCATCGCGGTGATGGTCTCGTCACCGATCTCGAACGTCGTACCGGGGCCGTTCGGCAGGGCCGGCACGAGGTCCATCGGGCTGTTGACAGGGTAGTCGGCACCCTCGAACGCTTCACGGAACTGCTGTCGTACGTTCTCCTTGTCCGCCATAGCAACCGTTCCCTCGGGGGGCTCGGCCGTATCCTTGCTGCCTGTCAACTGCGGGCTTTTTAGTCCGAGCCCGGTGGAGACCGGCGGCAGCCGCTTCCGAGCGCGGCCTCGAAGCCACGCCCGGGGCAGGTCGCCGCAGGTGTCGCCCCGCTCGACGAGCCGCCGCTCCGGGGGGCAGTGGTCCCTGACGACGGTCACCGCGACCGCCCGGCTCGAGGACAGCCGGGCGGTCTCGTGTTCCCGGCGTGTCGGCAGCGTGGGACCGACGCACTTTCGTCCGCCCACCCCCAGGAGACACCGTGAACAAACTCCCCGTCGCCGGCGAGGACGCGTGGCGGCTCCCGCGGCACGCCCACATCATCGTCTACGAGACCGACGACGGGAACGAGTTCATCACCATCTACGACTGCGGCGCGGCCCAGAAGCCGCCCTCCGCGCAGGTCATCGGGAACCTCGTCCGCGTCGACGCCGCCCACGAGACCGAGCGCCAGCCGACCGGCTACGTCGTTCGGATGCGCGAGGTGTCACGCCTGGAGCGGCTGGACGAGGACCACTGGGTCGTCCGGGCCGAGTGACCACGGTCCCGCCGCGTCCCGAAGACCTATCCCGATCACAGACGCCGTTCCGACCATGGCCGCACCATCAATCGAGGACACGTTCGTAGCCCGCCTCTTCCTGGGGCTGCTCGTCATCGCGGCGATGTTCGCCGGCGGGGGCGCGCTCGCCCAGATCCTCCTCGCCGTGGGGGTGCCCTTCGGCGACTGGCTCGGTGCCGCCATCGGCGCGCTCGCGGTGTTCCTCGGGTTCGCGGTCCTCTACAACCGCTTCTTCGAGGCTCCCGAATCGGCGTGAGAGCGGCCTCGACGGCGGCCCTCGACGGCCCGCTCAGTCCGCCGTCGGGTCCTCGGTGCGGTCCCGGAGCTCGGTCCGGCGGATCTTCCCGGTGACCGTCTTCGGGAGTTCGTCGACGAACTCGATCTCGCGCGGGTACTCGTGGGCCGCCAGCTCGTTCCGGACGTGCTCCTTGATGTCCTCCTTCAGGTCGTCGGTGCCCTCCGTCCCCTCGACGAGTCGGACGTAGGCCTTCACGATGGTCCCGCGCTGGCGGTCCGGCTTCGGGACGACGGCGCCCTCGGCGACCGAGGGGTGCTCGCCGAGCGCCGACTCCACCTCGAACGGGCCGATGCGGTAGCCCGAGGAGATGATGACGTCGTCGGCACGGCCCTCGAACCAGAAGTAGCCGTCCTCGTCGACGTGGCCGAGGTCACCGGAGAGGTACCACTCGCCGTCGGGGCCGTCGACGAAGCAGTCGGCGGTCTTGTCCGGCTTCTCCCAGTACCCGGCGAAGAAGCAGGGGTAGTCGCCCCGCTCGGCGATCTCGCCGGTCTCACCGGGCTCCAGCACCTCACCGGTCTCGGGGTCGACGACGGCGGCCTCGACGCCCGGGAGCGGCCGACCCATGCTGCCGGGCTTCAGCTCCATCGACGGGTAGTTGTTGATGACCATGTTCCCCGTCTCCGTCTGGCCGTAGGTGTCGTGGATGGTGACGCCGAGCGTCTCCTCGCCCCACTCGACGACGCCCGCGGAGAGGGGCTCGCCGATGGAGAGCGCGTGCCGGAGGTCGAGGTCGACGCCGCCGAGGACGGACTCGTGCTCGCGGAGCATCCGGTACGCGGTGGGGACCGAGAACAGCACGGTGATGGGGTAGTCGTCGAGCAGTTTCGCCCACGCCTCGGGGTCGAACTCGTCCTCGTAGGTGAACAGCGGGGTGCCCCAGAACCACGCGCCGAGCGTGTTGATGGGGCCGGTGAGCCATCCGAGGTCGCCGGTCGACCAGTAGAGGTCCTCCCCCGGTCGGAGGTCCACCGCGAACTGCTGGGTCGCGGCCACGCCTGCCACCCAGCGGTGCTTGTGCAGGACGCCCTTCGCGGGGCCGGTCGTCCCGGACGTGTAGTACAGCAGCGCGTCGTCCTCGCCGCTCGTGCGGACGGTCTCGAACTCGTCGGCCGCGTCGGCGAGTGCCTCGTGGTAGTCGAGGTCGCCGTCGCGGGCCGCGCCCTCGGCATCGTCGACCACGATGACCTGCTCGACACTTGGAATCTGCTCCATCGCCTCGGCGACGGTGTCGCGGTTGCCGGTCGTCGTGACGACGACCTTCGCGTCGCAGTCGTCGAGGCGGTAGGCGATGCCGTCCGGGCCGAAGCGCTCGTTGACACTGCCCCAGACGGCGCCCGTCTTCAGCGTCCCGATGAGCGCGGCGTAGTGCTCGGGGACGCGCGGCATGTACGAGAAGACGCGGTCGCCACGGTCGACGAGGTCGTCGAGGACGTTGGCGAACCGGTTGGACTCGGCCGCCAGGTCGGCGAACGTGACCGTCTCCTCCTCCCCGTCCGCACCGACGTACTGGAGGGCGGTCCGCTCGGGCGTCGCCGCGGCGTGCCGGTCGACGGTCTCGTGTGCGATGTTCAGTTCGTCCGGCGCGGACCAGTCGGCCTCGGCGTAGAGCTGGTCCCACTCGAACGATCCGTACTCCTGCTCGTAGTCGGCGAGGTTCGGCTGGGACTCCTGGTGTGACATCGTGGGCGTGTATTGCCGGCGATCTCTTAAGCTTCGTTCCGCTTCTCGCGCCACGGGAACCAGTCCGACGGTGACGGTTCGGGGGCCGTCGGTCGCACGTCTGACGCGGGTTCTTGTGCCCGGAGCGCCCCGCTCGTAACAACATGGGCGACGAGGACAACGAGACGATCCGGGTCGGCGAGACGAGCGAGGGGGTGGCCGCGGACGCCCCCGCGGGCAACGAGGTCGAACTCCCCGTGGTCGAACTGATGACCGGCCGCGGGTTCGTGACCGGGAAGTCGGGGGGCGGGAAGTCCAACACCGCGAGCGTCGTCATCGAGAAGCTGCTCGACCGGGGGCTCCCGGTGATGATCGTCGACATAGACGGGGAGTACTACGGGCTGAAGGAGGAGTACGAGATCCTCCACGTCGGCGCCGACGAGGAGTGCGACCTCGTCGTGAACGAGGAGCACGCCGGCAAACTCGCGGAGCTGGCACTCGAACAGAACGTCCCCATCATCCTCGACGTCTCCTCGTTCCTCGACGAGTCCGACGCGCGGGACCTGCTGACGGCGGTCGCGCGCAACCTGTTCGCGAAGGAGAAGAAGCTCAAGCAGCCGTTCCTCCTCGTCGTCGAGGAGGTCCACGAGTACATCCCGGAGGGCGGCGGCCTCGACGAGTGCGGGCGGATGCTCATCAAGGCGGCCAAGCGCGGCCGCAAGCACGGCCTCGGCGTCGTCGGTGTCTCCCAGCGCCCGGCCGACGTGAAGAAGGACTTCATCACGCAGTGCGACTGGCTCGTCTGGCACCGCCTCACCTGGGAGAACGACACGAAGGTCGTCAGCCGCATCCTCGGGCGGGAGTACGCCGACGCCATCGAGGGCATGGACGACGGCGAGGCGTTCGTCCTCACGGACTGGTCCGAGCGCGTACGCCGGGTCCAGTTCGACCGCAAGGAGACCTTCGACGCGGGGGCCACGCCCGGCCTGGACGACTTCGAGCGACCCGAACTGAAGTCCGTCAGCAGCGACCTCGTACAGGACCTCGAGGCCATCTCGGAGGCCGAGGAGCGCCGGGAGTCGCGCATCCAGGAACTCGAGCGCAAGGTCGCCGACAAGGAGGAACGCATCGAGGAGCTGGAGGAGGAGCTCTCGGAGGCGAAGGACCTCTCGAAGATGGCCGAGCGGTTCTCGCGGGCGATGATCGAGCACGCCTCCGGCCGCGCCTTCCGCACCGACGTGACCGTCGGCACGCAGACAGAGATGGACGACTGGCGCAAGCAGGCGCTCCGCGGCGAGCACATGGAGGCGACCCGACGGCCGGCCAACCCGACCGACGAGTACCTCGAGGCGGAGGCGGAGGCCCTGGCCGCGGGTGCCGAGGACGGGGACGCCGACGGCGCAGCAGCCGACCCTGACGAGCCGGAGACCGAGACCACCGCGCCGCCGGGGTGGCCCGAAGCGGACGAGCGCGCGGCGGCCGACGACGACGCGCCGGCAGACGGGGCCACGGGAACGGCGCCCGAGGCCGGGGACGACGGCGACCAGCGCACGCGGTCGACGGACAGCGTCCCCGCGGAGAGCACCGCCGCCGACATCGACGCGGCGTTCGAGGCGCTGGAGGGGACCAGCGAGGCGCGCAGCGAGGAGGCTGCGGAGAGGAGCGAGACGACGGCCGACGGGCCGACCGACGCGGCCGACGATACCACTCCCACGGACGCGGCCGACGAGCCACGGAGGCCCGACGACGGCTCCGAGCCGCCGACCGCCTCGGGCGTAGCGGGTGCCGACGGGGGCGACGACGGCTGGCCGGAGTTCGACGCGGCCGAGCGGGCGGCCGAGGCGGAGCCCTCGACCGTCGAGACGGTCGTCGAGGCCTCGGACCCCGGGTTCGAGCGCGAGGTCGTGCGCGAGGTGAAGGCGACCGTCCGGGGGTTCGACGAGGTCACCCGGCGGATGCTGGCCCACTACCGCGAGGCGGGCGCCAGCGACCCGGTCGACGCCCACGTCGCGGCGGGCGGCGACGGCGACCGGACCCGCGCCTACAGCCGGAACCGGACGCTCCGCCAGTCCGACCTCGTGGCGCACGCGGGTCGGGGGCGGTACGGCTGCCGGCTCGCGGCCCACCTCCGGGAGGCCCACGACGACCGGCTCTCCGAGGACGAACTCGCCGACGCGATCGAGGCCGTGGAGGACGCGTTCATCGAGGACCACGAGCGTCGAGCCGAGCCGACGGGTGAGCGCGAGACCGGAGCGCCGTCCGGGACGCAGTCGACCGACCGGCACGGGGAGGACGCGACCACCACAGCGCAGTCGACCTCGACCGACTCGGACGCCTCATCGGCGGCGACGGACGACGTCCTCGCACCGGACGACGACGCGGAGTTCATCGACGCCGAGGCGGCGCAGGCCGACGAGGGGTCGTCCGTGGGTGCGAGTACGACGGCGCTGGACCACGAGCCGACTGACGTGCCGCGCGGCACGGGCGATGTCGACGCGGGGCAAAGCGTCGCGGATGCCAGCGGGGACGGGGCCAAGCAGTTCCAGCCGCCCGAGGAGCGGACCGCGTCCGGCGGTGGTGAGGCCAGCGGCCAGGGCTCGTCGGAGGTCACCTCCGACGGCGGCGAGGCCGACGAGTTCCCGAAGTGGCCCGGCGAGTAAACGCTGAAGAACATACGCACGGTTCAACCAGTGGCCTATTTTCCGGGTTCCGAAATCGTATAGTGGTAACCCGTCGCAAGCCCGGGCACATGGTAGACGCCGACGAACTGTCGAACGAGGACCTCGACGTCTCCGTCAGCGACGACGGGCTGGTGGCTCGCGCCACCATCGACCGGTACGAGGACCGGAACTCGCTGAACGACGCCGTCATCGGCGGCCTGGAGGACACACTCGCGGCGGCCTCCGAGGACGAGACGCGTGTCGTGGTCGTCCGCGGCGCCGCCGGCACCTTCTGTGCCGGCGGCGACATCAAGGGGATGGCCTCGAACATGGGGCAGGGCCCGATGGCCTATCGCGACGGCTTCTCCGGGATGGCGAACCTCATCGAGGCCATCGTCGACGCGAACGTCCTCGTCGTCGCCGCCGTCGAGGGGTACTGCCTCGCCGGCGGCATGGGCCTGGCGGCCGCGTGTGACGTCATCCTCACGAGCGACGACGCCACCTTCGGCACGCCCGAGGTCGACATCGGCCTGTTCCCGGCCCAGGCGCTCGTCCCCATCATGCGGACGGTCAACGAGAAGCAGGCGCTCCACCTGCTGTTCACGGGCGAGCACATCGACCCACAGAAGGCCTACGAGATCGGCTTCGTCACGGAGGTCGTCGAGGCCGACCACTTCGAGGCGGAGCTGGACGACCTCGTGGACTCGCTGGCGAACTCCTCGCCGGTGATGATCGAGGTGGGCAAGCAGTCCTACTACAACCAGCGCGACATGGGGTTCGACGAGGCGCTCTCGTACATGCGCGAGATCATCTCGCTCATCGCGATGAGCGACGACACCGAGGAGGGCATCAACGCGTTCCTCACTGACTCCGAACCGGAGTGGAAGGGCCGCTGACCCGTTACCGCCACCGCATCGCTCGCCGACCACCACACCGCCGCGATACCACCGCTACATCACAATGGCAATCGAGCAGGAATCCGTCAAAGGCAACGACCCGGACAAGGCTATCATCAGCGCGTCGCTCACGGGCGCGCTCACCACGCGCGACCAGTGCGAGGCGATCCCCTACACGCCCGAGGAGATCGCCGAGGACGCCGCCGCGGCCCGCGAGAACGGCGCCGCAGTCGCGCACATCCACGCCCGGACCGGGAACGGCAGTCCGACGTTCGACACCGAGGTCTACCAGCGGATCTACGACGAGGTCCGCGAGCGCACGGACATCCTCATCAACTTCTCGACGGGCGCGATGCACGAGCCGGTCGAGTCCCGGACCGAGTACATCCGCGAGGTCAAGCCGGACATCGCGGCGCTGAACATGGGCTCCATGAACTACGCGAAGTACAGCGACTCGCGCGACGACTTCGTCTTCGACATGGTGTTCGAGAACCCGTTCAACGAGATCCGGGAGTTCCTCACCACCATGCGCGAGAACGGCGTCAAGCCGGAGCTGGAGTGCTTCGACACGGGCCACATCGGGAACATCCGCCCGTTCGTCAAGAACGGCGAGCTGGAGGCGCCGATCAACTTCTCGCTCGTGATGGGCGTCCTCGGGGGCATCCCGCCGACCGTCGAGAACCTGGCCCACCAGGTCCGACAGCTGCCGGACGACGCGACCTGGCAGGTCATCGGCATCTCCCGCGAGCAGTGGCAGCTCGTCTCGGCGGCGCTCGCGATGGGCGGCAACATCCGCGTCGGGCTGGAGGACAACTTCTACCTCCCGAACGGCGAGATGTCCACGAACCCCGAACTCGTCGCGAAGGCCGCGGAGATGACCCGGAACGTCGGGCGCGAACCCGCCACGCCCGCCGAGGCCGCCGACCTGATGGAGATCGAGCCGCCGCATCTGTAGCCGTTCTGCGGCTCGTGGCCGGCGGGTGCGTCCCCGGCAGAGGGCCACACGATTCCGGGGCTCGTTCCCAGCTCGCTGTATCCGTGCAAAAGCTTATCACACCAGCAACGTTACCCTCGAACGAATGGGTGTCGTTAGCACACCACTGCTGGACGAGGCACGGAGTATCTTCTCCGATCTCGGGTACGAGGTCGAGAAAGAGGGCGAGGAACTGCGCGCGGAGCGCAAGTGGCGGACCGTCTACGTGACGACCGCCGACCCGTCCGACGCACCGACACACGGCCGGCTCCGGTGTTTCGTGGCCGAGGAGGACCGCGCAACGACGGTGCGGGACCGACTCGTGTCGCTCGCGCCCGACTACGACTGGGCCGTCGTCGCGGTCGACGCCGGGGAGTATCGCATCCTCCATCCGAACGCCGAAGCACTGTCGGCACCGTAGCCGACAGCCACTCCGATTATTCGCTCGCATTCCGAGTTACATCACTGTACCCCGATATTCTGTTCTCGATTCCGCATCTCATCGATAATTGGCGATCCAGCTGAGTTATCACCCCACCCCACGACCCGCCGCCGGAGCCACACTCGGAAACGGACTCGGAGTTTGTCATAAAGACCCGCGCAACTGATGGGACAGGACCAATCCATCTGCTACCCCTAGATGGTAGCAGACGGGCCACCGCCCGTGAGCGCACGATGGCACCGAACATCACCTTCACCGCCGCACCGCTCGTGAACCGACTCCGCCGCCGCGTCCGGGGGTGGGCCTGATGCAGTTGAGCGAGGACCAGCAGGCGTTCAAACGGGACCTCCGTGAGTACATGGAGACCGAGGTCCAGCCCGACGTCGACGAACTGGACCGGAACGGGCCGATGAGCCGGGACCGGATGCTCGGCTACATGAACGACCTCCGGGAACTGGGCGTCGGCCACGACCCAGACACCGTCCAGGAGTACTTCGGAGACCTGTGGCGGTTCGCCATCGCGAGCGAGGAGATCTCGCGGGTCTGGCCGTCGCTGAACGTCGCGCTCCAGATGTCGTTCCCGGCCGTGTTCGTCGAGCACGCGAGCGAGCGGACCCGCGAGACGATGCTCCCGCGCCTGGAGGACGGCCAGTGCATCGGCTGTCTGGCCGTCACCGAACCCGAGGGCGGCAGCGACACCGCCCGCCCGAACGTCGTCGCCGAGTACGACGAGGACGAGGACATGTACACCCTCAAGGGCCAGAAGACGTGGGTCGGCAACGGCGGCATCGCCGACGTGGCCCTCGTGGTCGCCGAGGACGAACAGACCGGCGTCTCCGATATGTTCCTGGTCGACTACGAGCACCAGCCCTGGGAGAGCGAATCCATCCAGAAGCTGGGCTGGAAGGGCGTCAACAACGCCCGGATGGACTTCACCGGCTGTGAGGTCCCGCCGGAGAACAAGCTGATGAACATCGTCGGGAACGCGATGGCCGACGGCAACGAGATGACCGACATCGTCCCGTTCCCGGAGAGCGTCACCGACCTGTTCGCGCGGCAGAAGCCGCTGAACGCCACGTTCTCCTTCATGCGGACGGGGATGGCGTTCATGGCCGTCGGCATCATGCAGGCCGCCTTCGAGGAGGCACTGGAGTACGTCGACGAGCGCGAGACGTTCGGGAAGTCCATCGCCGGCCACCAGCTCGTCCAAGAGAAGCTGTACGACATGAACGCCGCGCTCGTCTCCTCGCGCCAGACGGCCCGCCGCGCGGCCGAGGCGCTGGAGGAGGGCGCGCCGGAGGCCCGTCGACTCACGTCGCTCGCGAAGGGCTACTGCTGTGAGCGCTCGAAGGACGTGACCGACGAGGCCATCCAGGTGTTCGGCGGCGAGGGGCTGAAGACCGAGCGGCGATTGGAGCGGTACTACCGCGACGCCCGCGTGATGACCATCCCCGACGGGACGACGGAGATCCAGAAGCTCATCGTCGGGAAGGAGCTGACCGGGACGGCCGCGTACAAGTAACGGCACCGTCGCTGTCTCCGGGACGAACGGAACATCACTTTTCGGGGCCCTCTCCGCGGATAACTATTTGTCCATGCTCACCCTCCGTACGTACCGTTATGGCTACAGAGACCGCATCGACCACCAGTCTCGACTCCGACATCCACAGCGGTGGTGACCTCTCCGGCATCGAGGGTCCCGTCGCCCGGTGGTATCTCGACCGCGTCGAGGCCTTCGCCGACGAGCCGGCGGTCTACGTCCGCCGCGAGGGTACCGACGGGGAGCATGGCCCATTCGCGCCGAAGACATACCGCGAGGTGGCCGAGGAGGCACGGGCGGTGGCGGGCGGCCTGCTGGAGCACGTCGCGCCGGGTGACCGGGTGGCCGTCCGCGCCGAGACGCGCTACGAGTGGACCCTCCTCGACCACTCGTGCCTCCTCGCGGGCCTCGTCCTCGTCCCGGTCTATCCCTCGTTCAGCCCCGAGCAGACCGAGCACGTCCTGACGGACTCCGGGGCACGCGTGCTTGTGGCCGAGGACCCCGAGTCGCTGCCCATCGAGGCCCGCGAGAGCGTCGAGGTGGTCATCGACATCGAGGCCCTCCCGACCGGCGAGGCGCCGGACCCCCTTCCGGGCCTCGACGCGGCGATGGACGACACGTTCACCATCGTCTACACCTCGGGCACGACCGGTATGCCGAAGGGCGTGGTCATCACGCACCAGAACCTCCTCTCGCAGGTCGCGCAGTGGGAGGCGATGCTCCCCCCGACCGGCCCGGGCGACGTGGGGCCGGTGTACCTGCCGCTCAACCACATCATGCAGCGGGTCATCGCGTACGCGGGCATCAACTGGGGCTCGGCCGGCGCCTACATCGCGGTCGAGTCGCTCGTGGAGGACCTGCAGGCGGTCCACCCGGAGACGTTCAGCGCCGTCCCGCGCATCTACCGCCGGATGTACGACGGGGTCCGCGAGAGCATCTCCGCGGCGGAGGGCGCGAAGCAGCGCATCGGCGAGTGGGCACTCGCGCTCGCGGTCGAGTACGGCCGCGCCATCGAGACCGATTCGGTGACGGTGTCGCTCCGGGCGCGACACGCCATCGCGGACCGTCTCGTCTACAGCACGGTGCGGGACCAGCTGGGCCTCGGTGACGTCCGGTACGCGGGCACCGGCTCCGCGAGCCTCGACGCCGAGGTGCTCCACTTCTTCTGGGGCATCGGCGTCCCGCTGCTGGAGGGGTACGGCGCCACGGAGACGACGGCCGCCCTGACGTTCACCCGCCTGGATGACTTCCATCCCGGCACCGTCGGCCTGCCCGTCGCGGGTGCGGAGCTCAAACTCGCCCCCGACGGCGAGGTGCTGGCCCGCGGGCCGAACGTGACGCCCGGCTACTGGAGCGACGAGGCCAACACCGCCGCCTCGTTCGACGCGGACGGCTGGTACCACACCGGCGACATCGGCGAGTGGCGGGGCGAACACCTCCGCATCGTCGACCGGAAGAAGCGCCTGCAGGTGCTCGACACCGGGAAGAACGTCTACCCGGGCCCCGTCGAGAACACGCTCCGGCGGTCCCCGTTCGTCGCGGACGCGATGGTCGTCGCCGAGGGGCGCAAGTACGTCACCGCCATCCTGCAGCCGAACTACGATCTGCTGCTCGAGTTCGCCGCCGAGGAGGGTATCGCCGTCGATGCCGACGCCTGCCCCCGGAACGACCTGGGTGACGTAGCCGGCGTTCCGGAGGAACTCCTCGACGAGCGGGCGGTCCGGGACCTGTTCCAGCGCGAGGTCGACGCCGCGAACGAGACGCTGGCGGACTACGAGCGGGTCAAGCGGTTCGACCTCCTGCCGGCGGCCTTCGCGGTCGAGAGCGAGGAACTGACGCCGACACTCAAGAAGCGCCGCGGAACCATCGAGGAGCGCCACGCCGATCGCATCGAGGGGCTGTACGCCTGAGCGGTCGCACGGCGGGCAGCAAGCCGCTGGCTTATTTCGCGTACTCCTCGTCGACGAAGTAGCAGTCGATGCCCGAGGAGATGTCGGTCAGCGTCGCGGCGGCCTGCGAGTACTGCATGACCTTGTTCATGTCGCCCTCGAGCTCGAACTTGCCGGACATCATACCGTCGATGGCGCCGATGTTGCCCCGCAGGAGGTCCTTCCAGACGGCGTAGTCGGCACGGAGGATGAAGCCGGCCTCCACGTCGTCGGGGTCCTCGATGAGACGGGCGTCGGTGCACTTGCCGCCCTCGAGCCCGACGAGCGTGTAGCCGGTGTCGCCGTCGACGTACTGCTCCATCTCCTCGCGGAGGTCGTCGGGGAGCGCGTCCATGTCGATGTCGTCGATGGGCATCCCCTCGGTGATGAACAGGAAGTCACCGTCGAAGCCGACACCCCAGTCGGCTGCCGCCTCGGCGTACTCCTCGTTGTTGTTGATCGCGTCCTTGTACTCGTCGAACCAGGCCTGGCTGGGGAACGGAACTTCGCTCATCCGTTACGTGCCTCGTGTTATCACCACCTGACCGTTGTGGATTCAATCGACGGGTGGTTTAAGTGTCCCCCAGCGATGGCTGGGTCTGACGGCGACCCGCCGCTTCGGCATCGGCGGCACTGACTGAGGACGACTCGTGCCACGGACAGCGGACCCACGCCTACGACACCAGCAACGGGACCACGACCGTGACACCGGCAACAGGACCGCGACCGTGACACAGAGATTCAATCTCTGTACGCGCGAGCGAAGCGAGCGCGTTTCTCCGCTGGCGACCGCTGGGAGCCAGCGGCATTTTTTCTGAACGTTTTTTGCGGCGAGTGGTACCCGACGCGGTGCCGGCCGAAGGCCGGCCCGCGAGCGGTACCCGAGCCGCCAAAAAAGCTCAGAAGGAGAAGAGGTCGATACCGCCGGTCACGCCGACGACCTGGCCGGTGATGTAGTTGGCCTGCTCGGAGCAGAGGAAGCCGATGAGGTTGGCGACGTCCTCCTCCTTGCCGAGCTTGCGCATCGGCGTGGCCTTCGCGATGCGGGCGAAGTGCTCGTCGGTCTGTTCGAGCATCTCGATGTCCATGTCGGCGAGCGCGCCGACGACGATGCTGGGCGCGATGGCGTTGGAGGTGACGCCGTGCTGGGCGCCCTCGAGCGCGAGCGTCTTCGCGAAGCCGATGAGAGCCGCCTTCGTCGCGGAGTAGGAGGCCTGGCCGAAGCCGCCCTGCCAGCCCGCCATCGAGGACATGTTGACGATGCGGCCCCACTCCTGCTCCTTCATGCGGGGGTAGACCTCGCGCGTGATGTTGTACGCGCCGGTGAGGTTGACCGCCATGTCGCGGTCCCAGATGTCGTCGTCGAAGTTCTCGACACGGTCACGGGCGTCGACCATCCCGGCGTTGTTGATGAGGATGTCCGTCGACCCCAGTTCCTCCTCGATGGCCTCGACCGTCGCCTCGACGTCCGTGCGGTCGGTGAGGTCGCACTCGACGGCGAGCGCGTCGCCGCGGTACTCCTCGCCGCTGTTGATCTCGTCGGCGACGTTCTCGGCCTTCTCCTCGGCCACGTCGAGCACGACCACGTCGGCGCCCTCCTGGGCGAGTACGCGGCAGTCCTCGCTCCCGATACGTCCGGCGCCACCGGTGACGATGGCGACACGGTCCTCGATTCCGAAGTCCATTGCGACCGGCCTATTCCGTGGACGTCGCTTAAGCGTTTATCCGGCACAACAGCGGCCGTTTATGCCACGACGGCACCGGGACGAGCACAACGGCCGCGCGACAACCACCCGGCCGATGTTTGCTCTGAACTCCCCTGATTTCCGAACGAGTGTCGCGATTACTCGGAAACTCCGACGATTTCGAGGATGTCTCGGAGGTCCGTGACGACGTGGTCCGCCTCCGCACCGGCGGCGTCCTCGCCGTAGGCGATGGCCGAGAGTCCCAGCGCGCTCGCGCCCTCGATGTCGTGGCCGTAGCGGTCACCGACCATCACCCCATCCGCAGGGTCGATGCCGTGGTCGGCGGCCTTCGCCAGCGCCGTCTCGAACATCCGGCTGTCGGGCTTCTTGTAGCCGACCGCCTCCGAGGTGGTGACGTGGGCGAAGTGGTCCGCGATGCCGAGCTGCTCGAACATGGACTCGGCCTCCGCCGTATCCACGTCGCTGATGACGGCCTGGTAGACGCCAGCCTCGTCCAGCGCGCGGATGGTCTCGACCGCCCCCGGTTCGGTGCGGAGCGTCTCGTCCGAGCAGCGTTCGAGGACGGGGCGCCACTCGGACTCGGCCGGGGGCTCCCGTCCGGCGGCCTCGAAGACGGCCTCGGTCGCCTTCCGGTAGCCCTCCCTGGCGGTCTGGTACTCGGTCCCCTCGCCGGCGCGGAAGTGCTCGCCGAGCGCAGCCTTCCAGCGGTCGCGGGTCGCTTCCGGGTCCAGGTCGTGCTCTTCTGCCAGCTCCCCAAGGAAGGCGGCGTACCCCTCACGGATGGACGCGAGTTCGATGATGACGCCGCCGATGTCCCAGAAGACGGCGTCGTAGCGGCGCGCGGTGTCGGTCATGCCCGGTCCTCCGAGCGGCGGCGTGAAATCGGTGTCGTGTGGCCGGCGCGGGGCGTCGCCGGTTCGAGCCCCGTCAGTCGTCCCGCTCGCCCCGGAGGTGGGCACGCAGGCGGGCCCGCGCGCCGGACCAGTCGATACCGAAGACCAGCGCCCACGAGAACGAGAGCGCGGCGAGCCACGTCAGGCCCACGTCCGCTGCGACGTACAGCGACCCACGGAGGTCGCCGACCGACGGCACCAGGAGCGCCCCGAGTGCGACCTGCAGCAGCACCGCGACGAAGGAGAAGGCGAGCACTCGGCCCGTCGACGGCGGGTGGCGGAGCCCCGACAGGAGTCCCGCGACGCCGGCTGTCGTGACGGCGCCGACGGCGGTCGTCGCCCCCACCGCCGGCGAGAACAGCAGCGTCCCCGTGACGCCCCGGACGGCGCCGCCGACCGAGAACCCGAGCAGGATGAAGTACGCGATGGCGTAGCCGACGCGCTCTGCGGTCCCGGGCGGTTCCTGCGGCCGGTCCGCGGCCGCGTCGTCGGCGCTCATCGCTCCCCCTCCAGCGCGAAGACCCCGCGCTCGTTGCGGACGTAGAGCGTGCCGTCCGCGACGGCCATCCCCGATGGCGGGCCGCCCGGGAAGGATACGTCGAACGCCCGGGCGCCGTCGCCCGTCGCGAGTGCCACCACGCCGTCCTCGACTGGAAGGTAGATGCGGTCGTCGGCGACGGCGGGCGTCGCGAAGCCGTTGACCGGCACGTCAGCAACCCATCGCTCCTCGCCGGTCGCCGCGTCGAACGCCGCGGCACCCTGGTCGTTCGTGACGTAGACGCGGTCGCCGTCGGTCACCGGGTCGCCGAACCGCTCGGTATCGAACGGCGCCCGCCAGACCTCCGTCCCGTCGGTCGCATCGAGGGCGTACACCGACCCGGCAGCGAGGTAGACCCGCCCCCTCGCGACGGCCGGGGAACCGGCCAGCGACGACATCCCCTCGATGGTCGTCGACCACTCCTGGGAGCCGGTCGCGGGGTCCCGCCCCTCGAAGCTCCCCTCCGCGAGGTCGTCGAACAGCTGGACGGTCACCAGCAGCCCCTCGTCCGGCGCGTACGCCAGCGGGGCGACCCGCTCCTCGAGCTGCCAGTACGGGAGTCCCGTCTCGGCCGAGAGGGCCACGAGCCGGTCGACGCCGTCGACAAGCGAGAAGAGGAAGACGGTGTTGCCGACGGCCAGTACCTCGCGGAAACTGCTGTTCGTCGCGTACGCCCACTCGCCGGACCCCGTCGAACCGTCCAGCCCGTACAGGGAGACGTCCGCGACCGTGAGCGCGTGGCCGGCCGCCAGCTGCGGCCCGGACTGGACGAACTCGTTGCGGCCGTCGCGGCCGATGGGGTCGCGCTCGCGGTGGCCGGTCTGCCAGGCGAGCGAGCCGTCGTCGGGGCGCAGCGCGAACGTGGACGATGCGCCGACCGCGAGCACCTGCTGGGGCGTGGCGACGATGCCCGGCGATGCGGTCGGGTCTCGGGGGGTCAGGAACCGCCAGCGCACGCTCGCGCCCGACCGGGGCCCCGGCTCGGGCTGGTAGCCGGTCCGCCGGGGGCCACGCTTGCGGGCGGGCCAGGAGCCGAAGTCGGCCGTCGGCGCGAGGCGCATCTCTGGGCGGACCTGCGCGGGGGTGAGGCCCGCTGCGGCGATGCTGGCGAGGAGGCCACCGCCAGCGGCGAGCGCGCCGCGGCGGCTGAGCGTGGAGGGCCCGGTCATCGTCGGCGCCTCGGAGCGCTCCGGTATGTGTCTCCCGGCTCTCGCCGGCGTGGGTCCCGACAGGCCTAAACCGTGACCCGACGACCGCACGGCCATGGCAGGTTCCCCGCCCGCCGCGTCCCTCTCTCCTCCCGCCCTCGGGGCCGGACGAGGTGCGTCCCCGTGACCCCGGACACACAGGCGCTGGCCGTCGCCGGTGCCGTGGCGCTGCTCCTCGGCGGTGTCTGTGTCGGAGCGGTCGTCCTCGGGGCCGAGCCGCCACCACCCGACCCGTACGAACCGACCGAGAACGTCCCTGCCGGGAGCGACTACGTCGGCACACTGAACACGACCGAGTTCCGCTCGGACCCCGCCGTGAGGAACGGGACGCGTGCCTCGCTCGCCTTCCAGGGTGCCGTCCAGTTCTACAGCGGGCCGCCCTACCTCCGGACGCTGGCGCTCGACCCGCCGGCGAACGCGAGTCTCGACCCGGCGGCCGCGAGCCACGTCACCTACTTCGGCCGCCACGGCGAGCCGTACGGCGCCCGACTGGTCGTCGCGAACTGGAGCGCCGAGGAGACCACCGACGCCCTCGCCGCCCGCCGCGGCGTCACGTTCGAGACGGAGACGCGCCGCGGGTTCACCATCTACCGCTCGGAGCGTGGCCCGGCCGTCGCCGTCCTCGATGGTGGCGCCGAGGGCGGACCCATCCCGCGCGAGGGACCGCGCCTGCTGGCCATCGGGAACGGGACGGCAGTCTCGGACGCCGTCGACGTGGCCATCGCCCGTGCCGACCCGGAGGCCGACCCCACGACGCTCGGCGGCGAACTCCGCCGGCGCTACGAGGACACCGACGACGGCTACGTCCGGTTCGCCTACCGCTTCCGGCCGGAGACGGTCCCCGACTACCCGTTCGTCGGGCCGGCCGTCCGCACCGTCGAGTACGTCGGGACGAGCTACACGCTGAACCGGACCGATCGGGGGAACGCCAGCGCGACGCCGGACATCCGCGTCCGTATCCGCATCACGAGCGCCGACGCCGAGAGCGCCGACGACGTGCGGAACATCATGTCCGCGGGGCAGTCGTTCTACCTGTTCGAATCCTCGAACCGGACGCTGAAGACGGAACTCCGGCGGGTCCGCCTCGACGTCGAGGGCCGGACGGTCGTCACGAGCTACGAGTCCTCGCCCCGGGGCCTCCGGGTTCTCGTCCGGGGTCTGTTCCGGAACCAGCCCGAGCCGCAGTCGCTCGCCGCGCCCGAACCGACGAGCGGTGACATCGACGCGACCCGCGAGGAGCCCGCATGAGCCTGCGAACCGTCCTCCGGAAGGAGCTGCTGTGGAGCCGACACCGCGTGCTGGCGCTGCTGTTCGTCCTGATACTCCTGCCGGCCGCCTTCGCGGGCGCCTCCGTGTTCTTCCAGCACGTGCTCCCGAAGGACGCGCCGGTCGCCGTCGTCGCGGGGGAGGATGTCTCCGACTCCGAGTACGACGTGGTCGCGGCGTCGTTCCGGCTGTTCTCGAAGCCCATCCAGTACGACTCCGAGGCCGCCGCGATGCGCGACCTCCGGCGCGAATCGGTGTACGCCGTCGTCTCGGTGCCGCCGGACCTCGACGACCCCGAGGTCGAGCAGGTGAACATGACCGTCACCATCGACGGCGACGTGACACCGTACCGGGAGCCGTCGCAGGCCCTCGTCAGCGTCGTCGCGGGGACGATGAACCGCCAGCTCGACAAGCGCGTGGTGGTCCAGCGCGAGATCGCCGGCGAGGAGCGCAAGCTCTCCTCGTACCTGCTCCCGACGTTCCTGATGATCATCGTCCTCACGTTCGCGTTCGCCTACCTGCCGTACAACCTCGCCCGCGAGGAGGCCGTCCTCGACCGGCTCCGGGTGGAGACCTCCCTCGATACGGTGGTGGCGGCGAAGCTCGCCTTCTTCACGGCCCTGCTCGCGGTACCCTTGCTCGTCTTCCACGGCATCGGCGTCGCGCTGGGCTACGGCGTGAACCTGCTCGCACCCGGGGCGGTCCTGGCGTACGGCCTGACGTTCCTCGCGTGCGGGGCCATCGCCACGGCCGTCACCTTCGCGTCGGGCTTCGGGACGACGGGCCGGCTGTTCAACGTGCTCGTCCTGTTCGGCTTCCTCGGGTTCTCCGGGCTCGTCTACCCCGTCGGGTTCTTCTCGCCGCTCCGGCGCGAGGTCATCCGACTGGTGCCGACCCACTACGCGATGCTCACGGTGCGGGGGACCGCGCTCCGGGGCCTCCCCGTGACGGAGTTCGCGACCTGGCTCGCCGGTATCGCCCTGTTCGCGCTCGCGATGCTCGTGCCGCTGAAGCTCTCGCTGCTCGCCTACGAGCGGGGGACCTGAGATGAGCGGGGACCAACCATCGTCGACGATGCCGCACACGGACCCGACCGCTATCGACCCCATCCGCGTCTCGGGGTTGCGCAAGCGCTACGGGACCGTGATGGCCCTCGACGGGGTCGACGTGACCGTCGACCCGGAGACCTTCCACTGCCTCGTCGGCCCGAACGGCTCCGGGAAGACGACGCTGCTGCGGACGCTCCTGGGACTGGTCGAGCCCTCAGCCGGCGAGGTGTCGGTTCCCGACGTGCGCCTCGGGACGGCGTTCCAGCGTCCCTCACACTACGACCAGCTGACGGTCGCGGAGAACCTGTCGGTGTTCGGCGCGCTGGCGGCCGCCGACGATGGGTGGGCCGAGACGGTGCTCGATCGACTCGGTCTCGACGTGGTCCGCGACCGCATCGCCGGGGAGCTGTCGGGCGGCTACAGCCGGAAGCTCGACCTCGCGCTCGCGCTCCAGAAGGAGCCCGCGTACCTGCTGCTGGACGAGCCGCTCGGGGACCTGGACGACGTGACGAAGCTCCGGTTGGTCGAGTTCCTGGCTGAGTACCGGGACGCCGGCCACGGGGTGGTCGTCTCGACCCACAACCTCGGGCAGTTCGCCGCCGCCGTGGACCACCTGACCATCGTCCACGACGGCGAGGTGCTGCTGGACGCGCCGCGGGACGACATCGACGTGCCGGACGACGACCTGCAGGAGTTCTACGTCGAGCGGGTGGTGGAGGCGGCCTCGGAAGCGGAATGAGGGACCCGTGACGCTGCCGGTGCCGGAGTGGGCGATGCCCCAGGTATTACCCACACGCCACCGTCTCCCCGACAATGATCGACGTCCGTGGACTGCGGTACACGTACTCGGGGGCCGACCGGCCCGCACTCCGCGGCCTCGACTTCTCGGTGCGGGACGGCGAGGTGTTCGGGTTCCTCGGTCCGAGCGGCGCGGGGAAGAGCACCACCCAGAAGGTGCTCATCGGGCTCCTCGACGACTACGACGGCGACGCGACGGTGCTCGACCGGCCGGTCCGCGAGTGGGGGCGTACGCTGTACGAGCGTATCGGCGTCTCCGCCGAGACGCCGAACCTCTACCGGAAGCTGACCGGCAGCGAGAACCTCGAACTGTTCGCCTCGCTCCACGGGGGGTTCGCACGTGACCCGACGGACCTCCTCGAACGGGTCGGACTGGCCGACGCGGCCGACCGTCGCGTGGGGACGTACTCGAAGGGGATGCAGATGCGGCTGAACTTCGTCCGCGCGCTCGTCCACGACCCCGGGCTGGTCTTCCTCGACGAACCGACGGCGGGTATCGACCCGAGCAACGCGCGGGCAGTGCAGCGCGTCATCACCGACCTCCAGGACGACGGGACGACCGTCTTCCTGACGACCCACGACATGGCGGTCGCCGACCGGCTCTGTGACCGCGTCGCGTTCATCGTCGATGGCCGCCTCGCGGCCGTCGACACGCCGCGAACGCTGAAACTCGAACACGGCACGCCGACCGTCCGGGTCGAGTACCGCACCGACGGAACTCTCACCGAACGACAGTTCCCCCTCACGGACCTCGGTGACGATTCGGGGTTCCAGCAGCTCCTCCAGGGCGGCCAGATAGAGACGATCCACACGGACGAGGCGACCCTCGAGGACGTGTTCATCGAGGTGACGGGGACCGAGCTGACATGACGGGGACCGCGTCGACGTGGCGGCCGTGGGTGTGGGCCGCCCATGTCCCCTGGGAGGTGCCCGCGCCGTGAGACGACTCGGGTCGATGATGGCGTGGGACGCTCGGCTCCAGGTCAGATACGGGTTCTACACCGTCTACGCGGTCCTCACGGTGGTGTTCATCGTCGGACTCCGCCTGCTCGGGCCGGAACTCCGCACCGACGCCGCAGTGTTGCTCATCGTGACCGACCCGACGGTACTCGGGTTCTACTTCATCGCCGCGGTGGTCCTGTTCGAGAAGGAGGAGGGCGTGCTGGACGCGCTGGTGACGTCGCCCATCGGCGACCGGGGGTACCTCGTCTCGAAGGCCGGAACGCTGTCGGTCCTCGCGGTCCTCGCCACGACGCTCGTCGCCGTCGTCGGCCACGGCCGGGTTCCCGGGCTGGCGGTCCTCGTCCCCGGCGTCGCACTCTCGGCGTCGCTCTTCGTGCTGATCGGCTTCACCGCGGTCGCCCGGTACGACTCCGTCAACGAGTACTTCATCAGCGCGGTCGGCTGGGGGACGGTTCTGTTCCTCCCGCTGTTCGGGTACGTCGGCCTCGTCGAGACGCCCCTGTTCTACCTGCTGCCCGCCCAGCCAGTGCTCCTCCTCGTCGAAGGCGGCTTCCGCCCGCTCGCACCGTGGGAGGTGGGCTACGGCTTCGGCTACCTCCTCTTGGGGAACGCGGTCGCGTACCTCGGCGCGCGCCGGACCTTCCGTCGGCACATCGTCCGCGGTGGGGACCCCAGGCGGCAACTGGGCCGTCAGGAGACCCCGGCCGCCCGGCAGCACCAGCGGCCCTCCTGGGGCCAGTCGCGGTCGCCCTGGCTGGGGATGGTGGTCGCGGACCTCCGGAACTGGGTCCGGGACCCGATGCTGGGCATCGCGGCCGTCGGGCCGCTCGCACTCGCCGCCGTCGTCCGACTCGCCGCCCCGACGGTGGCGGACCTGAGCGCTCCCATCCTCACGCTGGAGGATTTCTACCCGGAGATAGCCGGGAGTCTCGCGCTGTTCGGCCCCGCCATCTACGGGTTCGTCGTCGGGATGTTCGTCCTCGAGGACCGCGAACAGGGTGTCCTCACCGCCTACCGTCTGAGCCCGCTCTCCGGCCGCGGCTATCTGCTGTATCGCGGTGTTTCGGCCTACGTGCTCAGTCTCGCGGCGACGCTCCCGGCACTCGCCGTCGTCGGCCTCGTCCCGATCCCGCCGGCGGTCCTCCTGGGGTCGGCAGCCGTCGGAGCGCTCGGCGGGCCAATCATCGCGCTGGCCTTCGGCACGGTGGCCTCGAACACCATCGAGGGGATCGCCATCAGCAAACTCGTCAACCTCGTCGTCCTCGGGCCCGCCCTGGTGGTGGCGGTGGTGCCGGAGCCGTACCAGTTCCTCGCCGGGGTGTTCCCGGCGTTCTGGCCGGTCAAGGCCATCGTCGCCGGTGTCGCCGGTGACTCGTCGTGGGGAGTGTATCTCCTCGCCGGGGCCGTGGTTCATCTGCTCGGGATTGCGGTCCTGTCCCGTGTGTTCGCCAGGAGAACTGATTGACCTCACAGAGACCGGCGGACGTTCGACGAACAGACGAATCGAATAATGTCCAGATACAACCCATAATATACTTACTAAGTCGACAAATGCAAAAGTAATTGAGTTATAAATATATCCGAGTATTTATCCTACTCAGACAGCGCAGCGGCCAGCACCTCGACGGGATGCGGCGGTCGCTCGTCCAGCCCCTCCCAGTCGTCGAGTTGCGTCCGGCACGACGCCCCCGGTGCAACCACCGTCTCGGCCGGGCTGGTCTCGACCTGCTCGAACAGCAGTTCTCCGACCGCCCGGCTCATCGAGTAGTGCTCGGCCTCGTAGCCGAAGGAGCCGGCCATCCCACAGCAGGTCGAGTCGAGCGGGTCCACCTCGAAGCCGGCACGCCGGAGGACACCCACCGCGTGGTGGTCCTTCTTCGTCGCCTTCTGGTGGCAGTGGCCGTGGTAGGCCAGCGACCCGGCGAGCGGGGCGTGCTCAGCACCCTCGCCGACGGCCCCGTCGGCGTCGAACGCCACGTCCCGGTCGAGGTCGTGGCGGTCGAGGTACTCGCAGACGCCGTGCGTGTACTCGCGGACCAGCTCGACGGCCGTGCCAGACAGGAGGTCGCCGTAGTCCGACTGCACCATCACGGCGTCGGTGGGCTCCACGACGACCACGTCGTAGCCGTCCTCGACCCGTGGCGCGAGTTCGGCCACCACGTCGCGGGCCCGCTCGCGGGCCGTGTCGAGGAAGCCCTTCGAGTGGGCCGCCCGGCCCGACGGGAGTGGCTCCGCGAGGGCGACGTGGACGCCGGCGGCTTCGAGGACCTCGACGGCGGCGCGAGCCACCTCCGGCGTGACGTACGTCGAGTACGGGTCCGGCAGGAGGACGACCCGGTGGGCGGCGCCATCGGCCGCGATGGCCGGCTCGCGGGCTTCGAACCAGTCGACGAACGACTCGCTCGCGAACGCCGGGAGATCGCGCTCGCGGGCGATGCCGAGCGTCTTCTCGGCCAGCCAGCCGCTCCCGGGGAGCGACCCCAGCGCGTTCACGAGCGGCGCGAACCGCGAGCCGGCAGCCGAGAGGTCGAACACGTTGGCGAAGAGGCGGTCGCGGCGGTGGGGTGTCCCGCCCTGCTCGTGGGCGGCGTGCTCGACCTCGGCCTTGAGCTTCGCCATGTCGACCTGCGAGGGACAGTCCCGGGCACACCCCTTGCAGCCGACACAGAGGTCCATCACCTCGTGGAGGAACTCCTCGTCGGCCGTCTCGGGGTCGAGGTCGCCCGAGAGGAGCTGCCGGAGTGCGTTCGCGCGCCCCCGGGTCGCCTGGATCTCCTCGTCGGCCGCGCGGTAGGTGGGGCACATCACGCCGCCCGTCGTCTCCTGTGGCCCGCGGCAGCCCCCGCAGCCGTGACAGAGTTCGACCATCCCCTGGAAGCCGTTCTCGTTGTCCCACGAGAGGGTGGGCTCGAAGCCGGCGCCGCTGTCGCCGTCGCCGGTGTCGTCGCCCCCGTCGCCCGCGTCCGCACCCGCGAGGACGCCGGCGTCGAACTCGTACTCCGGTGAGAACCGGAGGTTCTCGGTCATGTCCACGTCGCCGCAGATCTGGCCCGGGTTGAGCAGCCCCTCCGGGTCGAAGGTCGCCTTCAGGTCGCGGAAGATCCGGTATACGTGGTCGCCGTACAGCTTCCGGTTCCACCCCGAGCGGGCGCGGCCGTCGCCGTGCTCGCCCGAGACCGAGCCGCCGTACTCGACGACGAGGTCGGTCACGTCGTCGGCGATGGACTGCATCCGCATGACCCCCTCCACGGTCTTCGTGTTCACCAGCGGCCGGACGTGGAGACAGCCCGGCCCGGCGTGGGCGTAGAAGGAGGCGTACGTGTCGTGGCGCTCCAGCACCTCGCGGAAGTCCGCGACGTACTCGGGCAGTCGCTCGGGCGGGACCGCGCAGTCCTCGACGAAGGAGATGTGCTTCGCGTCGCTGGTGCGGCCCAGCAGGATGGGGAGGCCGGACTTGCGGAGCTTCCAGAAGCGCGCCCGGTCGTCGTCGTCGTGTGCCTCGCGGGCGAAGGTGGCGCGCCCCGGGTCGTCGCTGGCCGGCGCCTCGCCCGGCGGCTCGGCCGCCGGCTCCGCGTCGAGGTGACGTGCCCGGTCGGCGAACAGGTCGGCCACACGCTCGCGGCCCGTCCCGTCGTCGGGGGCGTAGAACTCCACCAGCAGCACGGCCCCGGTCCCGCGGGGCGCGAGGTCCCGCACGAGGTCGCCGAACTCCGTCGTGTCCCGCGCGAGGTCCAGCAGCACGTCGTCCAGCACCTCGACCGCGGCGGGGTCGTGGTCGAGGATGGGCGCCACGTCCTCCATCGCGGTCACGAGGTCCTCGTAGCCCAGCAGCGCGACCGACTTCGTCTCGGGGACGGGTTCCAGCGACACCGTCACCTCCGTAACGACGGCGAGGGTCCCCTCCGAGCCGCACAGCAGTTTCGCGAGGTTCACCGTCGCGTCGTCGGGCAGCGGTTCGACGTCGCCGCTACCGTCGCTGGGGCCGTCGTCGCGGCCGGCGCCCCGGTCGCCCACCCCCAGGTCCCCCGGGTCGCGGTGGAGCCCCTCGTAGGCGTCCGCGACGAGCGCGTCGAGGTTGTAGCCGGAGACGTTCCGCTTCAGGTCGGGGAACGCGTCGTCGATGGCGCCGGCCTCGGCCTCCAGCAGGCGGAGCACCCGTTTCGCGACCTTGGCGCGGATGGACCAGTCGCTCTCGGCCTGGCGTCGCAGGTCGCCGACCGTCGTCTCCCCGAACGTCGCGGTCGTCCCGTCCGCGAGGACGACCTCGCAGGACTCGACGTAGGCGTCGGTCTTGCCGTACTGGAGCGAGTGCGCGCCCGTGGAGTTGTTACCGACGGCACCGCCGATGGCGGATTTGTCGCCCCACGCCGGGTCCGGGGCGAACTTCAGGTCGTGCTCCGCGAGGCGGGCGTTCAGGTCCCCCAGCAGACAGCCCGGCTGGGCCGTCGCCGTCCGCCCGTCGGGGTCGACCTCGACGATGGCGTCCATCTCGGCCGTGAAGTCCAGGACGACCGCCTCGTTCACCGACTGGCCGGCCAGCGACGTGCCGCCGCCGCGAGGGAGGACCGGCACACCCTCCTCGGCACAGAACTCGACCGTCGCCGCCACGTCCTCGGTGTCCCGAGGGAGCACCACGCCGACGGGTGTCACCTCGTAGGCGGAGGCGTCCGTCGCATACAGCGAGCGCGTGAACTCGTCGAACCGGACCTCGCCCGCCACCCGCTCGCGGAGGCCCGCCACCAGGTCGACGTGTTCCTCGGGCGCACCACCACCCACGTAGTCGTAGTCGGCCCGCGGGTCCGCGGCGGGGTCCGACTCCTCGGTTGCCATGCGCGTTCCTCCGGGCGCCGTCCACGTTAATCCCCGCGCCGAGTCGTGGTTCGGTTACCTGGCCGGTCGACGGTCGGGCATCCTGGACGGTCGACGGCCGGGCGTCGTGGCCGCCGGCGGGAATTTCTTGCCGCTCTGCGCGCAACGGCCCGATATGTCAGACGGTACCGGCGACCCGGCGGCACGACGAGAGGGCCGGGGGCGCGCTGCTCGCCGCCTACGTGCTCGTCCTCAGTACCGTCGGCGGCGTCTGCGGCACCTTCGCCGCTAGCGAGGTCGACATCACGGGGCGGTGACGGACACGGAGCTGGGGCCCGATACCGCCGAGCCACAACCTTCCTGTCCGGACCTGCCGATGACCGGATGTGCATAGCCGCCGCCGGGTCCTGCGCGCGCTCGCCCCCGGCGCGGCGCTCTGTGTCGCCGGCTGCAGCGATGGGGTCGACGGCGACGATTCCCTGGCGGGGACACCGACGGCGACCGCGAGCCCCAGTCCGACGCGGCGTCCGGGCCCCGCTCCGGCCGCCCGTGTCCTCGGGGCGAGCGCGACGGCCGCCGACGGCACCCGCGTCACGGCACGGCGCTGGACCGCCTTCGCCTCGGTGTCCTACGAGGGAGAGGACGGCACCGCGAGCGTCGACCCCGAGCGCGGCCGCTACCTCGCCTACGACTTCACCATCGAGAACACCGGCGACGAGCGGCTGCCGGCGGTCCGTGACACCGTCTTCCGGCTGCAGCTGGCGGGCGGAATCTACCGTCACCTCCACTCGCTCCGGGGCGTGCCCTTCGACCGCCTCCGCCAGCCGGACGGCGCGCCTGGCATCCGCCCGCTCGTGTGGTACGACGGCCTGGCGCCGGGGGAGTCGGTCCGCCTGCAGCTCGTGTTCGACGTCCCCCATCGTCCCCGGTTCCGCCACTACCTCGCGTGGGACCACCCGGAACCGGTGGTGGACACGGAGGGCGTCGTGTCCCTGTGGCCGGGTGGGGCGGACGACCCCTGACCGGTCCGCTACGGCGACAGCGGCTGCGGGTGCTTCTCCTCGTACCGCTCGAACGTGTACGGCATCCACTCCTTCGCCTCCTCCAGCACGCGCTCGGAGAGGTGTCTGACCTCCCACTGGGCGTCGCCCTTCATCCGCATGTTGAGCAGGTGCATCAGCGCCCGCGCGTTCATCGAGAAGGTCATGTTCACCTTCGTCCCGATGGGGAGCAGCATCCGGGCGTCCTCCTTCGGGACGCCGGCCTCGACGAGGTCGGTGTACGCGTCGATGCACTTCTGGTAGACCTCGTCGGCGAGTTCGCCGCGCTCCTCGGCTGACAGCTCGATCTCCTCGACGCCCTCCCGGGAGACGACCTCGTCCGATTCGAACGTCTCGGGGTAGGTGAACCGCTCCTCCAGGGGCTCCTCGCCGGAGAGTTCGACGTAGCGGAGGCTCATCACGTCGAAGGACGCGTGGCGGTGGCGGGTGATCTGGGCCATGCACGAGCGGCTGACCCCGCGGACGGCGAACGTTGCGGAGGGGTGCTCGAACGGTCCCCAGTGGCCAGAGCGCATCAGGTGGTCCATCAGCGTCTGCTTCTTCTCGTCGATGGTGTCGCCCTCGACCGGCTCCATCACCTCGGCGAACGGGACGTCGCTCCCGACCCAGTCCGAGGAGTAGTCACCGCGGGCCGCGCGACAGACGAGTTCCTCGGGGTCCGGCGTGCAATCGAGGAGTTCGACCTGCATGCCCGGACCGGGGGCCCCAGGGGGTATCAAACGTTCGGCAGCGGCGTGCGAGTGGTGTGGAGGGAGACGTGACGAGCGTCAGGGCGCCTCGGACTGCGCCAGCACCGCGCTCGCGTTCTCGCCGCGCCAGAGAACGAGGACATCGCTCCCGGAGTCGACCGCCATGTCCGTGGTGTAGGTCTCGCCGGCCGAGATGCCGTCCTCGGGGGCGGTCCAAGTCTCCATCTGTACCTCCCCGTCGGCCTCGTACCTGACGTCGAGGTCCGTGGTCACGGTGTCCCCGCCCTCGTGTTGGATCGTCAGCGTGCCGTCGCTGGCGTACTCGAAGGCGAACGCGACCTGCGGAGCCTCGACGGGCGTGCCACGGGAACTCCCGCCGCCGCTCGACTCGCCGAAGCCGAACTCCTCGGAGAGCCGCTGCGGGTCGCCCGTGATGGTGAGGAGGACCGCCTGGCCCTGCGTGCCGACCTCCGTCTCCGGGGGCGTCACGTCGTCGGAGCGGGCCTTCGCCGTCTCGATGGCCGACCGGAGCGTCTCGGCCCGGTCGCTCACCACGTCCTCGCTGTCGTAGTACAGCCGGACGGTGGTCTCGGCCGAGGTGGTCTCGGGGGCTGCGCCCGTGCCCACGACGCCGGCCAGGTCCTGCGTGAGTGCCATGACGTCGCGGCCGAGTTCGTCCTCGGGCTCGCGCGTGCCGCCCTGGCCGTCGCCGAAGTAGCTCCGCCGGATGGTCGCGCCGTCGGTGAGCGCCCCGGCGATGAGCGGGCTCCCGTCCGTCTGTGCGAGCATCTCCGTCGCGAGGTCGGCATCGGCGAGCGGACTCCCGCCGCCACCGAACGTGTCGATGTGGGCCTTCACCGCGTCGATGGCGGTGGTGGCGCCGTCGGGGGTGGCGCTCAGCTCCGATCCGTCCGACCCCCCGCTCGGGTCGGGAACGTCCACCGTCGCGCCGACCAGTGCCTCGGCCGAGATGGCCACCGCCGTCGTCCGGGTGTAGTCGTACTCGCTGGGGCCACCGTAGAGGCTGTATCCCTCGTACTCGCCACGGCTGGTCAGGCGCTCGCCGCTCTCGGCCTGCGAGCGGAGCGTCTCGGCGTCGAAACTCCCGGTCGCGATGCCGGAGTAGACGCTCGACTCGTCGCCGTACTCCCGTCGTTCGCCCGGGTCGGTGCCGAACACCGCGCTCACGCGGTCGGCGTCGGTGGGGTCGGTCCCCTCGATGTCGCTCGTCGTCTGGTCGACGCTCTCGCGGAACTGCTGCGGGAGCGCGGCCTTCTGCTCTGCGTAGGCCGACGCGTCGACCGAGACGAACAACCGCGACTCGGTCGACACCAGGGCAGCCGGGTCGAGCAGCGTGCTCGCGTATCCCGGGGGCTGCGGGCCACCGCCGCCGGTCGCGTCGTCGATCTGCTCGGTACAGCCCGCCAGGCCGGTCAGGAGGGCTGCGAACCCGCCGCTCGCGCGGAGGACGTCGCGTCTGTCGGGAGCCATTACCGCTCGTTCAGGCAGGCCCGGCAAACGTCTTGTGTTCGAATCGTCGGCTGTAACCCCCCGCCGGCCGGCGGGTTCCGCGGCTCAGTTCGTGGTCGGCGTCCCGTCCTCGACGGGGGTCGGGGTCGCGGATTCGGTGGCGGTCGGGGTGTCCGTGGCGGTCCCGGTCCCCGTGTCGGTCGCCGTCCGGGTCGGGGTTCCCCGGTCCTCCGCCGTCGTGGTCCGCGTCCGCTGCGGCGTCGTGGTCCGGGTCTCTGTGGCCTCCCGGGGCGTCGCGGTCCGCGTCTCGGTCGACTCTCGCGGTGTCGCGGTCCGCGTCTCGGTCGTCTCCCGGGGCGTCGCCGTGTCCGTCCGCTCGCGGGGCGTACGCGTCGGCGTGTCGTCGGCCGAGGCTGTCCGGGTGCGACGGGGCGTCGGCGTCGCCCCGGTGTGGTACTCCGCCAGGACGGTGGGGTCGGGGCCGTCCCACAGGACCCGCACGGAGCCGTCCTCCGCGAGGCCGTTCTCGGTGGTGAACGAGTCGCCGGCGGTGATGGCACCGTCGTCGGGCTCCCACAGCTCCTTGCCGCTGCCTCCCAGAGCGTCGTAGACCACGACGAGGGACCGGTCGATGGCGTCGCCGCCCTCGTGCGTGACGGTGACCCGGTTCTCGGCGTCGATCTCGAAGGCGAAGGCGACCCGGGGGACCTCATCCCCCTCCGGCGGGCGGTAGAGCCCCAGCGTCGCCGACGAACCACCGTTCGCGGAGGTCCAGATGACCCGGAGCATCCCGGTGACCGGCCGGTCCGTCGTGATCGAGTCGCCGGCGGTGACGGACCCGTCGTCGGGCTGCCACCGGCGCTCGATGCCCTCGTCCTCGGATTCGTAGAGGAGCCCGATGGTGCCCTCCGTGCCGACCTCGTCGCCGCCGTCGTGCGTGACGGTCACGCGGCCGTCCTCGCGCCGGTCGAAGGTGAACGAGACCTGTGGCGCGCGCGGCCGGGGCTCCTCGCGGCCGCCGAAGCCCAGTTCCTCGTAGAACGCCGACGGGTCGCCCGTGACCGTCACCGCGACGGCCGCACCGTCGGCCGTCACGCCGACCTCGGGCACGGTGAACGCCTCCGTCTCGGCGCGGAGCGCGTCCCGGAGGCCCCGCACCGCGTCGGCCCCGTCGCTCGCGGCGGACTCGTCCTCGTACAGCAGCCGGAAGACGACCTCGCCGCTGCTGGCGCCCGAGGCGTCGGCGCTCCCGCCGAACGCCGTCAGCCCCAGCGTGACCCGCCGGAGGTGGCGCTCGACCGGACTGGGGCCGGAGTCGCTCACCGTCGGCGTGGGTGGGGGCGTCTCGCTGGTGGCCCCGCCGTCGTCGTTCCCGTCGCGGCCGTCCGCCGCCGGCGTGGCGGTCCTGGCATCGGGCCGGTGGAACCCGAGCCGTTCGCGGAGCGTGGACGCGTCGAACGCCAGGCCGCCGACGATTGGGCCGTCGAGTGCGTCGGCGAGCCGGCCGAGCCGGTCGTTCGCGGCGAGGAGTCCACCGGAGCCGTCGGCGCCCGCCTCGGCGTGCAGTTCGGCGGCCCGTTCGGCACTCACCCCGCCCGCCGGGGTTCCGGATGGTTCCGGCGGGGTCTCGCCCGCCGGCGAATCGCGGTAGCCGCCGCCGGCGTTCGCCAGCGCCAGGATAACCGCGTCGTCGGCGACGGCGGCCGCCTGTGTCTCCCCCGGCCGGTAGCGGTTGCGCTCCGTGTAGAGGTCGTACCCCTCGAGGCTCCCGGCCGCTTCGAGCGACGTCTCCGACGCGACGGCATCGCTCACGGCACCGACGTCGAAGCTACCGGCCCCGACACTCGTCATGACGTACTGCTCGTCGCCGTGGTCGTCTGGGTCGGGGTCGGCGAACGCACCGAGCCCGGTCACCCGGTCGAAGTCATCGACCGCGACGCCGTCGTACTCCCGGGCGACCCGCTCGACGGTCTCGTTGAACGGGGCCGGCAGGGCGGCCTGCTGCTCGCGGTAGGCGGTCACGTCGACACTGTAGAAGCCGCGGAACGACGCCTCGAACAGGGTCCCCGTGTCGAACAGCCAGTCGGCGTATGGGGGTCGCTCCTCACCGGGCGCGTCCGTGGCGTCCTCGATACAGCCGGCGAGGCCGCCACTCAGGAGGGCTGCGACGCCCCCGGCACGGAGGACGTCGCGACGTTTGGGACTCATCACCAGCCGGTGCCGCCTGCTCCGGTAAGTGTCTTCGGTGTCTCCACCTCGGGAACCGGCCACCCTCCCGCCGACCCCGTTCCGAACGGCACGGAGCGGCCGGGCGACGGATTCTCGATGCCGCCGCGCCAGGTACGACCGTGCACGTCCACGGCGTCGACTTCAGCGGGAGTGCGGAGCCCGGGGAGGACATCTGGCTCGTCTCCGGACGGTGTCCGGGGAGCCCGTCGGCCGACGGCGACCTCGAACTCCGCGTCACGGCCGCGCGCCCGGCGAGCGAGGCGTTCGACGCCACCGGCCGCGAGCCGGTGCTCGAGGGACTCAGGCGGTTCCTCCGCGGCGAGCACGGGGGCGCGACGGCACGGCAGGTGACGGGGCTGGACTGCTCGTTCGGGCTCCCGGCGACGGTGCTCCCCGACGAGGTGACGGCGACTGGCGACTGGCGGGCGGCTCTCGAGTGGGTCCGCGAGACGTTCGCCGACGCCGACGGCCGGTCGTTCCAGTCGGCACTGAAGGAGCGGGCCCGCGGCAGCGACGCCGACGGCGTCGAACTGAAGCGCGCCACCGACGGCCCGACTGGTGCCTCCTCGCCGTACTCGTTCATCACCCGCTACCAGACACTCCACGGCCTCCGGGACCTGGTCGGGCCACTCGTCGAGCGCGACGCCGTCGCCGTCCGGCCGATGATTCCCGATGTCGCCGACCCCTCGCTGGTCGAGGTGTACCCCGCGGCGACCCTGCGCGACCTCGGCCTCCCCGACCGCAAGTACAAGGGCGACCAGTATCCCGGAGCGCGCACCCGACGCGAGCGTATCCTCGACGGGGTGCTCGACCGTGGCGTGACGCTGGAGGGGGTCTCCCGTGAGCGCATCCTCGCCGACAGCGGCGGCGACGCGCTCGACGCGCTCGTCGGTGCAGTGGCCGTGGCGCGGAACCTGCCCGACCTCGCGATCGACCGCGCACGGTGCGACCCGATCGAGGGCTACATCTACGTATAGCGGGCCGGACGAACGGTTCGAGGCGGAGAAGACGTCGACCGGACGGAACCCTGTCAACGTTTCACTCGGGTCGGCTCGCCGACGTAACAGTCCCACCCGGTGACCGGCGCACCATTTATCACGAACAATTCACTAGGGTCGGATGGACATGGGCTTCGGGAGCTACGACGAGTCGGAACAGGAGAACCAGGAGATCGACACCGACTTCGAGGACGAGGAGGGGATGAACACGGCCGAACACGACCACCGCGGCGACGTGAACTACGAGTTCGGGGACACGGACAGCGACGAGTTGCTGAACAAGCTCAAGGACATCAAGGACCAGCAGGAAGAGCAGGGTTCCTGAGGTGACGGACGGGGTCCGCGCGCTCGGCGTGGCCGAGTCGGCCGCGGGGGACCGGTCGGCGACCGTCGCCGGGGCCGTGGTCCGCGCGGACCGCACCTTCGAGGACCTCGTACTGGATTCCTGGACGGTCGGCGGCACGGACGCTACCGACACGGTCGTCGACTGCTGGGGGCTTCTCGACCGGGAGGACGTCCGGTACGTCATCGTGGCGGGCATCGCCCCCGCGTGGTTCAACGTCCTCGACCTGCACGCCATCCACGAGGCCGTCGAGCGGCCGGTGCTGTCGGTCTCCTTCGAGGCGAGCGACGGGCTGGAGCCGGCGCTCCGCGATGCGTTCGCCGACGACCCCGACGGGCGCGAGCGCCGGCTCTCGGTCTACGAGCGCCAGCCGCCCCGCGAACGGGTGACTGTCAACGACGAGACCTGCTTCGTCCGGGCGGTCGGTTGCGACGACGAGACGGCCCGCGAGGTGGTGGCCCGGTTCACCCCCGAAGGCGGCCGCCCCGAACCCGTCCGCGTGGCCAGGCTCTGCGCCCGCGGCGGCGACGACTTCCGGCGACGGGAATCCGAGTGAGGCAGCAGTCCGCCTCCCACCGGTAGCGTCGCTCCGCGCGACCGCGGGGGCTTAGTAGCGGCCCCGAGTGCGGGCCGACATGAGCGAATCGCTGCCAGGCGAGATGGATGGTGTCGCGGTGACGGCCTGTGAGGCGTGCCCGGAGCTGTGCGAGTCGCGCTCGCGCATCGTCAACGGGATCGGCCCGACGGACGCCGACCTCGTGTTCGTCGGCGAGGCCCCCGGCGCCAGCGAGGACGAGCAGGGCGAGCCGTTCGTCGGCCGCTCGGGCGACGTGCTGACCGAGGCCCTCCGCGACCGCGGGCTGGCGCGCCGGGACGTCCGCATCACCAACTGCGTGCGCTGCCGACCACCGGACAACCGCGACCCGAAACGGGACGAACTCGCCAACTGCAAGGGCTACCTCGCCGCGGAGCTCCGGCAGGTCGACCCCGAACTCGTCGTGACGCTCGGGAAGGTCCCCGCCCAGCACCTGCTCGAGCGGTCGGTGGCGGTGACGAAGGAGGCCGGCACCGTCCACGACGCCCGTGTCGGCGACGGGAGCTACCGGGTCCTGCTCTGTGTCCACCCGGCGGCGACGCTGTACGACCGGAGTCAGGAGAGCACGTTCGCCGACGCGCTGGACGAGGCGGTCGCGCTGGCGGGACTGGACGAGGAGGGGGGCGGGCAGTCGCGGCTCGGGGAGTTCTGAGCCCCGAGAGGCCGGTTACCGGTCGGTCCCGCGGCCGAGCCACTTGTTCCCGTCACCCAGGTCGCGGAGCGCGTCGATGAACCCCTTCGAGTCGTGCTCCGAGGGGCGGAGCCGGGCGCGGAGCCGGGAGGAGAGCAGCTCGATGGAGAGCACGAGCACGAGCAGCGTCAGCAGCCCGGCGCCGGCGCGGAACGAGTTGAACAGGTTGAGGTTCTGCTGGATGTACTGGCCGAGCCCGCCGGCCCCGACGACACCCAGGGAGACCGCGATGCGGGTGTTGATCTCGAGGATGTAGAGCGTCCAGGCGACGAACGAGGAGGAGACCTGCGAGAGCATCCCGAAGTTGATGACCTGCGGCCGGGAGGCGCCCGTCGAGCGGATGGCCTCGATGGGCCCCTCGTCGATCTCCTCCAGCTCGTCCGTGAACAGGCGGCCGAGGTTGCCGACGGTGTCGGTGGCGACCGCGAGCATCGCCGTCAGCGGCGAGAGCGGGACGAGCGCGGCGAAGATGAACACCCAGACCAGCGCCGGGACGGCGCGGATGGTCGACATCACGCCGCGGAACCCGAAGTTGAAGGGGAACGGCGTGACCCGCTCGGAGCCCAGCACGCCGAAGAACAGCGCGAACGGGAACCCGAGGATTGTGCCGACGATACCGATAGAGAGCGTCATCACGACCGCCGAGACGATGAGGCTGCTCCGCAGCGACTGGATCGTCTCGACGATGGTCATCGGGCGCGACAGGCTGACGACGATGGCCCGGAGGCCGCCGATCTCGTTCTCCCGGGTGTACAGCGTGAAGTCGATGAAGTTCGGCCGCAGGTACTTCGCGAACTCCTGGAAGAAGAAGTCGAACTGCGCGAACCGGATGATGTCGGGGACGGGGCGGCTCCCGAGGAACCCGGTCCCGAAGTAGACGGTGGCCGCCGCCAGCGCGATGGCGGCGAGCGTCAGGAGCCGTCGGATGGCGAACCGGCGCTCGATGCGTCCCAGGATCTCGTCGACGGAGTCGCTGCTCACGACTCCACACCCCCGGTGACGCTCTCGGCCGCGGCCGCCTCACCGTCTCCCCCCTCGCTGAACGCACCGTCTGTCTCCTCGCCGTAGTAGAGCCGGTCGACCACGTCCATGGTCAGCGCCTCGCGGTCCCCGTCGAAGATGATGCTCCCGTCCCGGATGCCGACGAAGCGGTCGCCGAACTCGCGGGCGATGTTGACCTGGTGGAGGCTCGCCAGGGTCGTCAGGTCACGCTCCCTGGCCGCCTGCTTCATGTAGTTCATCACGTCGCGTGCGGCCTTCGGGTCGAGGCTGGAGACCGGCTCGTCGGCGAGCAGCAGCGAGGGCTGCTGGACCAGCGCGCGGGCGATGCCGACGCGCTGTTTCTGGCCGCCGGACATGGACCCGGCGCGCTGCTCGGCCTCCTGCAGCAGGCCGACGGTGTCCAGCGCCCGGAGCGCCTCGCGCTTGTCCTCGCGCTCGTTCAGGGTGAGCGCGCTGCGGAGCGTTCCGGTCCGGCCCAGGGCCCCCGTCAGGGCGTTCCGGTAGGCGGAGATGGACTCGATGAGGTAGTGCATCTGGAACACCATCCCGACCTCGCTGCCGGTGGCCGAGACGGGCTGACCGCCGATGCTGACGCTTCCCTCGGTCGGCTGGGTGAGTCCGTTGAGGATACGCAGGAGAGTCGACTTCCCGGCCCCCGAGGGACCGAGGACGACGACGAACTCGCCGGAGTCGATATCGAGCGAGACGCCGTCGAGGGCGACGGTGTCCTCGCCGTACCGTTTCGTGACGTTCTGGAGCGAGACGCTTGGCATGTGTTGGGTGTACCGCAGAGCGGTGAAAAATCGGTCGTTCGGGTTACTGGTCGAGCAGCTCGGCGGTGATGCCCAGCTCGTTGGCGACCTCGACGACGGGCTCGTAGGTCTCGTTGCTCGCCTCGCGGACGTCGCTGAACCAGAGGTCGTCGTCGGTGTCGGCCTCGCCGTCCTCGCCGAGGTACATCGATTCGGGGGCCTCGATGAGGGCCTCCTTGACCGCGTTCTGCTCCTCGTCCGAGAGCTCGGGGCTGACGACGATGGGCGCCCGCGGGATGCCGTCGGTCTCCTTGACGTAGCGGAAGCCGCTCTTGAGCTCGCGGTCGTCGTTGAGCGAGATGAACTTCCCGACGCCGGCGGCCGCGACCTGACCGCGCTCCAGGGCCGCGAAGGCCTCGGCGTGGCTGGAGAACTGCGGCGTGAAGTCGGCGTCCGTCGTGTCGTTGGGCAGGTCGCCGATGCTGAGGCCGGCCTGCTTCAGCATGTACAGCGGGTAGAGCGCGCCGGAGGCCGACAGCCGGTCGGCGAAGGCCACCCGCTCCCCCTCCAGGTCCGACAGGGACTCGATGTCCGAGTCCTCCTGCGTGACGATGACCGACGCATACGTCCAGGAGCCGTAGCCGAACCGCTGGAGGATGATGTCACAGCGGTCGTTGGCGACGCCCAGCGCCGCGGCGAACGGGCCCGTCTCACCGATGTCGCCCGCCCCGCCGCCCAGGGTCTGGAGCACCGCGCTGTAGCCCGCGGCGTACTGGAGCGGCACGCGGTTCACGTCGAGTTCGCTCTGGAGTTGCTCCTTGACCGGCTGGTACTGGGCCTCCATCAGCGACTGGGGTTCGCTCGGGGACATGTAGAACGTCGCCCGCCCGTCGCCGAACGGGACCGGCGTCGGCGTCGGTGTGGGTTCGCCACCGTCACCGCCGTCGCCGTCGCCACCGTCACCGCCCCCGCCACCGTCGCCACCATCGCCGCCACTGGTACATCCCGCCACGAGCCCGAGGGCGCCCGTCGCGCCGACCGTTTTCAGGAACTTACGTCGATTCGTCATGTCGCTGACCGGATGTTCCGACAGTACGCCCTAAATGGTTGCGATAGCGGATACTGTCTGGTATCGAGGGGTATGTACTGCAACCAGGCGGGGGCTGGAGGGGCCAGGCGACGACCCGTGGTTCCCGGTGGGCTCACCCGGTCCGGGTGACGATGATACGGATGTGCGCCCCGGCGGCGGTCTGTCGGCCCGATGGCGTCCGACTGTTGCCCCTGAGTACGTAGCTCGAGGGGTCGACGTCCTCGCCGCCGACGGTCACCTCCACGTCGTACTGTGGGTCCGAGTCCTCGTAGGTGGTACCCTGATAGGTGACGGAGTTGTCGGTCACGCCGATGCCGATGGTGTCCAGCGCGTACGCCAGGGTGACGCCCTCGCCGTGGACGTGCCAGAACCGACCGTTGCCGCCCTCGAAGTGCCAGTACCGGTCCTGCACCTGGTACTCCCCCTGGCTGAAGTCGAGGCTCTCACCGACCACGGTGACGTTGATGGTCCCGTGGCCGTGGACGCCCCCGAGGTTGTGCGGTGTCGTCGCTCCGCCCGACCCGGCGAAGAAGACGAGATAGCCGATGATGGCGACCGCGAACAGGACGATAGCCCCGAGCGCGATGGGGCCGGCCGCATCGCCGAGCGTGCTCCCGTCCTCGTCCTCCATCCCCAGCCGTCGTCGGTCGATGCGCCCCAGTTCATCGGCGTGTTCGGCCTTCAGGTGCTTGTCCCGGGCCGTCTCGTTCCCGAACGACTCCCCGCAGTAGTCACAGTCCGGCATTCGTTGGCAGCCGTTGGCCACCGACCGATTCAAGCGTTACGGTGGGCCCGGCGGGCATCACCCGACCGTCCGGCCGTGACGGTGGTCCACGGAGCAGTCGGGCCGAAGCCGGGACCCCGCGGCCGGCTCGGGCGACCCGTGGTCGGCAAGCCGCGGTCGAGTCAGTCGATCCGGAGCCGGTAACGCTTCTCGCGGGCGTCCCGCAGGGAGAACCCCTCGCTGACGACGTCCGCCTCCTCCAGCCGCCCCACGGCGTACCGCACCGTCCGGGGCGGGAGCCGTGTCTCCGCGGCGAGGTCCGTCCCGCTCAGCGGCCCCTCGTGCTCCAGCACCCGCGCCACCAGCTTCGCGCTCGCGGGCAGCGCCGCGACCGTCTCCCAGCCGGGAGCATCCGCCGCGTCCACACCCGTTCCCTCACGGCCCGTTGCGGTCTCCCGGCTCCACTCCGCCCGCTCGTCGGCCACGGCCGCCGAGTCCGGTCCGGTCATACTCCGGCTCCGTACGCGACGGCCATAATAATTTCGAGTTAGATAATTACCATCGTACATCCCTCGGCGGGCGGGGCCATGGGAGCGGCCATCGGACCGCAGCAGCGCGCACGACGCCGGCAGACGGAAGGGCGACGCCGAGTATCGAGTGCGGCCACCCGAAGCCTCTTATGAGTACACCACCCTACTTCCTGTCAATGACCGACGCCGTGGACGATGTCGATATGCCGTACGACGAGAACGCCTCCCAGCAGGAGAAGGTGGAGGCACTCCGCGAGCGGTTGGAGGTGCTGGAGGGGCAGAACGAGGAGATGCGGGACAAGCTCCTCGACGCCAGCGCGGAGAACAACAAGTACCAGCAGAAGCTCGAGCGGCTCACCCACGAGAACAAGAAGCTCAAGCAGTCGCCGCTGTTCGTCGCGACGGTCCAGGAGCTGACCGACGAGGGGGTCGTCATCAAGCAGCACGGCAACAACCAGGAGGCGCTCACCGAGGTCACCGACGAGATGCGCGACCGCCTGGAGCCCGACGACCGCGTGGCGGTCAACAACTCACTGTCCATCGTGAAGGTGCTGGACGACGAGACGGATGTCCGCGCCCGCGTGATGCAGGTCGAGCACAAGCCGGACGTCGGCTACGACGACATCGGCGGCATCGACGAGCAGATGGAGGAGGTCCGCGAGACGGTCGAGCTCCCGCTCAAGAGCCCCGAGATGTTCACCGAGGTCGGCATCGACCCGCCGAGCGGCGTCCTGCTCTACGGCCCGCCGGGCACGGGCAAGACGATGCTCGCCAAAGCGGTCGCCAACCAGACCGACGCCACCTTCATCAAGATGGCCGGCTCCGAGCTGGTCCACAAGTTCATCGGTGAGGGCGCGAAGCTCGTCCGGGACCTGTTCGAACTCGCCCGCCAGAACCAGCCGGCCGTCATCTTCATCGACGAGATCGACGCCATCGCCGCGAAGCGCACCGAATCGAAGACCTCCGGGGACGCCGAGGTCCAGCGGACGATGATGCAGCTGCTCTCGGAGATGGACGGCTTCGACGAGCGCGGTGACATCTCCATCATCGCCGCCACCAACCGCTTCGACATGCTCGACCGGGCCATCCTCCGGCCGGGCCGCTTCGACCGCCTCATCGAGGTGCCCAAGCCCGACGCCGAGGGCCGCGAGATCATCTTCAAGATCCACACCCGGAGCATGAACATCGCCGACGACGTGGATTACGAGGCCCTCGCCGAGATGGCCGACGACGCCTCCGGGGCGGACATCAAGGCAGTCTGCACGGAGGCCGGGATGTTCGCCATCCGCGACGACCGCACCGAGGTCCGCCGCGTGGACTTCGAACAGGCCTGGGAGAAGATCCAGCAGGAGGACGACGAGGACGAGGACGAGATCTCGAAGACGTTCGCGTAATCCGTTCCACGCATCCTTTCTCAGCTACGTTCTGTATTTCTGCCAGAACAACCACATTATCGCGATATTCGACAGATTCAGAAGATACCCTGCCAGTCACTCCTCGTCGGGGTCCTCGCCACGGGCGCGCTTGAACATCGCCAGCGCCTGCTCGCGCCGCTCGGAGTGGTCGACGATGGGCGCGGGGTACTCGGGCGCCAGCTGCTCGCGCTCGGAGCGGGAGAGTTCGTGCCAGGAGTGGATGTCGTCGGCGTTGACGCCCTCCAGTTCGGGGACGTAGCGTGTGATGTACTCCGCGGCGGGGTCGTAGCGCTCGCCCTGCGTCATCGGGTTGAAGATGCGGAAGTACGGCTGGGCGTCGGTCCCGGTCGAGGCGGCCCACTGCCAGCCGCCGTTGTCGTTGGCGGTGTCGTGGTCGACCAGCTTCTCGCGGAAGTGCGCGTAGCCGTGGCGCCAGTCCAGCAGGAGGTCCTTCGTGAGGAACGAGGCGACGATCATCCGGACGCGGTTGTGCATGTACGCCTCCGCCAGTAGCTGGCGCATCCCCGCGTCGACGATGGGGTAGCCCGTCTCCCCGCGCTTCCAGGCGGCGAGTTCCTCGCCGGGCTCGTTCCAGTCGATGTCGTGCTCGTACTGCTTGTAGTTCTCCGTCACCACCTCGGGGTTGAAGTTGAGGACGTGGTGGTAGAACTCCCGCCAGGCCAGCTGGCTCCGGAACTCGTCGACCGACTCGCGGGCGGCCTCGTCGGGCGCGTCGGCCCGTGCCGCGGCGACCGCCTCGGAGACCTCGCGCACGCCGATGGTCCCGTAGTGGAGGTGTGCGGAGAGCCGGGAGGTACAGCGGTCGGCCGGGTAGTCGCGCCGGTCGTCGTACTCGTAGACGTCGCTCTCGAGGAAGTCGTCGAGGCGCTCGCGGGCCGCCTCGTAGCCGGCCGGCGGCACCTCGGCCGCGGGGTCGTCGAAGCCGAGGTCGGCGAGCGTCGGGAGGTCCCCGGGGTCGTCGGGCGTCGCGAGCTGGTCCGCTTCCGGCGCGGGGTAGGGGTCGGCCTTCTCGCGGTCGCGCCACTTCTTCCAGAAGTAGGTGTAGACGGAGTACGGCTCGCCGGCGTTGGTGGTAATCGAGCCGGGTTCGTGGTGGAGCGCGTCGTGGTACGCGGCGACCCGGACGCCGGCGTCGTCGAGCGCGTCGCGGACGGCGGCGTCGCGCTCGCGGGCCAGGCCGGAGTAGCCACGGTTCCAGACCACGCCCGTCGCGTCGTGCGCGGCGGCGACCTCAGGGAGGACCGCCGTCGGGTCCCCGTGGCGGACGAGGAGGTCGCCGCCGCGGTCGCGATACGCGTCGTGGAGCGACGCCAGTGCGTCGAGCAGGAACGCGACCCGGGGCGGCGAGGCGTGGTCGAGGACGGCGTCGTCGAGGACGAACAGGCCCAGCACGGCGCCCTCGCCCGGCGCGGGATCGGCACCCTCGACCCCGGCCGCGGCGGCCAGTCCCCGGTTGTCCGTGACCCGCAGGTCGCTCCGGTGCCAGTGCAGGCGCATATCCGGATCCACTCGCGGGCACCGCATACAGGTTCGGGTCCCCCACGCCGTCGGCCGATTCCACGGTCGCCGGACGCGAGTACGCCCCCTGACCAGCGCCCGGACGATTTACGGCCCGGGGGGTCGCATCGGCCGCCATGAGCGACGAGACGAGCGACGACACCGGCGCCGAGGCGGCACAGGACGGCGCGGGGAGCGAGGGGGACGACAGCCGGAAGAAGGTCCTCGTGCCCATCGATGGATCGGAGCAGTCCCACGCGGCCCTCCAGCACGCGCTGTCGGAGTTCGAGGGCGCGACGCTGACCCTGCTGCACGTGATCAATCCGGCACGGGCCGGCTACGGCGCCCAGGCCGGTATCCCCACCTCGTCGGAGGAGTGGCTCGAGGAGGCCGAGGCCGAGGCCGACGAACTGTTCGCGGCGGCCGAGGAGCGCGCCCACGGCCGGGACGTCCAGCTCGAGACCGTCACGGAGGTCGGCAATCCGTCCCGCGTCATCGTCGAGTTCACCGAGGACGAGGCGAACGGCATCGACCACGTGGTGATGGGCTCGCACGGCCGCTCCGGCCTGTCACGGGTGTTGCTGGGCAGCGTCGCCGAGAACGTCGTCCGCCGGTCGACCGTCCCCGTGACGGTCGTGCGCTGAGTGGACGGACGGCGCTCGGTGAGCCAGCCGACCCATCGGCCATCGACAGGGGTTCGTCGGCGCTAGACTTATGCCCGGGTAGTCGTCAGCATCGATGTGACGGAGACGAGCTCCGATCTCGGTCCGGTGACCGCGTTCCACCTCCTGAGCGCGCGCCGGCGTGTCGCGGCCGTGGTGGCCGTCGAGGAGGCGAACGAGCCGATCTCGAGCGGCGAGCTCGCGACCATGACCGCTGCCGCCGAGCACGGTCGCCCCCCGGGCCGACTCGGTGGGCGCAGCGCCAGCGCGGTCAAGGCCGACCTCGAGAACGACCACCTCCCGCGACTGGTCGCGCACGACGTCCTCCGCGACGCCGAGGACGGCTACGCGGCCGGGGCGAACCTGGAGAGTCTGCTGTCCATCGTGGACACGACGGTCGAGCGGTTCGGGGGGCGATCCCCGCTCGCGACGGCCGAGCGCCAGCCCGGCGACGACGGGCCCGCGCTCGACGGCGACGGGTGACGGGTCGGCCGCGACGACGGGGCGGGGCGTCCGCGGTCGCTGGTACCGGAACCGGCGGTGACCCGCCCGCCCGTACCGACCAGCCGGGAGGACGTCGCTCGAACACCACCGACCGCTCGTGCGCCGTGGATTGCCCCGCCCGGGAGTTTGATACGTCGCGCGGGCCTACGGCCGGGTATGCCCAAGACGCTCGAGATCACGTGTGCCGACGAGGGCTGCGACCTCGACATGGCGGAGCTGCACTACACCTACAACATGCCCGACGGGACGGGCGCCGAGGCGTTCAGCTGTCCGTACTGCGGTGGCGAGGTGGAGGCGATCAACGCGTGAGCGACGACGACGAGGCCGACGGCTTCGACGGGGACTTCGACGAGTCGTTCGAGGAGGCGTTCGACGAGGAGTTCGAGGAGGTCGAATCCGACTCGGGGTCCGGCATCGACCTCCCGTCGCTCCGCGAGGTCGGCGAATCCGTCGGCGAGGCGGTGCTGGACGGCATCGGCCGTGCCTCGGCCCGCGTCCAGGAACGCCGCCCGCTCGCGGCCGACCTGCTGGAGTCCGACGACGCCTACCTCGTGGTCTTCGACGCGCCCGGCGCCGAGCGCGAGGACGTGCAGGTCCGCTACGAGGGCAACGTCGTCGCGGTCCGGGTCGACCGCTTCCGCGAGTTCCAGGAGGGGTTCGAGACCCACGTCCCCGGGCGCGGCCTCTCGCTGTCGGGCGAGGTCGCGCTCCCGGAGGGCGCCGACGTCGATGTGGACGCCGCCGAGGCGACGCTCACCGACAGCGGGACGGTCCGCATCCTCGTGCCGAAGCGGGCTGACGACCCGGTCGAGATCGAGGCCGACGACGAGGACGACGCGGACGGCGCCAGCCCGGACGACCCGGACATCGACGAGTGACGACGAGCGGGCCCGCCGCGCCGCTCACGATTCCTCGACGAGCATCCCCTCGACGATCTCGAACGACTCGTCGCCCTCGAACCGCGACGGGTCGAACGGCGTCAGCCACTCCCCATCGCAGACGCCGCGAGCGATTCGCTCGCCCAGCGCCGGCGCCCGCATGAAGCCGTGGCCCTGCCAGCCGGCCGCGACGACCACACCGGGCGCACGCTCGCCCAGCAGCGGGTCGCCGTCCGGGGTCGCCGTGCAGAGCCCGGCCCAGGCGCGCTCGACGGCTGGCGGTTCCCCGGCGGGTCCGTCGCCGAACGCGGCACGGAGATGGTCGCCACAGTCCGCGACGAACCAGTCGTCGGCCTCCCGGGCCCAGTCGTCGGGGTCGCGCTCGACCGGCTCGGTCCCGTCGCCGACGAGGAGTCCGCCCTCCCGGGGCCGGCAGTAGTAGCCCCCGGTCGCGTCGTAGAGCTGTGGCGCCGCGGCGGCGAGCGGCGTTGGTTCGGTGACCGCAGCCTGCACGCGGTAGGGCTTGACGGGCACCGGCAGCCCAGCGTCCCCGAGCAGTCGCCCCGTGTGCGCGCCTGCGGCCACGACGACCGTATCGTGCGCGGCCGCCCCGTCGGGCGTGACGACGTGTGGGCGGTCCACCTCGGCTCGCAGTTCGACGGGCGTCCCCTCGCGGAGCGTGACGCCGGCCGCGACGGCCCGCTCCGCCATCGCCTCGGTGTAGGCTCCGGGGTCGGCGTGGCCCGCGTCCCGCGCGACGGCCGCGACGTCGACGTCGGCCCGGAGCGCCGGGAACTCGGCCGCGAGGTCGGCGCCGTCGAGCAGGTCGACCCGGCGGTCGTGGGCCTGCATCCGGGGCACCTGCTCACGGATGGCCGCGGCCCGGCGGTCGTCGCCCTCGCGCGCGAGCCAGACGTACGGGCAGGGCGTGAACGACCAGTCGAAGGTGGGGTCGGCGTCGAGGTCGCGGAAGCGCGCCAGGGCGCGGTCGGCGACGGCGGCGTCGATGTCCTCGGCGAACGCGTCGTAGCAGACGCCCGCCGCGCGGCCGCTGGCGCCCGACCCGACGGTCTCGGCCTCGTACAGCGTCACGTCGCAGCCACGCGCCGCGAGGTCGTGCGCGGCGGTGGTCCCGACCGCCCCGGCGCCGACGACCGCGACCTGCTGGTCCATGCAGGGATGGACGGGCCGCGGGGCTTCAGTTCATCGACCGGGAAAGTGGCGATCAAGTGAGTAATAGCCGAAACTATGAATATATTCGAATGTTTTGGTTCCTAAGTATGTTTCTAGAGAGTTGTGATCTTGTATTCACTGGTCGACCCCTGTAGAGCGCCCCGGTCGCCGGATGTCTCGCGGCTCGGTGGAACCTGCCTGGTCCACGCCGGGGCTACTTCCTGGCGACGATGCGCAGCACGTCCTCGTCTGCGAGTTCGTGGTCGCGGCCGACCTGCTGGTCGTCGTGCTTCGCGGAGTCCCCACTGACGCGGGCGAACTTGAAGCGCTCGTCGAAGGAGCCGCCGAGCCGGTCGAGCGCGTCGTCGACCGTCTTGGCGTCCTCGGTGAGGATGAGGGGCTCCTCGTAGTCGACGCCGCGGCCGGGCTTGTCCATGTAGATGCGGACGAGGCCGAGCGACTCCCAGATGGCCTCCTTCAGCGCGTCGAGGCCCTTCTCCTTCTCCGCGCTGATGAAGACGGCGTCCTCGGGGTCGATGCCGTGGTCCCGGAGGTCGGCGTCTACCTGGTCCTTGTAGTCGGGTTCGATGAGGTCCGTCTTGTTGACACAGACCCGGGAGGGGAGGTAGACGCGGTTGTCCTGCAGCGCGTCGACCAGTTCGTCGATGGTGAGGTCCTCGCGGATGGTGCAGTCGGCGTTGATGTAGTCGTACTCCCGGAGGACGCCCTTGATGGTCTCGTCGTCGAGGCTCACCTTGTCGGAGGTGGTGAGCTTGATGCCGCCGCGGCCGGTCTTGGTGATGGAGACCGAGGCGGGCTCCGTATCGAGCCGGACCTTGTTGGCGTACAGCTCCTCGCTGAGGCGCTCGTACTGGTCGATCTCGAACACCGAGAGAACGAACAGGACGAGGTCGGCGGTGCGGACGACCGAGAGGACCTCGCGGCCGCCGCCGCGCCCGGAGGCGGCGCCCTCGATGAGCCCCGGCACGTCCATCAGCTGGATGTTCGCGCCGCGGTACTTCAGCATCCCCGGGTTGACGTCGAGCGTGGTGAACTCGTAGGAGCCGACCTCGCTGTCGGCGTTCGTGAGCGCGTTCAGCAGGGTGGACTTGCCGACCGACGGGAACCCCACCAGCGCGACCGTGGCGTCGCCGGTCTTCTCGACGGCGTAGCCGCCACCGCCGCCGGAGCCGGACTGCTGTTCGAGCTTCTCCTTCTTCTTCGCCAGCTTCGACTTCAGCCGCCCGATGTGGGCCTCCGTGGACTTGTTGTACGGCGTCTCGGCGATCTCCTCCTCGATCGCCTCGATCTCGTCTTCCAGGCCCATTGCCTGAGTCTGGGCCATCCGGACTCAAATGCGTTCCCGTTCGGGGGCCGGGTGCCACGCCCTCGCGGGGGCCGGATGCCATGCCCTCGTGGGGCCCGGTCGGTACCCCCTCCTGTGGCCCGGTCGGTACGCCCCCGTGGGGACCGACGACCCAGCGGGGGGTCTGCGACGGGTGTCGTCGTGGAGGCAGCTCCCCCCCGCCGTCGGCCGCTTCCGCGGGCGTTATGCCGGCGCGGCGACTCCACACCGTATGGACAAGCGGGCGCTCGCCGCCAGTCTCCTCCTCGGTGCCGTCGCCTTCGTCGGCCTGCTGCACACCGTCCTCGCGTACGCCTTCGGGACCGGCCTCCAGCAGATCGGGCTCCTGGTCGCGGCCACCTGCATCGTGGGCATCGTGCTGGTCAATATCCGGCCGTGAGACCCACCGCGAGGTCGACCCCGATGGTCAGCCGTGAGGCCGGTCCTCGCGCGTGTCGTGGCCGGCGCCGCGGTGGGCTGGGTCGCCGGCACACGCGCGGGGCGAAGAAATAACGCTTAAACCCGCCGCGTCGGTGCACACACGTATGGCTGGAACTATCGAAGTGCTCGTCCCCGGCGGGCAGGCCAACCCTGGCCCGCCGCTCGGCCCCGAACTCGGGCCGACCCCGGTGGACGTGCAGGCGGTCGTCAACGAGATCAACGAACAGACCGCAGCGTTCGACGGGACAGAGGTCCCCGTCACGGTCGAGTACGAGGACGACGGGTCGTTCTCCATCGACGTGGGTGTCCCGCCGACGGCCGCACTCATCAAGGACGAGCTCGGCTTCGAGACGGGCAGCGGCGTCCCGCAGGAGGACTTCGTCGCCGACATGACCGTCGAGCAGCTGAAGAAGATCGCCGAGCAGAAGCTCCCGGACCTGCTCGCCTACGACGCGAAGGGCGCCGCCAAGGAGGTCGCCGGCACCTGCACCTCGCTGGGCGTCACCATCGAGGGCGAGAACCCCCGCGAGTTCAAGGAGAGGATCGACGCAGGCGAGTACGACGAGGTCTTCGCGAGCGAAGCGGCAGCGTAGGGACCCGTTCTCGATTCCCTGTTCGCTCGACGCTCCGAGCGACCGCTACAGTTTTGCGCGTAGCCCGAATTACTTTTCAGTCGTCACCACCTCCGATTGGATACGTCTCCCCGATGCGCACGTGGATACCGTCGAGCTGCCCGGTGGGGTGGTGAGTGATGGCCGGTTGGCTGGAGGTTCTCGTGGCTGCCGCGACGCTCCAGTTGCTCGTCCTCCCCGGCGAGAAGGTCCAGCTCATCATCGCCGGGCTGTCGACGAAGTACAACCCCTACATCGTCGTCGCGGGCGCGGGCGTGGCGTTCGCGGGGTGGACCGCGCTCGAGATCGTCTTCGGTGAGGCACTCCAGCGGGCGCTCCCGGCCGTCTACCTCGACGCCATCACCGGCGGGCTGTTCTTGCTGTTCGGTGTCGTGCTCGCGTACACGGCACTCGGGCTGGACGAGAGCGGCGACGGCGTGACGACGGATGGAAGCGGTGAGTACGGTGGGCAAGACGCCAGCGCGGAGGGGACCGCCCTGCCCGGACCACAGACCGAGGCCATCACCGAACGGGTTCCAGAGGGGTACCGGGGGTTCGTTCCGGCGTTCACCATCAGCGCGTTCGGGGAGTTCGGCGACAAGACCCAGCTCGTCACCATCGGGCTGGCGGTCCAGTACGGGGCGCATCCGGCCATCTGGCTGGGCGAGATGCTGGTCATCATCCCGGTGAGTCTGGCGACCGCGCTGGTCTCGCACCGTCTCTCGCACCTGATCACCGTCGAGCGGCGCCGGTACGTCTACCTCGGCTCGGCGGCGCTGTTCTTCCTGTTCGCCGCCGACACCGCCGCAGAGTACGTGTTCGGCGGCGGGTTCCTGCCCGTCTGAACCCGGTGCGTCCGGCGTGCGTCAGGTCGAGTCCTGGGGCCGTCTCGGGCCCCCAGGCCGCGTCAGTCCCTCACGCACGCTCTCTCGCTTCGACGCACTTAACTGTGCCATCGTCGTGGTTCCGACGAGACAGGCGTCCGTCGGACCCTGTTTCACACCGTAGTAGCCCTACGGCGCACTACGGAGGTGAACGATGGCAGATCAGGATATAGAGAACGCAGTCGCGCAAGCGATGGAGGAGGCCCCGCCGCGGAACTTCCGCGAGACGGTGGACCTCGCCATCAATCTGCGGGACATCGACCTAGACGACCCCAGTAACCGGATCGACGAGAGTATCGTCCTTCCATCCGGGACGGGGCAGGAGACACGTATCGTCGTCTTCGCCGAGGGGGAGACCGCCCTCCGCGCCGAGGACGTCGCCGACGAGGTACTCGACAGCGACGACCTCGAGGACCTCGGCGACGACACCGACCGGGCGAAGGACCTCGCCGAGGAGACCGACTTCTTCATCGCCGAGCAGGCGCTGATGCAGGACATCGGTCGCTACCTCGGGACCGTCCTGGGCCCGCGCGGGAAGATGCCGACCCCCCTCAGTCCGGACGAGGACGTGGTCGAGACCGTCAACCGCATGAAGAACACGGTCCAGGTCCGTTCGCGCGACCGACGCACCTTCCACACCCGCGTCGGCGCCGAGGACATGACCGCCGACGAGATCGCCGACAACATCGACGTGATCGTCCGGCGGATGACCGCGGACCTCGAGAAGGGGCCGCAGAACATCGACCGCATCTTCGTCAAGACCACCATGGGTCCGGCCAAGGAGGTGCCCATCTGATGAGCGCCGAGGAAGCCGAGGCCCAGGCGGCCGCCGAGCGCAAGACCGAGCACATCCCCGAGTGGAAGCGCGAGGAGGTCGACGACCTCGTCGAGACCATCGAGTCCTACGAGAGCGTCGGCGTCGTGGACATCGCGGGGATCCCCTCGCGACAGCTCCAGGACATGCGCCGGGAGCTCTACGGGACCGCGGAACTCCGCGTCTCCCGTAACACCCTGCTCGTCCGGGCGCTGGAGGAGGTCGACGATGGCCTCGAGGACCTGACGGAGTTCGTCTCCGGCCAGGTGGGCCTCATCGGGACCAACGACAACCCGTTCGGACTCTACCAGCAGCTCGAGGCGTCGAAGACGCCCGCGCCCATCAACGCCGGCGAGGTCGCGCCCAACGACATCGTCATCCCCGAGGGTGACACGGGCATCGACCCCGGACCGTTCGTGGGCGAGCTGCAGCAGGTCGGCGCCGACGCGCGCATCCAGGACGGCTCCATCCAGGTCATGTCCGACTCGACCGTCCTCGAGGCGGGCGAGGAGGTCAGCTCGGACCTGGCCAACGTTCTGAGCGAGCTCGGCATCGAGCCCAAGGAGGTCGGCCTCGACCTCCGTGGCGTCGTCTCCGACGGCGTCATGTTCGACCCGGAGGACCTCGACATCGACATCGAGGAGTACCGGGCCGACATCGAGACCGCGGCCGCTCGCGCGCAGAACCTGTCCATCAACGCCGGGTACCCGACCGCGCAGACGGTCCCCAGCATGCTGGGCAAGGGCGCCAACGAGGCGCGCTCGCTGGCCATCGAGGCGGCCATCGAGTCGCCCGACGTGGCCGAGGACCTCGTCGCGCGGGCCGACTCGCAGCTCCGCGCGCTCGCGGCTGTCATCGACGACGACGAGGCGCTGCCCGAGGAGCTCCGGGGGACTGCCCCCGAGCCGGCGGGCGGTGACGCGTCCCCCGACACCGAGACGGACGCCACCGAGGACGAGGAGGAACAGGCGGACGACCAGACCGAAGACGCCGAGGCCGACGCCGACGACACCGACGATGACGACGACGGTGGCGACGGTGGCGAAGCACTCGGTGCGATGTTCTGACAACAATGGAATACGTTTACGCAGCACTCATCCTGAACGAGACGGGCGAAGAGATCAACGAAGACAACCTGACCGGCGTGCTGGAGGCTGCCGGCGCCGACGTCGACGAGTCCCGCGTCAAGGCCCTCGTGGCCGCGCTGGAGGACGTCGACATCGAGGAGGCCGTCCAGGGGGCCGCTGCGGTCCCGGCCGGCGGTGCCGGCGGCGCCGCTGGTGGTGCCGCGGGCGGTGCCGAGGCCGAGGAAGCCGAGGCCGACGAGGGCGGCGACGACGACGACGAGGCCGAGGAGGCCGAGGCCGACGAGGGCGGCGACGACGACGACGAGGACGACGCCAGCGGCGAGGGCCTCGGCGAGCTGTTCGGCTGAATCGGTCACCGACTGACACGCCACTTCTTTCGACGCCACCGGGGAGCTACGGGTGTCTCGACCGCCCCGCGTGATTCTGATCCGATTACGGCGGTAGCGCGGATACCCGATAGTCACGGCTGCGGCTCGTCGAGCGATCCACAAAGAATCCGATTACCGGATCGTCGATTCGCCGTCAGTCCGCGACCAGGTAGGTCCGGCCACCCTTGCGTTCGAGGTAGCAGTCCGTGTCGGTGTCGCGGGCGTACTCCACGATCTCGGCAGGCGGGCGTTCGCTCACGTCGAAGACGCGGCGGTCGGGACTGGGCGTGCTGGTGGTGTCGGGACGCACGCGAACGGTGTCTATCGACATGGATGAACGTTCGAGTGGAACGAGTATGAACGCCAGCCACCCGGAGTGGAAGTGAAACCGCAGGACGTGACCGCCCTCGGCTCCGGGCCGGGTCCCCTTGCACCGGATCGGGTCGGTGCAGCTGGCCGGCGGTGGCGCCTCGCCGCAGATGGACAACGCTAACTGACTGGTCCCGGGAGCGCCGAGTGATGAACATCTGTACGGCTGCTCATACGGAGGTGCCGACCGGATGGTCGAGCTGACGACCGTCCTGCTGTTGACCGCGGTCGCGTTCGCCGGGGGGGCCTTCGGCGCCTCGCTGGGGGCACTCCCCTCGTTCGCGTTCACCGGGTTCGTCGTCATCGTCGGCGAGGTGGTGAACATCGGGAGCGACCTTGCCGCGGCCGCCGGGACCGATGGCGCGCTCGGCGCGTACGGGATCACGGGTAGCATCGCGTTCGGCGCCGGCTTCGGCCCCCACGTGGCGTTCGCGGGCGGTGCGGCCGCGGCCGCCTACGCCGCACGGCGCGGGAAGATGGACACCGGGTTCGACTACCACGAGGCGAAGAACATCACCCACTCGCTCGGGTCGGCCCCGGACGTCCTGCTCGTCGGTGGGGCCTTCGGCGCGCTCGGCTATCTCGTGTTCTACCTCTCGAAGACGACGTTCGGCCTCCCGTTCGACCCCGTGGCGTTCAGTGTCGTCGTGACGGCGTTCTGCCACCGCATCGCGTTCGGCTACCCGCTCATCGGGGACGCGCGCGAGGGGCTGCTGAACATGGTGCCGTACGAGCGTGGCCGGCATCGGGAGCCCGTCGCCGACGGCGGGACGGTGGACGACGGCCGGCCGACCGACGGCGATCCGGTCGAGACGGCCACCGCGCCGCCGCGACTCCTCGTCGAGCCGTGGCTCCCGTACCAGTACCGGTGGCCGAACGTGGCCATCCTGGGCGCCGTGGTCGGCGTGTTCAGCGGCTACACCGCCTGGGTGACCGCGAGCCCGTTCCTCGCCTTCGGCATCACCGCGGCGTCGCTCCTCTTCCTCGTGCTCGGGGCCGAGCAGTTCCCGGTCACCCACCACATGGCGCTTCCCGCGGGCCTGCTCGTGGTCGCGCTGGTGCCCGGCGCCGCCGGTGCGGGACTGACTCCGGCGGAGGTACAGGCGGCCGTCCCGCTCTGGCAGGTGGTCGTCGGTGGTGCCGCGATGGGGCTCGTGGGGGGACTCACGGGGGAACTCTGCCAGCGGGTGCTGTACGCCCACGCCGACACCCACCTCGACCCACCGGCCGCCTCCATCGTCCTGACGACGCTGCTCATCGCGGTGCTGGACATCGCCGGGGTGTTCGCGCAGGACTTCATCCCGACGCTGGGGCTCTGAGGCCAGGCCGTCGCCCCGGTGGTGACCAGTTCCGACGCTACTCCTCGCCCCCGACCGCCGCGGCGCGCCACTCCCCGAACGCCGGCAGCACGTCGGCCTCGTCGAACCGCTCGACACACGGCACGTCGTACGGATGCAGCTCCTCGACCCGGGCCACCAGCGCGTCGTACCGCTCCCCGGTCGTCTTCGCCAGCAGGATCACCTCCTCGTCGGTGACCACCTCGCCCTCCCAGCGATAGACGGAGTCACAGGCGACGCGGTTGACGCAGGCGGCGAGGCGCTCCTCGACGAGCGTGCGTGCGAGGTCGGCTGCGGCGTCCTCGGGCGCGGTGATGTACGCGGTCGGCATGCGGGGTGGTTCGATGCGCCCCGTGAAAAATCAGGCCTCGCCGTCGTCCCGGACGGGACTGTAGCGGCCGTTGATGTTCCACTCGTGGATGCAGTGGCGGTCCCCGACGAGGCGCTCGCCGTCCTCGGTCCGGATGACCCACTTGCCCTGCTCGTCGTCCCAGACGTCCTCCCGGTCGCAGCGCTCGCAGGAGCGCTCGGTGGGTGGCACGATCTCGACCATACCTCTCCGGAGGACGCTGGGGGGCTTCAATCCCGCGCCGCACGGCACGTTCCCGGAGGGGAACGCAAGGCGCTTCCCGGGCTCGCCCGTAGCCCGTCCATGGAGCGGCGCGCGCTGCTGGCGACGCTGGGCTCGGCGGTGACGACCGCCGTCGCTGGCTGTATCACCATCGGTGGAAGTCCGCCGACCCCGGACGGGATGACGGTGCGGTCGCCCGCCTTCGACGACGGCGGCACCATCCCGACGGCGTACACCTGCGACGGGGTCGGGCGGTCACCGCCGTTCACCTTCGCTAATCTCCCCGAGCCGACGGAGGCGGTCGCGCTCACCTGTCGGTACCCGAACAGCCTCGCGCAGAACTTCGACCACTGGCTGCTCTGGAACGTCCCGCCCGAGCGCGGCGAGATCCCCGCCGGGCTCCCGGCCACGGAGACGCTCTCGGCGCTGGGTGGCGCCCGGCAGGGGCTGAACGGTATCGGCGAGGTGGGGTACCTCCCGGTCTGCCCGCCGCCGACGCTCGGCGCGGAGGAGTACCGCTTCCGGCTGTACGCCCTCCGGCGACCGCTGGACCTCCCGGGCGGCGCGAATCAGGAGCGGTTCGAGGAGGCGCTGGAGGGGGCCGTCCTCTCGAGCATCCGCTACGTGGGGTTCTACGACCGACCGGACGGGACCACCGGGACCGCACGCGGTCGGTAGAGGCGAACCCTGCGGTCCGCCGTCCGGACCAGAGGTCAGTCCTCGCGCTCGAGCCGGTACGCGCATTCGGGGTACAGTTCCCCGTCGATGAGCGTCTCCGCGTCCTCGGAGACCAGCTCGAACCCGCGGGCCTCGTAGAAGGCCCGGCCCTGGTCGTTGGCTGCCAGCACCATCGCCTGGACCGCCTCGACACCCTCGTCGAACAGATCGTCGACCATGCGGTCCACGAGTGCCGTTCCGACACCGCGGTCGCGGTAGCCCGGCGCGACGTACAGCCTGAGCAGGTCACCACGGTCGGCGCCGACGTAGGCGTGGGCGAACCCCACCACCTCGTCGCCCAGGCTGGCGACGAGGACCAGCGCGTTCTCGCGTTCGATGGTCGCCTTCAGTGAGTGCTCGTCGTACCAGTCGCCGGCCGCCTCGGCCGCGTTCTCCCGGTTCAGCACCTCCGGGTAGTCCGCCCGCCACGTCGCGCGGGCCACCCGCTCGATGGCCGCGGCGTCGTCGGTCGCTGCTCGCCGAACGATCATGAACGACTGTTCGGGTCGTGGCCTCTTGAGTGATACCCCGGGGCGCACATCCCCGGGCGTGGGGAGACGACCCGCCCGGGGCGGTTATGTCCGGGGCGCTCGAACGGCAGGTATGGGATTCCACACGTACGACGTGGAGAAGGCCGAGGCGCTGGAGGACCCCGGCCGGTACGAGTACGTCTCCGTCGACGAACTGCTCGCGCTGTTCGAGCCTGCCGGCGAGGTCGCCGACCTCGGCAGCGGGACGGGCTTCTACACGGACGACGTGGCGCCGTACGCCGAGACGGTCCACGCCGTCGATGTGCAGGCCGAGATGCACGACCTCTACCGGGAGAAGGGGACTCCCGACAACGTCCGGTTCGTGACCGCCGAGGTGGCCGACCTGCCGTTCGCGGACGACGCGCTCGACGGCGCGTTCTCGACGATGACCTACCACGAGTTCGCCTCGGACGCGGCGCTGGCCGAACTCGCCAGGGTGGTCCGCCCCGACGGACTCGTCGGCATCGCGGACTGGTCCGCCGAGGGCGAGGGGAACAACGGCCCGCCCCGGAGCGAACGGTTCGCCGCTGCCGACGCCGTCGAAGCGTTCCAGGGCGCGGACTTCACCGTCGAGCGCGCCCAGGAACGGCGGGAGACGTTCGTCCTCAGTGCACGGAAAGATTGAACATTCTACCACTTCTAAGCCGTAGAAAACTCGTGATTAAGGATATATTACGGTACAGTTAGCATCTTAGGGTAACGGTTTACTGTCGAAACCGCACAACTGGAGACGTGAGCCACTTCACCGACCCGTACACGGCCAGCGAGACGACCTACGAGTGCTACGACTGCAGCGGCCGCGTCGTCGTCGACGGCCATCAGGGCGCCTGCCCCGACTGCGGCGGCAACGTCCGCAACATCTCCGTCCCGCGCGAGTGACCGTACCGACCCCTGGCATCCCGCCCTTGGTGTGTGTTACCGGTACCCAAGGATTTATCTCCACCCGGACCCAATGACGGGTTGCTGCCGGAGTCCACGGGGACACACCGGACGACTCGATCGAAGCGATAGCGAGGTCGAGTTGGGGGCAACCACCAAAGGGTCCGTAACAGGGCCATGAGGAGAACGCCTCGAAGGAGAACCACAGCGGCCCACCATCCGGCCATCCGGATGGCTGGACGCGAAGGCCAAGTACCGGATGTCGTGTGAACGACGTTCGCGAAACCGACGACACGAGCGCAAGGGTCGGTGAGAGCCCGACGAAAGCCTCACGGCAGGCCGGTGCGAGCCCGGCTAAAGCGCCCGGAAGTCGGAAGGGCCGTACGGGCCGTGGAAAACGTCTCCCGTCCGGGTCCTATCCGTGCCGACTCCGGCTTCTTCCAGTTCCGCACCCCGAGCCTCTGCTCCGTCGTGTCGGCCGAACGTTCCGACCCCACGAGGGAACCGCTTAAGTCCGCGGCTTCCCGACTGGCGGGTATGTCAGAACCGGTCCGCTGCCGGGGTGAGAGGACGTGAGCCTCTCGTACCCGGTCGCCTCCGACCACCAGCTCGCCCGGCTCCTCCAGATCGGGATGGTGCTCGAGGAGGTCGTCGAGGCCCGCGCCCACAAGCACTACGAGTCCCTCGACGAGGGAGAACGGGACGCCGAGCTGGAGGCACTGCTGGAGGGGGCCGCCGAAGAGTCGGCCGGCCACCGGGCCGAACTCGAATCGCTCGTCGACGAGCTGGAGGGCGACCCGGTCGCCTACGAGGAGATCGAGGAACTCGTCGCGGCCCGCTACGAGGCCGATACGGACACCGACGGCGTCCTCTACGATCAGCTCGCCAGCGAGGAGACCGCCTACAAGTTCTACGACGACCTCGTCACCGCCATCGAGGGCTCGGACGTGCGCTTCAGCGTCGACCGCGACCGCCTGCTGGAGACGCTCGTTGCGATCCGCGAGGACGAGGCCGAGGGCGTCGAGGAGGTCACCCGACTGATGGAGGCCCGCGAATGAACACCCAGAACCAGTACCTCAAGGCCATCTACCTGGTCCAGGAGCAGGAGGACGGCCCCGCCTCGACCGGCAAGGTCGCGGACGCGCTCGACGTCTCCCCGGCCTCGGCCAACGAGATGATCGGCAAGCTCGAGGCTGCCGGCCTCGCCGACCACGAGAAGTACAAGGGGGTCGACCTCACGGACGAGGGGATCAAGCGGGCCCGCGACGCGCTCCAGACCTACTGCATCATCGAGCGGTTCCTCGTCGAGGTGCTGGAGGTCGAGGAGTTCCGCGCCGAGGCCCGCCAGCTCGAGTCAGTCATCGACGAGACCGTCGGCGACCGCCTCGACACCATCATCGACCGGGACCCCTCGTGCCCGGACTGCTTCGACGCCGACCTCGACGTCTGCTGCCACCTCGTCTCCGACCTCGACATCGACGTCGAGGTCGAATCCGAGGCGGCGGACTGAGCGGCGCTCTCAATCCACTCCCGTCAGCTCGACCGGTATCCCCGTCGGGAAGCAGCCGGAGTCGATGGGTCACCCGTGCCACGAGCGCGTCGAACACGGCACGGTACCAGTCCCCGAGAGTGGGTCGTTTGAGTAAGACCTATTCCGGCAGAACCCCGAACCGTTGACGCGAAGCCCTGTGGTGTAGTGGCCAATCATAGAAGCCTTTGGAGCTTCTGACAGCGGTTCGAATCCGCTCAGGGCTATACCACGGATGTATCCCCGACATCTTTCCTGCGTGCCCCTTTGTACAAATACATCCAGGTCCGGATCCTCACCCGTCGTCTGCCAGTACCCGGATGCATCACGAAGCAGCATGACGGGCTGTGTCTGACGTAGGCGTGCGTCGAGGAGCGACCGGACACGGCCGGGGAGTCCGACGCGGCGGGGGGTCCGTTCCGTCGTCCCGGTGGTCGGTCCGATGGGGATGACCGTGGAACGGGGAACCGGGGCGTGAATCCGGTACAGGTGGTCCCGGGTTCCATCACCCTTATTCGCCCCTGCTCGGTGGGGTAGCGCATGGCACCCGAGGACAACGAGCCGGTGCTCGACTGGCCGCTGCCGGTCGGGGAGCCGGGGCGGGAGGTGTGGTACTCGCTGGTGAGTCCGACCGACGGCTCGGTCGCGTTCTGGTACCGGTACACGCTGCTGTCGACGGAGGGCGGCCGGCAGGAGGGCCGACTGTGGGCGGCGCTGACCGACCGCGAGGCCCCCGACCGGTCCGTGTTCGTCACGCGCTCGGTCCCGTTCGAGGACGTGCGGGCACGGGGGAGCCCCTCCTTCTCCCTGACCATCGACGACGCCGAACTCACGTCCGCGTCGGCGGTCGGTTCCATCCCCCTCGACGCGGACGGTGACGAGGGCGACGATGGCGGCGGGGTCGCCTGGGACCTCTCGTACGACCCGGACCCGTACTCGTTCACGCCGCTCCGGAGCCAGCGCCTGACCGACCTGCTGGCGAAGACGGTCGGGACGGGCAAGCACTGGAGTGCCAACGAGGCCGTCCGGATGGACGGCGAGGTGACGGTCGGGGACCGGACCATCGAGTTCGCGGACGCCCCCGGCCACCAGGGACATACCCTCGGCTCCTCGCCGCCCGAGTCGTGGACCTGGATACAGTGCAACGACTTCGACGACCGCTCGGTCGTGCTGGAGGCGCTGGACATCGAGGGAACGCTCTCGATCTGCCTGCGGCGCGACGGAGAGGTCCACGCGCTGAACCGGCTCAAGCACGTCGTCGGGCCGAAGGCCAACACCACCGAGCACGACGAGCCCGGTTTCTGGCGCTTCTCCGGCAGCGGCGAGGGGGTCGAGTTGCGGGTCACGGTGCGCGCCCCCGAGGACGTGAAGTGGCAGACCGTCTCCTACATGGCGCCCGACGAGTCGCTCCGGTACAACGCCCACTGCTCGCTGGCCGACGTGACGCTCACCTACACCGTCGATGGCGAGGAGCCGGTGACCCTCGAATCGTCGGCCGGGCGCGCGGAGTGGGTCGGCGCGGAGCCGCCGCTGGAGGGGTACGCATACCCGCCGGAGTGGTGAGAACGGCACCGACTGTCCTCCTGTTGCCGGAGATGAACTCCCTGAACGTCGCTTCACCGCCTCCTCCGAGCGGAGTGAGCATGGTTCATCCGTCTGGGGCAAGGGCGATTCGTCGGCAACAGGTCCGCGACCGTGACACCAGCAATACGACTCTGTACGCGCGAGCGAAGCGAGCGCGTTTCACCGCTGGCGACCGCTAGGAGCCAGCGGCATTTTTTCTGAACGTTTTTTGGCGTCATCAGAACGCTTCGCGTTCTGATTGCCCGTGGAATCGCGGCGCGATTCCACGACGGCGAGTGGTACCCGTCGATCGGCGGCTTCGCCGTCCTCAGAACCGCGGAGCGGTTCTGATGGGCTGCGCGAGAGCTTCGCTCTCGCGAACGCCGGTCAAGTGGTACCCGAGCCGTCAAAAAAGCACGAGCTAGTACTTCGGGTCGGCGCCGGTGACCTCGTACAGCTCGTCCATGACGGCGTCCCGGCGGTCGCGCCAGGCCTCGAAGCCGTCGGGCGAGGTGGGGTAGTCATCGTAGATGTCCCGGAGGTCGCTCGCGAGGCTGTTCACCTTCCGGAGCTCCAGCAGCGTCCCCCAGTGGCCGAAGGTCTTGACGAGCGTCTTCAGCTTCAGCCCGAGTCCCATCGAGGCGGTGCCGTCACGGGCCATCACGTCGGCGATCTGCTGGCCCGGCAGGGCGGAGATGACCGAGACGAGGTCGTCCACGTCGTAGGTGCCGCCCCAGATGTTGTAGAGGTCCATCGCGGCGAAGCGCTTGCCGAAGTCGGTCTGGACCTTGCGGTTGTAGTCCCAGAAGGCGGCCTCGTCGTCCGTGGTGCCCTCGGAGATGGCCTCGACGGCCTCGAGCGCGGCCCAGTGGCCCGCCTTCGCGGCGCCGGGGATGCCACCGCCCGTCGTGGGGTTGACGTGGGCCGCGGCGTCGCCGACGGCGATGAAGCCCGGCGCCGTCGCGGAGTCGTACGGCCGCCGGGTGGGGAGCGCCGCACCGAGCTTGTCCTTGACCGTGGCGTTCTCGAACTCGGGGCGCGAGCGCACGTCGTCGCGGAGGACGCTCACGAGCTTCATCGGGTCCTTGTTCATCTGGAAGCCCAGGCCGACGTTGATCTCGGTCCTCGTCCGCGGGAAGTACCAGAGGTAGCCCAGCTCGGCGGTCGGCTTGAACACGAGCGCGTCGTGGTAGTCGACCGGTTCCTCGACCTCGATGACCTCGCGATACGCGGAACAGAACTGCGAGTAGCTGACGTTCGTGTCGAAGGTCGGACTGGAGAGGTCGGTCTTGTCCTGGAGGATCGACAGCGCCCCGGCGGCGTCGATGGTGACATCGGCCTCGTAGGTCGTCACGGACCCCTTCGAGGCGGTCTTGACCCCCTCGACCTGCCCGTTCTGGACGACGTCCTGGACGACGGTGTCGTAGTGGATGTCGGCGCCGGCCTTCGCTGCTTCGTCGAGGAGGATCTCGCCGTAGCGCTTGCGGTCGATGACGGCGCCGCCGTCGCCCTGCATCTCGATGGAGAGCTCGCCGCCCTGGGGGTTCTCGAACAGTGCTCTGGAGATCTCCTCGTTGGTGAACGACTCGCGCTTGAGCCGCTCACGGTCGATCACGTCAGGGAAGGTCGACGTGCCCTTGACGGCGTCGCCGCAGGCGATGTGGCCCGCCTCCTCCTCGGACTTTCGTTCGAGGATGGCGACGTCCACCCCCTCCCGGGCCGCCGTGGCTGCGGCGAACGCGCCGGCTGTCCCGCCGCCGACCACGAGGACGTCGTACGTCTCGGCTGGCATATCCCGTGGTTATCCGAGCCGAACTTAAAATACACTCCTTTCGGGTCGGCCGCCCCGGAACGGTCGGCTCGTCAGTCGAGACCGAACCGACCGAGCAGCCCACCGCCACCGTCGTCGTCGTCGCCCGACTCGGTTCCCCCCTCTTCCCCCCCGGTACCCGCGTCGGTGGACTCGCCATCCGGGGCGGCCTGGGCCGACGATGCCCCGGGGCCGCCGCCGTCGGCAGCGCTGTCGGCTTCGGCCTCGACGGCCCGGCTCCACTCGGCCAGACTCTCCGCGAGCCGGTCGTACGCCTTCGCAGCGGGCGCGTCCGGAACGCTGTACCGGACCGGTTCGAGTGCCGGCGTGCGCTCGTCCGCCGGGATGGTGCCGACGCCCTCGACGCCCACCTCGTCGGTGATGGCGGTGACGGTCGTCCGCTCGTCCGCGCGGTTCACGACCGTCCCGATGAGTCGGGCGCCGTTGCGCTGGCACTCGATGGCGGTCCCGTTCGAGGTCCGGACGTGGGACTCATCCGGCGAGGTCACCACCGCGACGCCGTCGGCGACGCCCACCGGGGCCGTCGCCGCCACCGATTCCCCGCCCGTGTCGATGACGATGGCGTCGTAGGCCATCACCAGCTCCTGGAGCACCGACTCGAGTTCGTCGGGGTCGGTGGCGGCGAGCCGGCGCTCCGACGGCCACCCCGCGATGACCGGGATGGTGTCCACGTCCGGGAACGCCGTCTCGTCGGTCCCCGCGAGGTCCTGCTCGCCCGACCGGAACTGCCGCCGGTCGTCGGCCAGCGCCTCCCGGTAGGCAAGCAGGTCGTCCTCCGGGACGTTCTCGGGCGCCAGTTCGTACTCGATGGTCGCCTCGCGGATCGTCGCGTCGCCGTCGAAGACGTCGTCCAGGGTGTGCTCGGGCTCGGTATCGAGGAGGTCCGCCACGTTCTCGCTGACGTCGGCATCCAGCACCGCGGCGTACTGGCCGTCGGCACGGAACGCGACGGCGACGTTCAGCGCCGTCGCCGTCTTGCCGGCCCCGTCCGCGCCGGCGACCGCGTAGATGTCCATGGGGTCAGTACGTCGCTATCGCCTTAATAAACTGTCCCACCATTGCCGGGTTCCGGCCCTCGGAGCCCGGCCCAGCCGACGATGACCCGACCGCCGTCGTGGGGTCGTCAACACTCGCGGGTCGGGGGGCTGTTGCAGTCATCGCGGGTCGTGAGTCGGTACCGCTCGTGGGGGTCGCTCTCGGACTGTCAACAGTTACTTACGGCCCATCAGCCTAGTGCCGGCAATGAGTCAGCAGGAGGCCGAACAGTCGGACAAACAGAAGTACGAGTTCAAGAAGGTCATCGAGGAGCTGAAGGAGTTCGAGGGGTCGGGCACGCAGCTGGTGAGCATCTACATCCCGGAGGACCGCCAGATCAGCGACGTCGCCCAGCACGTCACCCAGGAGCACTCCGAGGCCTCGAACATCAAGTCCAAGCAGACCCGGACCGCGGTGCAGGACGCTCTCACGAGCATCAAGGACCGCCTGAAGTACTACGACACCTACCCCCCGGACAACGGGATGGTCATCTTCTCGGGCGCCATCGACAGCGGCGGCGGCCGCACGGAGATGATCACCCGGACCCTGGAGTCGCCGCCCCAGCCCATCGAGTCGTTCCGGTACCACTGCGACTCGGACTTCCTCACGGAGCCGCTGGAGCACATGCTCGAGGACCAGGGCCTGTTCGGCCTCGTCGTCCTCGACCGGCGCGAGGCCAACGTCGGCTGGCTCCGGGGCAAGCGCGTCGAGGCCGTCAAGTCCGCCTCGTCGCTCGTCCCGGGCAAGCAGCGGAAGGGTGGCCAGTCCGCCCAGCGGTTCGCCCGGCTCCGGCTCGAGGCCATCGACAACTTCTACCAGGAGGTCGCGGGGATGGCCGACGACCTGTTCGTCCCGAAACGCCACGAGATGGACGGCATCCTCGTCGGCGGCCCCTCGCCGACGAAGGACGAGTTCCTCGACGGCGACTACCTCCACCACGAGCTACAGGACCTCGTCCTCGGGAAGTTCGACGTCTCCTACACGGACGAGTCCGGGCTGAAGGACCTCGTTGACGCCGCCAGCGACGTGCTGGCCGACCACGAGGTGATGAAGGACAAGCGGGAGATGGAGGAGTTCTTCGAGGAGCTCCACGACGGCGAGCGGGCCACCTACGGCTTCTCACAGACCCGCCAGAACCTGATGATGGGGTCGGTCGACCGTCTCCTCATCTCCGAGGACCTCCGGCAGGACGTCGTCGTCTACGACTGCAACGGGAAGGAGGAGTTCGAGACGGTCGGCCGCCGCGCCGAGACCCCCGACCACGAGTGCGAGAACGGCGCCGAGGCCGAGGTCAAGGAGCGCGAGGACGCCATCGACCACCTCATCGAGATCGCCGAGCAGCGCGGCACCGAGACGAAGTTCATCTCCACGGACTTCGAGAAGGGCGAGCAGCTGATGACCGCCTTCGGCGGCGTCGCGGGCATCCTGCGGTACTCGACCGGCGTGTAAGGACACCCCCAATTACTGACTAACAGGCTGAATTAGGCGAGGAGCCTCGACGTAAGAGGTGAAGGTGCAGAATTATCCGATTATACCCCCGCCTCGACCAGAGCTATCAGAACACGTTCGGCATCGGCCACGGGAACGGCGAGGCGCCGCCGTCGCCACCCGGAGGTCCGGCGTCTCCCTCGTCTTCGTCCCCGTCCGGTGACTCCTGCTGGCCGGACGACCGCTCGGCGTTCCCGGGGCCGGCCCCGAAGTCGTCGGGGGTCTTGCCCGACCGGCCGGGTGCCGACCCGTTCGTCTCGATGTGCCTGAGCTGGTCGATGACGCCGCCGCAGGACGCCTCCAGGGAGAGGTCGTACTCGTCGGTCGGCGGGTAGGCCTCCAGCGCCGCGAGGTAGAACAGGATCTGCTCCCAGACGTGTGGCTGCGAGACGGTCGTCTTCACCTCCCCCTCGCGGCGGATCCAGATCTCGCCCATGATGTGGGTATCGGGCGTGGCGTGGCGGTTGGCGATCCAGTCGATACCGTCCTTCACGTCGCCGGCGGTGACCTCGCCGTCGATGCCGGGCGCCGAGACGGGGCCGTCGCGGGTGGCCTGGGCCAGCGGGACGAGGCCCTTCGACTCGTACAGACCCGAGTCCTTCTCCCCGGCCGCGGGCTCGGCGAAGGAGCCGCCGAGCTGCTGCCAGACGGCGTGCAGGTGGTTCCGCATCCGGTGGGAGTCGTAATCGTCCCAGCAGATCGGCCAGGCCAGCGGCGCCATCGGGAAGCCCTTCTTCTTGCCGTAGAAGCCCGCGCGGCCGTCGGTGGGCTGGGCGTACAGCAGCCGCTCGGCCGCATCCCGCAGTTCGCTCCGGCGGGCGCGGTACGTCGCGGCCTTCTCGTCCTCCCCGAGTGCTTCGGCGGCGGTGACCGCCGAGCCCAGTCCCAGCCACACCGTCGCCGCGCCGATGATGCTCTGGGTCGGCTCCGGGTGGTCGTCCTCGCTGGCGTGGGCCTGCAGGTTGTTGCGGGGATCCTTCCACTCGACCAGGAAGTCCGCCGCGCGCTCGATGGCCGGCCAGACGGCTTCGAGGTAGTCCTCGTCACCCGTGAGTTCGTAGTGGTCGACGATGGTCCAGATGCCGTAGCCCGTCTCGTCGATCTCCCAGTCGATGGGCCCGCCGGCGACGCCGTCGGCGTAGTGGTTCATCGGCCAGTTGCCCCGGGGGGTGTCCGGGTACGTCGGGTGCGGGTTCGCCTCGGACTGCTGTATCTCGGCGTACCAGCGGTTGCGCCTGTCGATCCACTCGCCGCGGCCGATCATCCCGAGCCCGTAGTTGAAGAAGGCGCCGTCGCGGACCCAGTCCTCCCCGTACGGCGCCTGGGTGGCGATGGAGGCGACGATGGCCCCCGACCGCGGGTCGTAGCTCGTCACGAGCGTCACGAGCGCGCGCTTGCACAGCGCCAGCACCGCCGTATCGTCCGTGTCCGGCAGCGGCGGGTCCTCGAGCAGGTGCTCGATCCAGTCACGCTTCGCCCGGTCGATGCTGGCGAACGACCGCGTGCGGTACTCGCCGAGGAGGCTCGTCGCCGCGGCGGCCGTCTCGCCGGCCGTGAACAGCACGGCCTCGCTGGCGGTACCGCCGTCGTCACCCTCGAAGGCCAGTTCGGTGACCATCGCGCCGGTCGTCTGGCCCGCGAACCGGTCGTTACCCTGCAGCTCGCCGTCCCGGAGGTCGTCGTAGGCGTCCTGTGTGGGGCCACCCTGACCGGCCGGCGTGGCCGTCGGCTCGTAGGCGTCGCCGCCGACCTGGTGGCCGTCGCTCTCGCCCGCGAACCCCATCGCGACCGCGACGCGGCGGGGCTCGCCGGTCGAGGTGTCGGTGCCGGCTGCCTCGTGGACGATGGCGTCGGCCCCGGGGAGGTACCGGGCGATGTCCCGGTTCTCCTCCTCCTCACACCAGTCCCGGGTCGGCGATTTGGGCTTCTTCGAGACGACGAGATTGAGGTTCTCGAACGCCGCGAGCTTCGCCGTCTCGACCGGGGAGTCGGCGTCGCGCGCGACCATCACGTCCCGGTAGAGCACGTCGTCGCCGTCGCCAGTCGCGTCGCCGCCGCGGTCGGTGTCGCCCCGGGCCACCACGTCCCGGACCACGACCGTCAGGCCGAGCCCGTCGTTGCGGAACTCCGTTCGGACCGAGTCCGCGAGGTCCGTCGGATCGGCGTCGTCGTCGGTGTACGCCTGGGCCTTCGCCCACGCATCCTCGCGGAGCCAGGTGAGGTCGGTCCCCGTCCCGTCCTCGCGGTCGACGAGCAGCCCCAGGAACGCCCCCGCGTTCGGGTAGGCGCCGAACTTGCCGTGTTCCGTGCCGGAGGGGGGCTCGGCGCGGCTGTTGGTCTTGTACTTCAGCTGGTCGAAGAAGGAGGGCCGGGGCCACCGGAACACCGTCAGCGTCCCCTCGTCGCTGATGCCCACCGCCAGCGAGCCGTTGCTGGTCTGGGCGTTGATGTCCGTCGGGCCGTACAGCTCGAAGTCCGCGGCTTCCCCGATGATGCCGCCGCGACCGGGGTAGGCACACTGCTCGTCGCTCACGAACGAGCGCCCCGCGAACCAGTCGTTCATCGCCGCGCCCAGCTCCGCGCCGGGGGTCGTCGGATCCGCCTGCGAGCGGAGCGCCGCCAGTCCACCACCGCCGTCACCCGTCACTGCATCCAGGCCCGAGAGCGTCGCCCCCGCGCCCATCGCCCGCAGTACCGAGCGCCGTTCCAGTCCGTGCTGCCTGTCCCTGTCCATGTCCATCCCTTCGAGTACAGTCGCCTACCCGTTCTGCCTGCCATGTACCGACGTTTATGTACCTGTGTGACGTAGTCGCACGCTCCGGACGGGGCGTCCCCCCGAAGGACGTGAACACCGGTCTCGAAGCGACGTCGGCCGGTTCCCCAACGGATATTCGGCTCCCCGTCGAACGGCCAGTCAGCATGAGCAACCAGCAACAGCAGCAGGTCGGCGGGCCGGAGACGCGCGGGATGCCGCTGCTCGGCCTCGGGACCTGGCAGAACGACGACCCGGACCAGTGTGCCGAGTCGGTCGCGACAGCGCTCGATGCGGGCTATCGCCACATCGACACCGCGCAGGCCTACGGGAACGAGGAGGCCGTCGGCGAGGGTATCGAGCGCGCCGATGTCGACCGCGAGAACGTGTTCCTCGCGACGAAGGTGTGGATCGACAACCTGTCCTACGACGACGTCATCTCGACGACCGAGGACAGCCTCGACCGGCTCGGGGTCGAGCACGTCGACCTCCTGTACGTCCACTGGCCCGCCCGCGAGTACGAGCCCACGGAGACGCTGGAGGCGTTCGAGGAACTCCGCAACGACGGCGCCATCGAGCGCATCGGCGTCTCGAACTTCGAGCCCGAGCACCTCGACCGCGCGACGGAGGTACTGGGCGAGCAGCCGTTCGCCAACCAGGTCGAGATGCATCCGCTCCTCCAGCAGCACGAGCTCCGGCGCTACGCCGAGGACAACGGCGTCGAGCTGGTGGCCTACTCCCCGCTCGCCCGAGGGCAGGTGTTCGAGGTCAACGAGCTGACCGAGATCGCCGAGCGCCACGGCGTCAGCGAGGCGCAGGTGTCGCTGGCCTGGCTCCGCGAGAAGGGCATCGCCGCCATCCCGAAGGCGACCAGCGAGGACCACGTCCTCGACAACTGGGCGTCGCTGGACCTGGAGCTCAGCGACGAGGAGCTATCCACCATCGACGGCATCGAGGAGACCGACCGCCGGGTCCACCCCGACTTCGGCCCCGACGCCTGGAGCGAGTAGGGAGCCGTCCGGCCGGACCGGCAGGACTCACCGCTCTGTGGCCACGGCGCTCCCGGCGGGCGGAAGGTTGACGTACGGCGCCCGCAACCGCACCGACATGTCGACCGAGCAGCGTGACGGCGTCGTCGACGGCGTCCGTCTCGACGTGCAGCGGTTGCACGAGACGTGGATGGAACTGCTGTTCCCTCGCCAGCGTGGCGCCCAGCACTCGGTGCTCGGCAAGTGGAAGCCCTCCACCACCGGGGACAAGGTGAAGTACCGCGTCTGGGGGGCGCTCGGCGTCCCGCTCGTGGCAGTCCTCTACCCGCTGATGCTGTTCGGCGTGGTCGTCCGGTTCTACTCCCGGCGGTTCGACAGCCTCGCCACCCGCATCGGCCTCGGCGGGACGATACTGGTGATGACGGTCATCTGGGGGGCACTGACCGCGCTCGTCCGCTTCTACGGCGGGTTCGGCCAACCCGGGTTCCTGGCGGTGCTGGTCGCGAGCATCACCGCCGTCGTCTCCTCGGCGCTCGCCTTCATCTTCTGGGCGAAGGGCGGCCGCGCGACGACGGTCCTGCTGGCGTACCCGTTCGGCGTGACCGCCATCCTGCTACCGCCGGTCGTGGCGGCGTTCTACTCCGATGCCGTCGGGGCCATCGTGTTCACCCAGAGCCGGCAGATCGCCATCGTCCTGCTCAACCAGGTGTTCGAGCCCATCGGGCTCAAACAGCTGCTCCGGGACCGGTTCGAACTCCAGGGCATCGCGTTCGCGCTCATGTGGTTCGGCATCGCCGTCCCGGTGGGATGGCTGCTGGGGCTCGTCGTGACCCTGGCGAACCTCACCCGGCCACGGGATGACGAGGAGCAGAAGAACGAGGACGGCGCGAAGGCGTCCAACGACTGATTCCCGACGCCGAAGCGGCAGACGCACCCGCCTGACCAATCCTCATAATCCGTTCGCGCCTACTGGAGGTATGGAGTTCGACCTGACCGTCACGGCCGGCATCTTCGCGGCGATCATCGCGGTCGGCATCGGTGGCCTCGTCGCGGCCCCCATCCCGATGGCGACCGGGACCATCCTGATGATGGTCCTCCCCTCGACCGTCGTGTTCGGGCTCGTCTGTCTCGCCATCGGGGTCAAACACGGGGAGTACCGCGCCGGGAGTACGCGTGGCGGATTGTAGGTGGGCGGAGAAAATCATCGCTCTGGTGCGGGCAGATATCGATAACGGCCCCGGTTGATGCGTTGTACCCGGAACTATGGAATCCGGATAGCGGCGCGACCTGTACCTGCGGGCCCGCTCGAGGAGCGTACGGCCGACCACCGGGGGGCGGAGGTCCGAGGGTCGCTCACGCGACCGACCGCGTCCGGCCGCTCGCGACCCGGCGGCCCCAGCGTGCGAGGACCCCGAGTCCGAACGCGACGGTGCCGAGGCCGACCGCCAGCGGCACCCACATCTCCCACGCGCCACCGCCACCGAACGAGAGCGGGAGCGCGACGGGGAGTGCCCGCCCGGCGTACAGCCAGGAGTAGTACGTCAGGCGCGCCAGCACCGGGAACAGGACGAGCGCGACGGCCACGGCGAAGCCGCTGTTCTCGTAGGCCCACCAGCCCGCCAGGCCGACCCCGACGACCACCAGTCCGGGTTCGAGGACGGCCCCGACCGACACCGGGAGCATCGAGAGCGTCAGGACGAGGAGGTACAGCCCCGCAGCGACCGCGACGCCCGCCAGCGACCGCTCGCGGTCGCTCCCGACGAGGGCCGCCCGGAGGTCGATGTCCATGCCCGGGGATTCGGTGTGAGCCGGAAAAAACGTTCTGCAGGTGAAGGGACGGAATCGGGGCGACGGGCCCAGGAATCGGAAGATGTGCGGACGTCCGCCGTCAGGCGTGCGGTTCGACCGGTCCGAACCGGGCGGCGGTCGGCCGGCCTCGCGAACGGGTCGTGACCCGCGCTCCCTCGCGGGAGCCCCACCTCACATGTAGCCGAGGTCGCGGAGCCGCTCCATCAGATCCTCCTTGTCCTGGGCGCGGTTGCCGCGCTCGGAGGTGTTCTCCATGTCCTGGAGCCAGGCGGGTTCGTCGGCGGACTTGCCGGTCGAGACCTCCGAGCCGAGCGACCGGAAGCCCTCGAAGTACTTCGGTGAGACCGGGATGTCCTCGGGAGTCAGGTCGTTGGGCAGGTCGTCGAGCGACTGCGGGACGTAGCCCTCCTCGGGGTAGCCCTCGACCGTCTCCGGCACGACGAAGTACCAGAAGGCGTCCCAGACGTCGGCCTCGGCGAACTGGAGGATGGGCTGGATGCGGTCGTGGGGCGGGTAGATGTCCGGGTCGTGCCGGGGCGAGAAGAACGTCTCGTCGGCGCGGGCCTCCTGCTCGTCCCAGCGGATGCCGGAGATGATGCCGTCGATGTCGTACTCCTCGAGCGCGTCGTTCAGCGCCACCGTCTTGAGGAGGTGGTTGCCGACGTACGTGTCCAGCAGGAACGGGAACGTCTCCTCCTCGTACTCGAGGATGTTACGGACGTGGTGCTGGTTGTGCTCGGAGAGGGCGTCGATGGGGATATCGTCGCCGGGTTCGAGGCCGTTCTCCTCGACGTACTCGCCGACGTCCGTGTTGCGGGCGTACACCACTTCGAGGTCCCACTCGTCGGCCCAGCGCTCGACGAAGTCCATCAGCTCGTCGAAGTGCTGGTAGTGGTCGATGAAGACCGTCGGCGGCATCTCCAGGTCGAACTGGTCGACGACCTCCTTCACGAAGTACAGCGTCAGGGTCGAGTCCTTCCCGCCGGTCCACATGATGGCCGGGTTCTCGTACTCGCGCAGCCCCGTCTCCACGACCGCGAGGGCCTTCTCGATCTTGTCCTCGATGGTCGGGTAGTCCTCGGGGTTCTCACCTTCGCCGTCCGTGTAGTCGACGTCAAGGTAGTCGGGGAAGTCGGTCATCTCGTAATGAGATGTAATTAGCCAGTTGTAAGTGTTTTACGGCACGAATCTCACGTGTTAACCTGCAACACGGCAGGTCAGCGGACCGCTCGGGACCGACGACGGCAGCCGGTCCGCGACCCAGTCTCCCAGACCGAGGAGACGTTCGGTCCCGGTGACGAGGTGTCGTTCAGTAGCCGGGAATGTCCGTCAGCTCGTAGCCGACGATGAGCTTCTGGATCTCGGTCGTGCCGTCCGGGATGGTCATGGTGCGGGCGTCGCGGTAGTAGCGCTCGAGCGGGTAGTCCTTCGAGAGCCCGTTCGCACCGAACACCTGCATCGCGTTGGACGCCCCTTCGACGGACTGCTCGCAGGCGTACCCCTTCGCGAGCGAGGACATCAGCCGGGCCTCGTCGTCGCCGCGCTCGACCAGGTCGGCGGCGTGGTAGGTCAGGAGACGGGAGGTCTCCAGCGAGCACTTGATCTGGTAGAGCAGGTCCTGAACGAGCTGCTTGCCCGCGATGGGGCCGCCGCCGACCTCGCGCTCCTTCGCGTAATCGAGCGCCTCCTCCATACAGGCCTGCAGGATGCCGACCGACATCGCGGCCATCCCCGTCCGCATGTACGAGAAGATGGCGTTGAGCGGCTTCGCGCTCTGGAACATCGGGGCGTCCATGATGGCGCCCTCGCCCTCGGCGACCATGTTGCCGACGGCGGTCATCAGCTTGTTCTCCTCGGGGACGCGGATGTCGTCGAAGAACATCTGGCCCGTCGGCGAGCCCTTCCAGCCGAGCTTGTCGAGTTCGCGCGTCTCGAAGCCGGTCGTCTCCTTGTCGACGATGAAGAAGTCACGCGTGTCCGTCTCCTGGTCCTGCGCGACGACCAGCGCCATGTCCGCGATGGTGGCGTTCGAGACCCACGTCTTCTCGCCGTTGATGACGTACTCGTCGCCGTCCTTGCGCGCGGTGGTGTTCGGGTTGGCCGTGTCGCTGCCGCCCTCCGGCTCCGTGACGGCCATACAGGCGATACAGGAGCCGTCCTCGACCTTGTCGGTGAGTGCCTCGCGGGTCCGCTCGCCGGCGTACTTGCCGAACTGCGCCGGGAACGACATCATCAGCGCGACGTTCAGCGACGGCCACACCCGCGAGAGCTCCTCGGAGGTGATGGTGTAGGTCATCGGGTCGGCGAACCCCTCGCCGCTGGCGGGGCCGACGCCCAGCTCGCCGAGTTCCTGCTGGTACGCGATGACCTCGTCCTTGCTCAGGGCCTCCTTGTCGGCCTCGGGCAGGTCGGGGGCGATCTCGTTCTCCAGGAAGTCACGCAGCGAGTCCTTGAACATCCGGTCCTCGTCTGAGAGCTGCATACGCCCTCGTCAGGCGGACACGGCCTCGGCCTTGTCCATCAGATATGCGGGCCTTCTTTACCCCGGGGCGGAGCGTGGCCGCTGGAGTGTGTTGGATGCTACCGTGTAGCGTGGAATGGATACGGCCGGCCAGGTCGGGGGGAAGGGAGCTGCCGAAGAAGGGGAGGGATCAGTTGATGAACTTGTTGTCGCGCCAGTCCACGCCGCCGTTGTCGCTCTCGCGGGGGTCCTCGACGACCTTCACGCGGGCGGGGCGGTCCTCACCGTCGACGATGCGGACGGCCTCGAGGTCGTCGCCGACCGCGGTGATGGCCTCGAGCGAACCCTTGTCCGAGGTGCGTGCCAGGTTGCACAGCACCTCGAACATCGGGTACTGCAGTTCGGTGTTCTGGAGCACGGTCTCGCGGTCACCCTTGAAGCACGCGTACTCGATGAGCTTCGAGCGGACCTCCTGCTCGGCCTCCTGCTCGCCGCCGAGGCTGGACCAGGAGGGCCCACCGCCGCCGCTGCCGGAGGAGACGGAGCCGCCGCCGCCGGGCCCGTCGTCCGGTGGCGTCTCCTGCCACTCGCCGTCCTCGTTCTCGTAGACACGGTTCTCCGTGACGCTGGCCTTCAGCTGGGCCGTCGGCGTGTACTTCGAGATGTTCTCCTCGGCCGCGACCGAGGAGATGATCAGCGTGTTGTTCCGGCGCGTGATCTCGATGTCCTTGATCTCTACGGGGAGGTCCGGGTCCTCGAAGAACTCGTGGACATCGTCTAGTGGCAGTTCGAGTGTCGAATGGAGTCTGAATACCCTGCTGTTCATATTATCCCTGTCCCTGGGGAGCGGCAGACCCCCATCGGTTGGGTGGTCGTCTGTATATAGGGATTTCTCACTTATAGTTGTGTCTCTCGGCGCGAACGGCCGTGGCGGGGTGACCTGGCGGGGCGCTGGTCCCCGTTTCAGGCCTGCAGCGTCTCCGCCAGGTCACCCCGCTCGTGGAGTTCGACCAGCACGTCGCTCCCGCCGACGAACTCGCCGTCGACGAACGTCTGGGGGATGGTCTCCCAGCCGCTGTGCGTCTCCAGCGCCGCCCGGTACTCGTCGAGGGACTCCAGCACGTCGACGGTCTCGAACTCGTCGCGGTACTCGTCGATGAGCGACAGCGCCCGGTCGGAGTAGCCACACTGGGGCATCAGCGGCGTCCCCTTCATGAACAGCACCACCTCGTTCTCCGCGATGGCCCTCTCGACCTGCTCGTCGACCTCCTCCTGCGGGAGGCTGCTCTCGGGGTCGAACGTCATGACCGACACTGCGGCTCGACGGCTCATATCCCTTGCGGGCGGCCGACGGGCCGCAGCTGTCCAGTGTCGCCGGTGCCCCCCTGACGCCCGGTTACCCGGGGCTTACCGACCAGTTAACTGTAACCCGGCACTATCCGTCTCCGATGACCGACAGCGAGAGCCAGAACGAGTACGAGGTGGCGGTGGTCGGCGGCGGCCCCGCCGGCCTGACCACGGCTGTCTACACGACGCGGCTGGGCCACGACACCGTCGTCATCAACCGCGGCGGCGGGCGCGCGGCGATGATGCTGGACACCCACAACGTCATCGGCGTCACCGAGGACGTGAGCGGCAACGAGTTCCTCCAGACCGCCCAGGAGCAGGTCGAGGAGTACGGCGCCGACTACCATCGCGACTTCGTGAGCGACGCCGAGCGCACCGAGGACGGTCGCTTCCGGCTCACCGCCAACGAGGTCGAGGTCGTCGTCGACCACGTCGTCCTCGCGACGGGGTTCTCCGACGTCCGTCCGGACCCGCCGCTCCCCCGGACCGGCCGCGGGCTCCACTGGTGTCTCCACTGCGACGCCTACATGTTCGTCGACCAGCCGGTCTGGGTGATGGGGACCGGCGAGGCCGCCGCGAAGGTCGCGATGATCATGCTCAACTTCACCGACGAGGTGGACCTGCTCACCCGCGGCGACGAGCCCGAGTGGTCCGACGAGACCGACCGCCAGCTCGCTGCCCACCCCATCGACGTCATCCACGAGGACATCGAGAGCATCGAGAAGGGCGAGGACGGCTGGCTCGAGGCGTTCGTCTTCGAGGACGGCACGCGCCGCGCGTACCGCGGCGGCTTCCCGATGTACGGGAGCGACTACAACACCGGCCTCGCCGAGCAGCTCGGCGTCGACCTGAACGACGACGGCACCATCGCCGTCGACGACCACGGCCGCACCTCCGTCGAGGGGGTCTCGGCCGTCGGCGACATCGTCCCCGGCCACAACCAGATCCCGGTCGCGATGGGCCAGGGCGCGAAGGCCGGTATCGGCATCCACTACCGGCTGCGGAAGTACCCCCGCTCGCTCGAGGCCATCGAGGCCGAGGGCGAGGTGACGGCCGACCAGGTGCCCGGGATGAGCCCGGAGATGCGCCGCCGCGCCCGCGAGCACAACGCGAACGCGTCCGCACCCCCGGTCGAGCCCGAGTCGGGCACCGCCGACGACTGAGCCGGCCCACGACTCGGCTGGAACCGGCGTCCGCGATATCCTGTCAGGAATTTCGATAATGGATCTGTAGAGCATATATCATCGTAAGTTGAAATATTAGTACCATATATCGCAAATTCGAGATATATCTGTCCTCCCCTACCGGTCCGTCCGCCCGGTCACGCGCGACTGCGTGTGTGCCGGGAACAGGTCCTCGATGCTCGCTCCGTCGTGGTCGCGTCGGAGCACCGCCCTGATGGCCGTCTCGTAGTCGGCCTTCGCCACCGTCTCGCTCGGGCCGTCGGTGACGGCCAGGTACCGGTCGGTGAGGCGGTCGATGGCCGACCGGCCGTAGCCCCGCAGCGGGACGACGTAGTCGACGCCGTGGCGGTCCTCCAGGCTCTGGACGGCCGGCCTGTCGAGGCGTGGCACGCGGTCGTCACGCCGGGTTCCGTCCGCGACGACCGGGGGACCGGCAGCATCATCGCGGTCACCCGCATCGACGACCGCTTCCGCGACGGCCTCCAGCGCGCGCTCGTGAACCGACTGGATGGCCTCGTTGGGGTAGCCGTCCTCGACGGTGCGGGCCGCCGCGTCCTCGGCGACGGACGCCGGCAGCGAGACGACCCGGTGGTCGAATCCGAGGGCGGCGGCGGCCTCGCCCGCGTGTTCGGTCGCGTCGGTGAGGCCGGGACCGGGCCTGGGAGCCGCCTCGACGCCGAACCCGATGGTCACGAGCGTCACGTCGTAGAACGGTTCGAGGAGGAGTGCGGCCAGCGCGGAGTCCTTCCCGGCGCTGAACAGGACCCACGCGTCCGGCCGGCGGCCGGTCGCCGGCACCTCGGTGGGGGCCACGCTACCGGCGCTTGATGTCGAAGCTCTGCTTCTCGGGCTTGAGCTCCTGCAGCAGCTCCTTCATCTGCTCCTCGTCGATACGGCCCTGGAGCCGGCCGGAGCGATGCAGCGCGATGACCTGCTGTTCGACCTTCTCGGCGAAGTCCGGCTTGCTCATCCGGATGGTGTTGAGGCGCTTGCGGGCCCCGTCGTCCAGCGCCTTCCGGAGCATCGCCTTCTTCTGTGCCTCGGCCTGCTCGCGCTGGGCCTCGGCGGCCTCCTCGTCCATGCCGCCCTGGCCGCCCTGGCCCTGGCGCTCCTTCAGCTCCTTCATCTTCTGCTCTCGGAGCTCCTCGATGTCTTCCTCGTTGCCACTCATGGGCACCCGTTGTGTCGTTCGGAGGAAAACCGTTTCGCCGCGGAGCCGTCGGCGGCACGGGCTGGTGACGCGCCGGCCGGACGACCCGCTCACTCGTCGCGGCCCTGGCGCTCGCGCATGTTCTGCCGGGTGAACTGTGGCGTGGCCCTGATACCCCGGGACCGTCGGAACGACCACGCGGTCAGCCCCAGCAGTCCGGCCGTCGCGGCGGCCGTGACCGCGACGATCACGGTCCCGACCACGTCCCGGAAGCCGTAGGCGAGTGCCGTCATCACGACCCCGGAGGTCGTGAGCCCGCCAAGGACGATCCGTAGCCCGAGCCGCCGGACGACCCGCCCGTCGTCGTGGACCCTCGCCGTGACCTCGACGTTCCCGCGGCGGACGCGGTCGAGCGCACGCTCGGCACCCGTCGGCGCGCGGAACACCGCGAGCCCGATCCGGGCAGCCTCGTCGAGTCCCGCCTCGAGGAGCCGCTGGACCGACTCCTGGCCCTGCTCCTCCCGGACGTAGTCGGTCACGACCGCGATGAAGTCGAAGTCGTCGTCCAGCGTGTAACACACCCCCTCCAGGATGGTCGAGGTCCGCACCATGAGCGCGAGGTCCCGGGGCAGCCGCATCGGGAACTCCCGGAGCGTCCCCTGGAACCCCTCGACCAGCTCGCGCACCTCGCTCACGTCCACCTCGCCGCCCCGCAGGTTGTCGAACGCGAGCTGCATCCCCGCGCGCATGAACTCCCGGTCGGCGTCCGGGTCCAGCGCCCCCATCCCCTCGAACGCGTCCAGCACGCCCTCGATGTCCTCGCTGGCGACGGCGACGTAGAACTCGAACAGTTCGTCGCGCCGGCGCTCGCTGAGCGTCCCCGTCAGCCCGAAGTCGTAGAACACGAGCGTCCCATCGGGTTGCACCGCCAGGTTCCCGGGATGGGGGTCGGCGTGGAAGACGCCGTCCTCGATGATCATCTCGATGTACGCCTCCAGCAACCGTCGGGCCAGCGCCGTCGTGTCGATACCCATCGACCGGAGCGTCGAGACGTTCGATATCTTCGTCCCCTCGACGTACTCGGAGACGATGACGCGGTCGGTGGTCAACTCGGCGACGACGGGCGGGATGCGGACCTGCGGGTCGTCGGCGAAGTTCGCCCGCACCAGCTCCTGTCGGCGCGCCTCGTGGGCGTAGTCCATCTCCTGGCGGATGGTGGCGGCGTACTCGTCGGCGAGGTTCTCCAGCGTGAACCGCTGACCCGGCGGCGCCAGCCGCGTCACGAACGGCAGCAGCGTCCGGATGACCCGGAGGTCCGCCTCGACCCGCGGCCGGACGCCCGGGCGAAGGACCTTCACCGCCACGTCGCTACCGCCCGCGCTCGCCGCTCCGTCGGACGGGAGCCGCGCGACGTACACCTGCCCGATGCTCGCCCCGCTGATGGGCTCGCGCTCGAACTCGGCGAACACCTCGTCGACGGGGCCGAGTTCGCCCTCCAGGACCTCGCGAGCCTCAGACCAGGGGGCCGGTGGGACACGGTCCTGCAGCGCCGCGAGCTCCTCGACGTACGCCGGCGGCAGGACGTCCGGCCGTGTCGACAGCATCTGGCCGAACTTGATGAACGCCGGGCCCAGGTCCAGCAGCGTCTCGCGCAGCTTCCGGGCGCGGCGACGGTCGTCCGCGTCGGTCCGCTCGCGCCCCTCGCCGAACAGCAGCCAGCGCCGCCGGTCCCGCAGGAACGCGACCGCGAACGGCAGGAAGGCGCCGATGACGACGAAGAACCGGTACAGCGACCGGAGCCGGACACGAAGGGGGAGCCGCTCGTCCGTGACCCCGCCGACGAGTTCCGGCTCCGGGAGCTCCGGGTCGAGGCCGTCGCTGTCGGTATCCTCTGGGAACGTATCAGCCGAGTCCGCGGCCGCACTGCTCACACCCCTACTGGGGCGCGGCGCCCGGATAAAGGGCCTGTTCGGGGCATCCGTGACCCCCCGCGAGGCAAACGCCTTTGCGGGTGCCGGACCCAGCCCCGTTCATGAGTGATACCGACGTCGTCTGCGTCACGGACGGGGCCGAGACGTTCACCTGCAACGCGTATCTGGTGCCGGGGTCGGTCACGACGCTGGTCGACGCCGGCGCGTGGGACGGCGTCGTCGACGCCGTCCGCAAGCACGTCGACGACGTGGACCGGGTCGTGATGACCCACCAGCACGGCGACCACGTCGCGGAACTGGACGCCGTCTGCGAGGCCTTCGACCCGACGGTGTACGCCTACGCCGACCACTCATGCCGGACCCATGCCATCGAGGACGGCGACACGGTGCAGATCGGTGATGAGGACTGCGACGTGGTCTACACCCCCGGTCACGCCGACGACCACGTCTCGCTCGTCTCGGCCACCAGCCTCTACTCGGGCGACGTGGTCGTCCACGACGACGGCGCGTTCGACTACGGCTCCTTCGGCCGGACCGACATGGCCGGCCAGTCCCGCGAGCGCCTCATCGAGTCCATCCGTGACCTCCTCGACCGGATGCCCGAGGGGGTCGAACACATGTACGCCGGCCACGGTGCCGTGTTCCACGGCGACGTGCGCGACGTGGTCGAGACGGCGCTTGAACGGGCCGAGAAGCGCGAACCGAAGTACCCGGACGGGTAGTCCCGCCCGACGAGTGACCGACGACCGGTAGCCCGCCGGCGGGATGCCCGACCCGCAGATGTCCGCGTTGCGCCAGAGACAAGACGAATGATTATGGAATCTCTGAACATCCCCGACACTCTCCAACGAGATATCGGAGTTAGATAGATACTGTACCGCGGGCGCCGCCCGGCCGCCCTGATTCAGGCTGCGCGCCGTTCCTTCGCCTTCGGCCGGAGGTTCTTGTAGCCGCACTTCCGGCAGCTGTCGGCCCGCTCCGGGTTGCGGGCATTGCAGCGCATACAGATCATCTTCTTCAGCATCCGATCCTCCGCTTTGTCGAACTGGGCCATACCCCCGGTTCCGGACGCGGCGGTTAAACGTTTCCGGGTCCGGCCGAGCACATCGCGCCGACCGGCCGGATGACAGACTCAGTCCCCGCCGCTGGCCTCGGGCCGGTCGACCGGGTCGCCGACGTCACCCCGGTCTGCCTCCCCGGGGGGAACCGGGTCGGCCTCGCTCGCTGCCACCGCGCCCGGAGCGACCGGCTCGGCCGGCTTGTCGGGCGCCCCCTCTGGGTCCTGGCTGGCCATGACGGCGAAGACGCTCTCGAAGAATCGCTCGATGCTCACGCCGTCGCCGGGGCCAAGTCCGGCCATGTGTTCGACCGAGAGCTGGCCGCCGCCCATCCGGGCGTGCCCGCCGGCGTCCGCCATCGGAATCCCCTCGATGGCCGTCGACAGCGTCTCGCCGATGTCGACGCTCCCCTCGATGGCCCGCCCCGAGAGGTGGAGCGTCCCGTCACAGCGCCCGGCGACAACGACCGCGCGGGTCCCCTTCATCCGGAGGAGGTCGTCCGCGGCCTGGGCCACCGCGTCCGGGCTGGGGACCTCCCCGGCGTGCGTACAGACGAAGGCCCCGCGCTGGACCCGGTTGAGGACGGCCCGTGCCCGGACATCCATCCGCTCCGGCGACACGGGGGGGTTCGCCACGCGCTGGATGGTGTCGGGGTCGGCCCGCTCCGAGCAGTAGGCTGCGGCGTCGAACTCCGCCGCGGTGCAGCCGCGGGTGAATCCAGCCGTGTCCGACCGGATGCCGTACACGAGCGCGGTCGCGAGCGATTCCGACATCGCCGGGGTGTCACGACCCCCGTCGTCGGCCCCCCAGCCGAGTTCGCGGAGGTACTCCGCCAGCAGGCTCGCGCAGGCGCCGTAGTCCGACCGGATATCCGTGAAGGCCGTCGCCTCGGCCTCCCCGGGATGGTGGTCGATGACGGCGTAGGCGTCCACGCCGCCGGCCCCCGCGAAGCCGCGGGGCTGGTTGTGGTCGACCAGCACCACGTCCCGGTTCGCGATGTCGCTCGCGTCACGGAGGCGCGTCGCCTCGATATCCAGCTCCTCGACGAGCGCGAGGTTCTCCTCGTGGCGGATCTCGCCGGGATAGTAGATGGTGGTGGACGTATCGACGGACGCGGCCAGTTCGCGCACGGCCAGCGCACAGGCCAGCGCGTCGGGGTCCGGGTTCGGGTGCGTCAGGACAGCCACCTCGTCGACGGCCCCGAGCGCACGCCGCAGTCGCTTTCCGGGCGTCCTGGAGTTCCGGAACCGCAGCAACAGGTAGCCACCGGTGGCGACGACAGCAAGCACGACGGCGCCGACGGTGAAGGGCCCTGCATCGAGTGCTGGGCCGATGCCGACCGCAGCCGCTGTGACGGCCCCTCCACTCGCGAGACCCATCTCCCGTGCCGCTTGATTGCCCGGGGGGAAGAAGCTTCCCCTCCACCTGAAACACACCTTTCGACCGTGCGATTCTGCTCCGCAGAACTTCCGTATCCAGAATTTTACGACGCGTTCCGGTACGATTCGATGGCTGCGCGGTAGCCCTCGCGGTAGGTCGGGAACCGGAACTCGTAGCCCAGTTCCCGGAGCCGGTCGTTCGAGCAGCGCTTGCTCGTCAGGATGCGCCGCCGTCCCGCCTCCGACAGGTCCGGGTCGTCCAGCCGCTCGGCCTTGCTCCGCTTCGCTGGCCGCTCGACACCGCACTCGTCGGCCAGCCAGTCGGCGAACGAGTGCTTCTCGACCGGCTCGTCGTCGACGGCCAGCAGCAGTTCCTCGTCCGCTCCCTCCAGCATGAACCGGACGACGCCGGCGGCGTCGTCCCGGTGGATCATGTTCAGGTAGCCGGCGGTCACCGGTCCCCGGATGTAGCGCTCCAGTCGGTAGCGGCCCGGTCCGTACAGCCCCGCGAACCGCGCGACGCGGCCCGTGAGGCCGTACTCGGGTGCGACCTCGCGTGCGACGCGCTCGGCCTCGGCGAGCACCCGCGTCTTCTCCGTGGTCGGGTCGAGCGGCGTCGTCTCGTCCACCCAGCCGCCGTCATGGTCGCCGTAGACCCCCGTGCTGGAGGTGTAGACGAGCTGCTCCGGCGGATCGTCGCGCGCGCCGAACGCCTCGATGGCGGTCCGGAGTCCGTCGACGTAGACCTCGCGGGCCGCGTCGGCCCCGCGACCGCCCGAGCTCGCGGCGAACACCAGCGCGTCGGCGTCCGGTACCGCGGCGAGGTCGTCGGTGTCGGTCACGTCGGCCCGGACGGCGGTCGCTCCGGTGGCCTCGACGGCCGTCGCCCCGTCGGCCGAGCGCCGGACGCCGACGACCTCGTGTGTCGGCTGGAGCTGGCGGGCGAGTTCGAGCCCGACGTACCCACAGCCGAGGATGCAGACGCGCACGTCAGGGGCTCCGCTCCTGGATGGTCGCGTGGAGCAGCGCGAACTCGCGGAGCGTCATCGGGAAACGCCCCTCGACCTTCGACTGGATCTCCCGGGCCTCCATGGCCCCGTCGGCCTCCGCGGCCAGCGCCTCCACGTCCAGGACCGCGTTGGTCATGCCAATGAGCAGCGCGTCCCGGTCGAGTTCGGCGGCCGTCTCCGCGTCCACATCCACGTCGCCGTCGAGTGCGAGCAGGGCCGTGGCTTCCGTGTGGTCGAGGTCCGGTGACTCTCCATCGACGAGCGCGCGGATCGTCGCCTCGTCGACGCCGCTCTCCGCGGCTGCCCGCTCGATACCGTGGGCATCCACGACCGCGATCAGTTCCGACTCGTACCGCTCGTACAGTTCGTCTGGCCCCAGTTCGCCCGGGTCAGCGACGATCTCGTGGAACATGCCGGCGCATACGGCACGGGGGGATAAGTGCGGCCGGGTCACGGCCCGTCCCCGGGCGCCTGTGGCGCCCCCGACGCGCCGCGGCGGCGCCGGACATCTACGGCGCCGGGCCGGACCACGGCTCCGGCGTCGGCCAGCCCGTCCGCTCGTCGCCGTTCCCGTCGGTATCTCCCACGCCCCGGCCGCCCGGCGGGACCACCACGAGCACCGCGGTCTCGATGTCGAACGTGACGCGTGTCGCTCGGCCCAGCCGTTCGGCGTCACCGTCGTCGTCCACGTGGAGCCGGACCGGGCGACCGTCGCGCTCGTACGCGAGCGGTGGTCCCGGAACACCGTGCCCACGGGCTCTGACCACCAGGGACGGATGTGTGCCCCGCACGTGGACGTCCCAGACGTTGACGGTCGCGTACCACGGCTGCACCGGCGGCAGGACCGGGAGGCCCGCAGGGACCGTCCGGGTGCCGGCGTCGTAGAGGCGGTCCCTCGCCGCCGTCCCCGCGCGATCGACACCGGTCTTCACCGCCTCGGTGACCGCCGCGTCGAGAAGGTCGCGTGCCAGCCGTCCGGTCCGCTGGGTCGGTCGGCGTGGGACCTGTGCCGCTGGGCCGTCCAGCGCTCGACGGAGCTCGTCCCGGAGGAGGAGTTCGAGCCGGTCGCTCGTGGCCCTGCGCCCGGAGAGTGCCCCTCGCTCGACAGCAGCACGGGCGACGGCCTCCGCCGCGGAGCCGTTGGCCAGCGCCAGTGCCCGCCCGGCCGGGTCGTCCCATGGATCCAGACCGGCGGAGACCAGCTCTCGTCGTTCGGTCACCCCCTCTACTCCCTCCCGACGGAGGCGTGCCCGGATCCGCGCCCGGAGTGCCCGGTTCGAGGCGACGACGGCCCGCCGGAGGTGGCTCCGGGCGTCGACCAGCGAGGCGTTCTGCGCGGTGGTCTCGTTCCCACCACCTCCGGCGGCGCGCAGTGTCCGGGCGGCCGTCCGCAGTGGGACGTGGTCCGGGCCGTCGCTGCGGACGAACGACGCGATGTCGCCGGCCGGGAGCGTGAAGACGTTCAGGTTCCGTGCGGCCAGGGGCCGGACGGTTCCACTCCCCCGGAGGCCGACCTCGCTCCGGGAGATGTCGGTCAGCGACAGCCGGCTCGGGGTCGCATCCGGGACGAACCCGACGCCTCGCGAGCGCCGCTGCCCCTCGCCACGCCGCGCCGTGCTCGCGTTCTCCGCGACCGCGCGGAGCCGCTCGATGCGGCCGAGCGATGGGAGTCCACGGGACACGAGCGAGCGGTTCAGGCCGTCCCGGGCACGCTCGCGACGGTCGGCCCGCCCCTCCAGCCGGGCGAGGACACGGTCGAGATAGGCCGCCCTCGCGGCCACGCGCGCCCGGTCACTCGCCCCGTCGTACGTCGCTGGCGCGTCGAGGAGGGACCACCGCCGGTGTCGCAGGGTGGCCGCGAGGTCCGCAGCGACCGTCGCGTCGAGCGTTCCCAGGTCGCGGCGCGAGGTGCGGACGGAGACGTTGCGCACGCGTCGGTGCAGGGCGCGCAGGTCGCTCTCCACCCATCGGCTCAGACGCGGTGGACGCTGGCCCTCGACCGATACGGGGGTCGTGTCGACCGTTCCGGCGACCGCGCGTTCGGCGAGCCGTCCGTACCCGCCCCGATCGGCCACCAGCTGCTCCGTCGCGCGCGCCGGTACGTCGGCGAGGTTCGGACCGACGAGTGCCCCGCCGGGGTCGTGGACCGGGTGGACGGCGCGTTCCGGGGTATCGTCGTTGCGGGTTCCGTGGTCACCGAACACCGCGACGGCTACCCGGTACCGTGTCGTGGTGTGCTGGCGAGTGACACGTGTCCGGTTCCCGTCTCGCCAGTGACGGACCACCGTCGCTCGCTCCCTGACACGTCGCCGCCCCCCGGTCAGGCGGTGCCAGTCGCCGGGAACGCGTGGCGGGGCGGCGCTGCTCCCTCCGACGGTGATGTTCCGGGATACCCGCTCGACTCGCCGCTCCCGCCCCACGAGCCGCCAGTCCCCTCCTCCCGCGGGCCGGCGGCGTCCGGACTCGCTGCTCCCGAGCCGACGTGTCCGGGTCGCGAGTCGAGCGTGGACGGTGTAGGACTCCCGCAGTACACGCGTGAGGTTCGGTGAACCGCGGGCCGGTCGTCGGAGCATCGCGGCGAGTGCTCCGTCCCCGCTCCGGCCGACACGGACGGTCACCTGCTCCGTCTCGAAGGGACCGGCTGACTCGGAGCCCCGCGACGCGCCCCGGAGCAGGAACCGTTCCAGCGCACCCAGAGCCCGGGCCCCGGTAGCCGACCGCCCCCGTTTGATCTCCTCGGAGCCCGAAGCGACGGCATCCTTGCCCAGTGCTCGCGCTGCCGTGGTGGCGAGTCCGTCGGCCCACTCCGGGTCCATCGTGCCGAAGGTGCGGGCCTGTGCGTCGTAGACGGCGGCGTCCGTCGCGAGCGCCAGGTGCCGGTTCCCCAGGACGTTGGCGATCGGAGCGCCGGCCCACTGTGCCGTCCCACGCCCGGTGGCGACGAGGTAGGTGCCGACGGTGAGTCGGGCGCCGGCGCTCCGGGGCGAGAGCGTGGCTGCATCCAGTCGCCGTTCGTAGGCGACCGTCCGGTCGTGGAGCGCGAGTACCGGTGAGCCGACGGTCAGGTTCACCTGAAGCGACTTCCGCGTCAGTACCCGTCCGTGGCGGGCAGCACGGAGGGAGACGTTCCGAACGTGGACGCGGAGTCGTGTCCCGTCCGGTCCCGCGCGCCGGACACGGATCCGTTCGATGGCACGACGGACGGTGGCCGTCCGGTCGTCGTCCACGGCCGGCAGGCCGGCGCTCGCCACGACGGACGATTCCTGCGCCCGGACGGTGGCCAGTTCGTCACTGGCTGCCAGGTAGATGCGGAGCCTGAGCGCGTCACGGAAGGGACGGGAGTCGTTCAGCGCCCGGCCGACCGTGGTGTTGGCCGGGGTCACGACCGGGTCGGCCGCGGCCGTGCGGGCCGCCCGCCGGACGGCTGCCCGTAGCGCCGGGACCACGCCGGCACCTGCCCGCTCGAGCGCGGCCTCCGTGGCTGGCTCCCGAACCGCCGGTGCCGCGCCCAGCGACGCGTGGAACGCCGTGCTCGTCACGAGGAGGACGACTCCGACCAGGGCGAACGGGACCCGGGCACGGTCGCTCTCGCCGAGTGACCTCACCATGCCATCACCACCACCCTGACCTGGCCGACCCGGACCGCGTCGGCAGCCGCGTTCGGCGAGTCGAATCGTGACCGGAGGTCGGCCTCGAAGCGTCGAGAGAGCGCCGCCACCAGTCGGGCGTTCGCGCGGCGGGGTTCGACAGCGCCGACTGGGTCGGCGACGCTCGTCCCGAGGGTGCTCGCCGTCCGGCGGTAGCGCTCCGCGAGCAGCGCGTCGACGGGGGAGTCCCCCCGCAGCGCGAGCCGTGTGTCGTCCGGTGGGAACCAGCCGACGACGGTGGCCCGTGCGAGGACGAGCGCCACCCCCCGGTAGCCGCTCCGGCGTGCAGCGCGTCGAGCCCGCTCACGGGACGTCGGGAACCGACTCGGGACCGTCATCCTTGCTGCCGCGACGGTCGCCTCCGGTGGCGGCCGCGGCCCGGCAGTGACGACGCCCCGGGTCGGAGCCCCCGGGTACGGGACCCAGGTCGCTCTGATCCGGGTCCGGCCGCCCGTCGCGCGGGTGACGTTCCGGACAGCTACACGGATCCGTCGCTCGAACCCGTCGCTTGCGCCGGAGAGTGCTCGCCCGTCGATGCTCGCGTTCTCGACCGCCGCCTCGGCGAGGAGGCCGGCATAGCTCCCGTGAGCGACCCGCGCGAGTTCACCCGCCGCGTTCGTCCCGGCCTCGCCGTCCAGTCCAGCGGTGTCGAGATCGTAGGCCACCGAGGTAGTCCCCGTGGCGAGCGCCTCGACCGTCGCTGCCGGGGCGGGCCGGCGGCTCGTCTCCGCTGGGGAGTCGTGCGGGAGCGCGAGCGTGCCGACGGCTGCCGATACCAGCAGCAGGCAGAGGCTCACGTCGACGACCGTACTGACCGCGCGGTCGCGGCCCCGACCGGCGGCCCGACTCACCATACGACCACCCGGAGGGTCCCGACCGCAGTCCGGTTCGGGCCGGTATCCACCGCGACCCGCCGTCGCGCACGGTCCCTCGCGTCGTCCGGGACCGGGGGGCCGACTGTCCACCGCCGACGTCCAGCGTCGAGGGTCGCGTTCACCAGCTTCCGGTCCGGGCCAGCCGCGAGTGCGGGGGAGAGGCGTTCGGGGTCGACAACGCCGGTCGGGTCGCTGGCCGCCCCGGCGACGGCGTCCAGGGCCGTCGGCGCCAGGCCTGGCTCGGCCGGCGTCGGCACCGCCGCGTGGAGCGCACCGGTGTAGAGTCCGAAGCCCGCCGTCACCGCGAGGATGGCAGCTAGCGCAGCCAGGGGCTCCACCTGACCACGCTCGCCGGGGGCCGCCGACGGGCGCGCCCGGCCGTCAGCCGACGAGCGTGACATCGACATCCCCCCACGTGACGTGACGGACGAGCAACTGATCGGGGGCAGCACGCCACTCGGGGGCGTGCTGTCGGGCACGGGCCGCACGGTCGGCCAGCGCCTGCGGCGTCTCGAAGGCGCGGGCTGGTCGGCCACCTGTCAGGACCGCGCGCAGGTCACCGGCGTCCGGAGGCACCGGTGTCACGGGTCCGTAGCTGAACGGTTCGCGGACGGCGCCACCGTCCGTCCGGAGGGCGATACCGGCCGGGTCGATCCGGACCGCGGCCGCGTCGAGCGGGTGTTCTGCGGTCGACGCGTACGGGCCGGAGGCGACCGCGTCGACGGTCCGGGCGGCGGGGGCCGGGTCGGGTGGCGCCGCGGTCGGGAGACTGGTGGCCGTCCCGAGGAGCGCGAGGCTGACGGTCGCCAGGCCGAGCCAGACGTACCAGGCGTCGGCAGGTGTTCCGAGCACGGGGTGGTTGGTCCCGTTCCGGTACTTGAACCTTCGTCACGCCACCTGCAGGGGGTGGTCGCTGTGCCCGCATCCGCCGGAACACCGGCGGGCACCCGACATGTCGCCAAGTTTTTGCGAACCTGTCCACAATCCGGCCTCATGCTGACCGTCCGGGCGCCGGCCACGAGTGCGAACCTCGGGAGCGGGTTCGACGTGTTCGGCGTCGCCCTCGAGCGCCCGGCGGACGTCGTCCGTGTGGAGAAGGCCGACCGGACCACCATCGACGTCTCCGGCGTCGGCTCGCAGTACATCCCGGAGGACCCGGAGAAGAACACGGTCGGCGCCGTCGCGAAGGAGCTGGACGCCCCGGCCCACATCCAGATCGACAAGGGCGTCCGGCCGGCGTCGGGGCTCGGCTCGTCGGCCGCGAGTGCCGCCGCTGCCGCCGTCGCGCTCAACGAGCTCTACGACCGGGGCCTCACCCGCGAGGAGCTGGTCCCCATCGCCGCCGAGGGGGAGGCGGTCGTCTCCGGCACCGCCCACGCCGACAACGTCGCGCCCTCCATCATCGGCGGGTTCACCATCGCCCGGGAGGACGGCGTCACCGGCATCGACGCCGACATCCCGCTCGTCGCGGTCCTCCCGGAGATCGTCGTCTCGACCCGTGACGCCCGCCGTGTCGTGCCCGAGACGGCCACTGTCGACCAGCTGGTCGAGACGGTCGCCAACGCCGCCACGCTCACCGCCGGCATGGCCCGCGACGACCCGAAACTCGTCGGCCGCGGGATGAGCGACTCGGTCGTCACGCCGGCCCGCGCCGAACTCATCGACGGCTACAACGAGGTCTGCACCGCGGCGATGGCCGCCGGTGCCTGTGGCGTCACCATCTCCGGTGCCGGCCCCACCGTCATCGCGGCCTGCGACGCGGACGACCGCCGTGCGGTCGCCAACGGGATGCTCGACGCCTTCGAGGACCGCGGCACCGAGGCCCGGGCCTACCAGACGCTCGTCGGCCGAGGAGCCGAGATATTCGACAAATAAGCTTAGAAAACCCCTATTAATCCCCCAAAGTACTTCTTTGAAATCAAAGAAGCATACTATTGAGCAGAATTGTCGGCTCGCTCCGTGGGACGGGCAACAGGCGTCGCTCCTTGACACAAGCAGCGGGCGCCACTCGGTGACACAGATAAGCCACTCGGTGACACAGATAACCGAGCTTGCGTACGCGCGAGCGCAGCGAGCGCGTTTCACCGCTCGGAGGCCCTGCGGGCCGGAGAGCGGCTTTTTTGGTGCAGATGTTTTCGGTGAGCGGTTCGGCTTCGCCGCCGAATCCGAACCGGAGAATGTGCGCGTTAAAAGATATTGGCCTGCTGATAGACGGAGATGCCCTCGCCCGTGATCTCGTAGGGTTTGGTCTCGCGTGAGTGGTTGGCGTTCCGGATCTTCTGGATCTCGACGGCCAGGCGGGTCTCGCGGAACTCCGAGCGGACGTACTGGAGGACGAACACGCCGTCGGTGAGGTACTCGATGATGCCGTGCCGGGAGGCGTAGGGGTTGTCCTGGTCGGCCTCGGAGGTGACCATCGTCGTGACGCCGGCGCTCTTGAGCGCCTTGGTGAAGTCGAACACCTCCGTCCGGCGGTCGGGCTGGTTGTCGTACATCATCTCCAGCAGGGAGACGGAGTCCAGCACCAGCCGTTCGGCGTCGAAGTCGTCGATGAGCCGGGGCAGGTCGCTCCGGATGGAGGCCAGCGAGTTGGCCATCTCGACCGGGTCGAGGTCGATGATGGCGAGCTGGTCGTCCTCGAGGTACTCGTCGAAGGGCCAGCCCTTCTCCGTGGCGGCCTCGACGATGGCCTCGCGGGACTCCTCCAGCGTGATGTAGACGGTGCGTTCGCCCTCCTCGAGTCCCTTCTGGAGGAACTGGAGGCCGAACGTCGTCTTCCCGGTCCCGGCCGACCCGATGACGACCAGGAGCGACCGCTCGGGGACGCCGCCCTGGATCATCTCGTCCAGGCCGGTGATGCCGAGGTCCACGCGAGGGAGGTTGGATTCGAACTCCTCGTCGAAACCCGAGGAGGAGCCACCTCCCTCGAAGGCCGAGGCGAAGTCCTCCTCGAACAGCTCCTCGCCCTCCTCTCCGGGTGGGCCCCCACCCATCCCGCCGGCATCCGGGGCGCCGCCCTCGTCGAAGGAGGCGTCCTCGTCGAGGCCGCCCTCGAACCAGTCGTCATCTCCCTCGTCGCTCACGGCCCCACCTCTCCGTCAGCGCACACGTTCATGTCCTCCGGGTTGGATGTCGTAACTGATTAAGCTTGCCCGCCCGGGCCGGTCGTTCCGGCGCTGCCCGCTCCTGCTGACGGGGCAGGCTCTCGGATCGTCGGCAGGCCGCTCCCGCGGGGTTCTTGACGGCGGGGGGCGAACGCCCGGGCGATGCATCTCGGCATCGTGGCCCAGCGGGGCAATCCCCGGGCCGTCGAGCTCGCCGAGCGGATCCGGGGGGACGTCCCGGAGGCCAGCGTCGCGCTCGACGAATCGACCGCCGGGGCCGTCGACCAGCCCGACATCGGCGTTCCGGTCGACCGGATGTCGGCCTGCGACCTCGTGGTGAGTATCGGCGGCGACGGGACGTTCCTGTTCGCCGCCCGGGGGGCCGACACCACGCCGATGATGGGCGTCAACCTCGGCGAGGTCGGGTTCCTCAACGCCGTCCCGCCGGAGGAGGCCGTCGACGCCGTCCGTGGCGTCGTCTCGGAGATACGGGGCCGCGGGGAGCCGTCCGTCTACGAGCTCCCGCGGGTCGTGGCCGAGAACGACGACTGGGCGCTCTCGCCGGCGCTCAACGAGATCGCCGTCATGGGCCCACAGCGGGGCCGGGCGAACGGCATCGGTCTCGAGATCCGGGTCGACGGGTCCCTGTACGCCGGGAGCCGGGCCGACGGGGCACTCGTCGCCACGCCAGCCGGCAGCACGGCGTACAACCTCAGCGAGGGCGGGCCGCTCGTCCATCCGGGCGCCGATGCGCTCGTCCTGACGGAGATGTGCGCCCGCTCGCCGATGCCGTCGCTCGTCCTGGGACCCGACAGCGAGGTGACCATCCGGGTCGAGGAGGCCGACAGCGCGGTCGTGGTCGCGGACGGTCGGCGCTCCGAGACGGTGACACCGCCCACGCAGGTCGCCGTCCGCCGGGCCGACGAGCCACTGCGGGTCGCGGGACCGCCGCTGGACTTCTTCGCCGCGCTCGGCAAGCTCGACTGACCTCTCGGTCAGTTCTCCGAAACCGCCAGACGGCGCCGAGTCGCTCCGTCTCCGCGGTCGTAAGTGCTAACAGCGTCGCGCCCCTCGTTGACGGTAATGAGTGAGCAACTCCCGGACGTGCAGGCCTCGCGTCCGGAGGTGAGTGTCGGACTGAACCGGGTGGGCGTGACAGGCGTCGAGAAGCTGGTGAAACTCGACCGTGACGGCCGGCGCCCCATCGTCCTGATGGCGGAGTTCGAGGTGTACGTCGACCTCCCGAAGTGGCGCAAGGGCATCGACATGAGCCGGAACATGGAGGTCGTCGACGAGATCATCGAGGAGGCACTCGAGGACCGGCACGTCCGCATCGAGGACCTCTGTGGCGACGTGGCCGAACGCCTGCTGAAGAAGCACGACTACACCTCCCGCGCCGAGGTGTCGATGGACGCCGAGTACGTCCAGCGCGAGGAGACACCAGCGAGCGACCGCCCGACACAGTTCACCGCCGACATCCACGCTTCCGCGACCGCCAACGGCGACGGCACCCACGAGGAGGTCGGCACCACGGTCACGGGGATGACGGTCTGTCCCTGCTCGCAGGGGATGAGCGAGGCCCGTGCCCGCGAGACGCTCGCGGACCTCGGCGTCGAGGAGGACGTCGTCGAGTCGTTCCTGGACGAGGTGCCCCAGCCGGGCCACTCCCAGCGCGGCCACGCCACGCTCAAGATTCGAAGCAAGGGCTCCCCGGACGTGGACCTCGAGGACCTCATCGACGTGGCCCGGAACTCGATGTCCGCGCGCATCTACAACATGGCCAAGCGCCCGGACGAGGACCACATGACCTACCACTCCCACGCGAACGCGAAGTTCGTCGAGGACTGCGTCCGCTCGCTCGCCGAAGGGACGGTCGAGCGCTTCGACCTCCCGGATGAGGCCGTCGTGACGATGAAGCAGTCAAACGACGAGTCCATCCACCAGCACAACGCCCATGCCGAGCGCGTCGCCGAGTTCGGCCAGCTGAAGGAGGAGCTGAACGGGAGTCTGGCCGACTGAGGCGGTTCTCCCGGAGTCGGAATCTTCCAGGAGACCGTCGTTTTCTGGTGGAATCGGTTCTGCTGTCTCTTCCGTCCGCGCGAGCGAAGCAAGCGCGGTTCCCCGCTCCGAGCGCAGCGAGGAGCGGCTTGTTGGTGCAGATTGTTGGCGAGGGGTCGCCGCTGGCGACCCCCTCGCGAAACCGGTGCGTTAGAAGGTCGTCAGTTCGCCCTCGATGACGCGCTCGGTGATGCTCGTCACGTCGGCGAGTTCGCGGTCGATGATGCGGGTGGCCTCCTCCTCGATGTCGGCGACCGAGACACCGTCCGCGGTGACGAGCGAGGCGTCGGCGACGTGCGGGTCGTCGATGGGTTCGCCGATCTGACTGAGGAGGCGGATGCGGATCTCGCGGATGCCATCGACCTCGGCGACGACGCTCTCGGCGATCTGGGTCGAGAGCAGGTTGTAGATCTTCCCGATGTGGTTGACCGGGTTCTTCCCGGAGGTGGCCTCCATACTCATCGAGCGATTCGGGGTGATGAGACCGTTCGCGCGGTTGCCGCGGCCGACGGAGCCGTCGTCGCCCTGCTCGGCGCTCGTCCCGGTCGTGGTGAGGTAGATGGAGCCGTCCTCGTAGTCGTCGGCGGTGTTGACGTGGACCCGGACCTCACGGTCGGTGATGTCGGCCGCCAGGTCGTGGACGAACTCGCGGATATCGGCGACGGCGGCGTCGTAGTCGTCGAGGCCGTCGACGTGACTGTCGATGATGGCGACGGCGACCGTCACGTCGATCCGGTCGCCCTCGCGCTTGCCCATCACCTTGATGTCGGGGCCGACCGCCGGGTTCTCCTCGGCGTAGTGCCCGTTGAGCTGGCGCTCAGTCTCCAGCACCACCTGCTCGGTCTCGGTGAGCGGCGCGTGGCCCACGCCGAACGAGGTGTCGTTGGCCATGGGGACCTGGCGGCCCTCATCGTCGAAGACGCCCTGCAGGTCGCCACTCCCCTCGCCCAGCTTCACGTCCACGACCACGTCGGTCCCGTGGTCGAGTTCGGGGAAGTTCTCGCCGAGGTAGTCACGGGCCGCCCGCAGCGCGATGGTCTCGGCGGGGATCTTCGTCCCCTGGTACTCCTTCGTGGCACGGCCGGTGATGAGCAGGTAGATAGGTTCGAGCACCTCGCCGCCGCCGAAGGCGGGCGCCGCGCTGCCGGCGACGAGCTGTGTCTCGTCGGTGTTGTAGTGGAGGACCTCACCCACCCGGTCGAGATAGGCCTGTGCGAGCGCCTTCGAGACGGCCTCGGCGATGCCGTCGCAGATCGAGTCCGGGTGTCCCAGGCCCTTGCGCTCGACGATCTCCACCTCCTGATCCTCGACCGCGCGGCCCACGACGGGCTCGACGCGGATATTGCGGTCGGTCATTACCGCCCCCTTCCGCTGGCGCGGGCGTATAACTTACGGAAACACCAGAGCGGCAGAAGATTACTACCGTGCATCAGCAGGTCCGTCCGCGGCGAGCAACAGCCCGAGGTACGAGGTCCGTATCTGGTCGTCGGGGTCCAGCCCCAGTTCCTCCAGCACCTCGACGGCCCCCTCGCGCGCCGCCTCGACGGCCTCGGCCTCTGTCTCGACCTCGACGAACTCGCCCAGGCCGTCGACCCGGTCCAGCGTCACCGTGTAGCCGCCGTACCGGAAGAAGCGGCGGTGCTTCTCGACGGTAGCCGCCGGCTCGAACCCGAGACCGGCGAGGATGCCCTCTGCCGCGTCGTCGTCCAGCACGACGGTCTCGTGCTCCCGGCGGGTCTTGGACTCGGTCTCGACGAGCGGACCCTTGTAGGTGAGTTTCGTGACGGTCTCCGGCGCATCGTCCTCTCCGTCTACCGGCGTCTCGCGGCGCAACCGGAGTGCCTCGTCCGTGGTGGCGAAGTCCCGATGGGGGGCGTCGTAGTAGGTGTCGACCTGTGAGACCCCGCCCGCGTCCGTCGCGCCCACGTCGGCCAGCCGCGCGCGAACCCGGTCGTGGTCGGCGCGGACCTTGAGTTCGACCTCGTACATGGCCGCAGGGAGCAGGCCCGGACCGAAAAACACCCGGATGCGACCGCCCCGTCCACCGGAACGCGGTGTGCAGCCCCGAAACGTGACCGTTAAGGATGCGTCGGGAGTCGGTCGTGCTATGAGCGACGAATCCGACGAGGACGTCGAGGAGACAGCCGCCGACGCCGAGGCCGAGGAGGCCGAGGCGGAGGCCGAACAGGAGGAGAGTCCGGAGTCGGAGGCCGCCGACACCGAGGACGAGGAAGAAGAGGAAGAGCCCGAGGGGCTCCAGGACGGCGACTTCGTCCGCATCGACTACACCGCCCGAACGGTCGAGGGCGACCAGCTGGTCGACACCACCGACCCGGAGGTCGCCGAGGAGGAGGGTGTCGCCGACCAGGGGACCTTCGAGCCGCGCGTCATCGTGCTCGGCGCCGGTCACCTGTTCGAGTCCGTCGAGGACGCCATCATCGGCGGCGAGCCCGGCGACACCGGCTCCGTCACCATCCCGCCGGAGGAGGCCTTCGGCGAGTACGACGAGGAGCGCGTCCGCACCGTCTCGGCCGACAAGATCGGCGAGGACGACCGCTATCCCGGCGCCCGCGTCCAGATCGACGGCGAGCAGGGTGTCCTCGAGACCATCGTCGGCGGCCGCGCCCGGGTCGACTTCAACCACCCGCTCGCGGGCGAGGAGATCCAGTACGAGTTCGAGATCGTCGACGAGGTCACCGACCAGCTCGAGCGAGCGCAGGGGCTGTTCGGGATGTTCCTCGACATGGACCTCGAGATGCACCTCGAGACCGACGAGGTCGAGGAGACCCGCGTCGAGCAGCCCGACGACGAGGACGACGAGGACGCCGAACCCGAGACCATCACGGAGACGGTCGAGAAACTGACGCTGTACGTCGAGTCCAACCCGCAGCTCTCGATGAACCAGCAGTGGATGATGCAGAAGACCCAGATCGCCCAGGAGATCATCGAGAAGACGGGCATCGACCGCATCATCGTCCAGGACATCCTCGACGGCTCCGGCGGCATGATGGGCGGCATGGGCGGCATGATGGGCGGCATGGGCGGCGGCGCGCCCGGCGGCGAGGACGTCGACGAGGCCGACATCGAGGCCGCGCTGGAGGAGGCCGACATCGACGCCGACGAGATCGCAGAGGAGATCGAATAACGCTGTCCTACGCGGCGGCCGAGGGCCGCCGCGAGACTCGCCAAGGGGACGGACGCCGCACCGAGCGATTATCTGCCTTTCGCCCCGATTTGTAACGAATAGTTGAGGATCATCCGATATCGCAGATACAATCGAATTACTTCGGGAGTCGAACCCGAATCAGCGTCCCGTCCGGCCGTGAGCACCGCGAGTCTCGGGGCCTACGCGTCCCGTTGCTCGTCCCACTCGTCGTCGGGGAGCGGGCCGAACGGGACCTCGACCTTCGTGAAGAACACGTCGGCGCCGAGTTCGACGCGGTAGGCACCCTCCTGCTCCTCGGAGGGGGGATAGACCGCCTTCATCGCCTCGATGACGGCCTCGGCCTCGGCCTCCGTCTCGACGATCCGTTTCGGTTCGCGGTCGCCGAACGGTTCGGCCCACTGGACCACCCAGCGCGTCTCTCGCTCCCCGTCCGCCTCGTCGGCCTGCTCGGGTGCCATGTCCGGGCGTTCCTCGCCGACGGTCTAAACGGTACGCTTCCGTGCGACCCTCGCCGCTTCGGCGCCGGCCCGGGCCGGATCAGCCGCGAGGTCGGTGGCGCGAGGACGGCCGCGAAGGGAGCCGACTACAGCCGTTCCCGGTGCTCCTCGGCCAATCGCTCGGCGTGGTCACGGTTCTGGCAGGCCTCCCACCGGACCTTCGGGGCGTCCCGGTAGGCGAGCACCTCCTTGAGTTCGTCCCGGAGGGGGCCGTGCTCGACGGCGATGACGGTCCCGTCCTCGTCACCGAGTTCGTAGACGCCGTAGCGGTCGGGGACCCTCCCGACCGTGGCACGCTCGAGCGGCTCCCAGCGCTTCTGCAGGGGCATCACTCGACTCCGTCGGCCGGCTCGGCCTCGCTCGCTTCCTCGCTCTCATCGCCCGCCTCGGGCGCGACGATCTCGTAGGCCTGCTCGGAGAGTTCGTCCTCGACGAAGACGAACACGCGGCCACGGGCCTGCTCGGGGTCGGCCTCGACCTGCACGCGGTACCCCTTGTTCGTGGCCTCGACGCCGGGGAAGATGGAGTCGGTCTCGCCGCGCTCCAGGATGACCCGGCCGACGCCGGTCGCTTCGAGGATCTCGTCGTCGGTCTTCCGGTCGTTGACGTACACCATCACGCCCTCGGTCTCGGTGGGGTCCGTGACGAGGACGTGGACCTCCTTGCCGGGCGCGGAGATGACCCGCCCCTCGGCCTTCTCGGGGACGCCGTGGTAGAACACCGACCGACCGTCGGTGTAGGTCACCTCCACCCCCTCGGGGTCCAGGGAGACGCCGACCGTCTCCGGCGGCACGTCGCTCCGGTTGGCACTGCTCATGACCGTCGCTACATCGCTCGGCGTGAAAAGGGACGCGGGGCACCATCGCCGAACGGTCCGGCCACCCCCCAGCCCCAACGACTAAAGGTCTGAGAGGCTTCCGGCATGCATGGACTGTCGTTCGGTCGCCGGGCCGTGCGAGAGAGCGCGGCGACCGACCGCCCTCACCGGAATCCAGTGTCGCGTCCCCATGGGATCGGACCGGCTCGCTCACTGACGATGGAGGGTTCGTTCTTCCGCGATCTGGTGGCGCGGAGCCGGGACGCGATCATCACCATCGACAGCGACAGCACCATCGTCTTCGCCAACGAGGGGGTCGAGCGGACCCTCGGCTACGACCCGACGGCGCTGGAGGGGGAGCGCCTGACCGACGTGATGCCCGAGCGATACCGGGAGCCCCACCTCGACGCCCTCGAGCGGTACGTCTCGGACGGCGGCCGGGAACTCGACTGGAGCGGCATCGAGCTCCCGGCGCTCCACGCCGATGGCCACGAGGTACCGCTCTCGATCGCCTTCGAGGAACACGAGTACGACGGCGAGCGGGTGTTCTCGGGCATCATGCGCGACATCTCGGACCGCATCGAGCGCGAGGACGCGCTCGAGCGCAAGAACGACCAACTGGAGCGGTTCGCGGCCGTCGTCACGCACGACCTGCGGGACCCGCTGAACACGGCGCGGGCCACGCTGACGCTGCTGGAGGCGGTGACGGAGGGACGGGAGAACGCGGCCGAGTACGTCCAGGACCTGGAGTCCGCCCTCGACCGGATGGACGCCCTCATCGAGGGCGTCCTGATGCTGACCCGGAGTGGTCGAGCGGTCGGCGAGCCCCAGTCCGTCGACCTCGGGACCGTCGCGGAGCGCGCCTGGGAGACCGCGGGCGGGAAGGACGCGAGCCTGGAACTCCGGGCGGAGGGGGCGACACTGGAGGCCGACCCCGAGCGGCTACGGGCGCTGCTCGAGAACCTGTTCCGCAACAGTGTGGAACACGGCTCCACGGAGGGCCGGACGGAGTCCGCCGACAGCGCGGAACAGGCGGGGGCGGGACAGCGCCCCCCGAGCGTCGAGGTGACGGTCGGGCTCCTCGGGGAGGCGGACGAGGAGGCCGCAACGGACGATGGCGGGTCTCCCCCCGACCCGACAGGGTTCTACGTCGCCGACGACGGCCGCGGGATCCCCGAGGCCGAGCGTGAGGCGGTGTTCGAGCGCGGCCACACGACCACCGACGAGGGCACGGGAATCGGGCTGAGCATCGTCCGGACCATCGCCGAGGCCCACGGCTGGGAGGTGCACCTGACCGAGAGCGATGCCGGGGGGGCACGCTTCGAGTTCCATCTCTCCGACGGCTGACCCCCCGCAAGGATTATGCCGTGACCCGACCACGTATCGGATATGTCCAAGAAGGCACTCGCGGTCGTCGCCCTGCTCGCCATCGTCGCCATCTACCTCGTCCGCCGGTAGATCGACACGGCCCTCCACGAACCGTCCCCGGCGCGGCCGCGAGGACATCGCCGCCCGCGCCGGCGAACGACACTACTTACCGTTCCGCCCCACCACCACCGGGTATGGAGTACGGGGTCGTCACGCGGAACGCCGAGGAACTGGAGTGGCCCGAGTTCGACGTCGGGTTCTACGAGGTGAAGTCCGTCGCCGGGAAACCCTCCGAGCCGGAACCCGAGGCGGTCAACATGGTGTCCTGTTTCGCCGACAACGCCGCCGCCACCGGGAACCCGGACCTCGTTCCCGAGGACCCCGACGGACACAGGGCGACCCGGGAGCGCGAGTACTTCGACTGGGACTACATCGACCCCTCGGTCGTGGACTACAAGCGCGGCCTGCTCGACATCATCGAGGACTGTGCCGAGGTGAACGGCGATGTCCGGCTGGACGATGTGGGCTGGCCGCGCGGGGAGTACTGCCACTGCGACCGCTGTGACGCGGCGTTCGCAGACAGCGGCTTCGACGACCGCGAGGTCTGGCGTGCCGAGGTCATCACGGACTTCGTCGCGACCGCCCGCGAGCACGTCCCCGGAGACCTCTACCTCACCGTCTACCCCGACCCCTACCCCGGCCACCTGTACGAGCGTGCCGGGCTCGACCTCGAGGCGCTCGCCGAGTACGTCGACGAGTTCGTCGTCCCCATCTACGACATGGCGTACTCGACGACGTACTGGCTGGAGATCCTCGCGTCCGCGTGGGCCGACCGCTCCGGGGAGCTGGACACCCCGTTCTCGATCGAGCTGTACGCCGTCAACGTCGATCTCGACAACCTCACGAAGGCCGTCCGCGTGGCCGCCGAGTACGGCGACCGCGTGCTGTTCGGCTACGACGCCTCGCAGGCGCGGGCGACGCTCAGACGGATGGACGCCGAGTCACGGCCAGGTGTCGACCACGGGAGCGACTGAGGCGGAGGCCGTGCAGGGACTCACACGCCGGGGGGTGCTGGGCTGGCTCGCAACCGTGACCACGCTGACCGCCGGCTGCAGTACGGAGGCCGAGGGGCCGCCGGATGGGGCCGTCCACTGCTACAACCAGACGAACTTCGAGCGGTCGGTCCGGGTCCGGGTCGCCAGGGCGGGCGGCGAGTCGCTCCTCGACCAGACCTTCTCCGTCCCCGCCGGGGGGCGGGCGACCTCGGCGGATGTCATGCCCGAAGCTGGCGACTACGAGGTGTCCGCGGCGAGCGACGGTGACCGCTCCTCCCGGACGCTGACGTTCCCGTCCGACGGGGCCGGTATCATGGGGTACGTCCGCGTGGCCATCAGCCGTGACGGGGTCCTCGTCTCGCGGGCAGGACTGCGGTGAGCTGTCATCGGCGGCCCTCTCCGGACCGCCCGGTCCTCGAACAGCCATCGGGGTGGAGCGGCATCGCCGCACGTCGACCCGGCGGGCGGAGACGGATATTTAATACTGCGGCTGCACAGGCACTCGCATGGACCGAATCCCGTTCGGCATCCGGCGGCTGGACACGACCATCGATGGGGGGGTCCCCGCCGGGAGTGTCGTGCTGCTCTCGGGAGAGGCGGGGGCCGGCGCGCGGGAGTTCATGTACACCTGCGCAGCCATGAACGGGCTCCTGCAGGCCGATCCAGACCTGTTCGATCTCTACTACGGCGACCTGGCGTCGGGCGCGGTCCCCCCCGAGGAGGTCCACTACCTCTCGTTCACCTCCGACGAGCGGAAGCTCCGCCAGGAGATGGGGCTGGCGATGGACGACGACCTGGTCTCCTCGAGCAGCCCCGCGGTGACGTTCCACGACCTCTCGTCCGAGTTCTTCCAGCTATCGCCGGTCCCCCGCGAGTGGTACTCCGACCGGACGGCGACGCTGTCGGACCTGAACAGCACCCGCGAGCGCCAGTCGGTCCCGGCGGCACTCGGCGAGCGACTCTCGGACAGCGCCGCCAACAACCTCGTCGTCATCGACTCGCTGACCGACCTCGTCGCCGGGGCCGGCGACGACCTGGCCTGGGACGACATCCCCGTCCTCCTGAAGGGCATCTCGCGGGCGGCGTTCGAGTGGAAGGGGATCATCCTGGCCCACGTCAACAAGGAGACCCTCTCGGCCCTTCAGCACGGCCAGCTGATGGATGCCGCCGACGGGACGCTCCTGTTCGAGTGGGAGTCCGGCGGCTCCACCCGGGCGCGGACCATGGTCGTCAAGCAGTTCCGCGGCGTCCTGTCGCGGATCGAGCAGGAGAACATCGTCCGGTTCGAGACGGAGATCGGCGACGCCGGCTTCGACATCAGCGACGTGCGGAAGATCCGGTAACGTCGCGGACGGCACCGTTCCGGGGCCGTTCGACGAGGTAGGGGACGGTATCGCCGGAGGAACGTTTTAATGACGCCACTTGCAAAGGGAGGGCATGGAGAACGAGTCAACCGAGGGCCGGACGCTGACACTCGAGGTCCCGGCGGCCCTCGACGAGTGGCTCACCGAGCGCGCCGCTGCTCTCGACGTCGAGCGCTCGGAACTCGTGAGACAGCTGATCGGGGGGTACCAGGTGGCTGCCGAGACAGCGGACGACGAGTCGGTCGCGGCGCTGGAGACCGCCATCGAGGAGCACAGCGTCGACATCGACGCGGTGGTGGAGGCGGCCATCGAGGAGGCCGACACTGGTGGGACCGTCGACGAGGAGGCCATCGTCGGTCGGGTCCTCGACCGGCTGGAGGACCGCCTGGCGACACTCGAATCGGAGCGTGAGGAGCAACTCGACGACATCCGTCGGCGCGTCGTCCAGCTCAAGGAGGCCACCGGGTCGAAGGCGAGCGTCGACCACACGCACCCGGAACTCGAGCGGCTCGACGAGGTCGTCGACGAGGTCGATCGCCTCCGCGAGCAGGTGGCCGACCTCGACGCAGTCGACCGGCAGGAGGCGCTCGCGTCGGAGCTGGAGGACGTACAGGGGAAGCTGACCCAGCTGGCCCGCGTCGTCGTCGAACTCCGCGATGCGGATGGCGGGGCGGACACGGAGCGCGAGCGCCTGGCCCACATCAGGCGGACGGCCGCCCGCGAGGGGTTCGAGGAGGCCGCGTGCGGCGCCTGTGGCGAGACGCTCCGGGTCGGACTGCTGCCCGACCCGGCGTGTCCACACTGCGAGAGCCCGTTCGGCGATATCGTCGACGGCTCGGGCAGCCTGTTCGGGTCGACCCCGCGACTGGTGGGAGTCCACGACGACCGCGACCCCGACGCACCGTCGGGCGATGGGGCCGGGACCGACAGGGCACCCGACCTCGATACCGAGACGGCCGATGTCGACCGGCTGGCACCGGCGGACGACGTCGCAGCGGACTCGGCTGACCCGGAGCCGGGCGACGACAGCAACACCGGAATCGCCGACGGGGGGGAACGATGACCGAGGACGACCCCGAGGGCACGGCGGACGACGACGACGACCCGTTCGACGACACAGACGACGACCCATTCGACGACATCGAGGGGGTCGAGCTGGAGGACGACCCATTCACCGACCTGAGCGCCGGTGACGAGGACCCCTCGACGGACTTCGGTCCATCCGACAACACCCTGTTCACCGACGAGGGAACCACGGACCTGGACGAGGAGGCTGTCTGGGAGCGCATCGAGGGCGACGGCGAGGACGGCACCGAGCCGGAGACGGCCCCCGAACTGGACGCCGGGGCCGGACCGGACCGGCCGCCCCGGTCCGACGAGGAGGACGAGGGGCGCGAGACGGTCGTCAAGAAGCGGAGCTACTGCGAGCAGTGCGAGTACTTCTCGGAGCCACCGGCCGTCGCCTGCACGTACCCCGACGCGGAGATCGTGGAGCTCGTCGACACCGCCCGGTTCCGGGTCCGGAACTGCCCGATCGTCACCCGGCGACGGAGCAACGACCTCGCCGCGATCACGGAGGGCGGTGGCACGGCCGACCCCGAACTGGAGGGCGGTGCCGCGACCGACCCCGAGCCCGAGGCCACCGACTCCGGCGCCGACGACTGAGACGCAACCGGGACCGACTTCTCCATCGAGCCACGAATCCGGCCATGGTCGAGTTCTGCGACGACTGCGGCTCCCTGATGCACGCCGACGGCGACGAGATGGTCTGTTCGTCCTGTGGCGCGCGGCAGGGCCGGGACGCCGAGCGCGAGGCCGAGTTCGTCTCGACGGAGGCACAGTCGACCGACGACGTCATCGAGACCGAGGAGGGCGCGGAGTTCGAGGGCAAACCGACCGACGACAGCGTCAACTGCGACGAGTGCGGCCACGGCGTCGCCTGGTACACCATCAAACAGACCGGGAGCGCCGACGAGCCGCCCACCAGGTTCTTCAAGTGCAAGGAGTGTGGCCACCGCTGGCGGGACTACAGCTGACCGGCGACGTGGAAAACGGAATCCGGTGAGCGGCGACCGGGACCGGTCAGCGCTCGATACCGAGCTGCTCCATCAGGCCACGACCGTCGCCGTAGACCCACATCTCCGCCATCCGGTCGCCCTCCATCCGCATCATTGTCAGACTGGTCGTGTCGACCGTCCGGCCGGTGGCGGGAATCCCCTCGAACAGCCCCTCGTGCGTGCCGCTCCAGCGGTACCGCCCGGCGGCCATATCGCCGTCGACGATGAGGACCTCCTCCGACATGGAGAACCCGGAGAAGGCCGCGTTGAGGTCCTCGATGCGGGTCTTGTACTCGTCGGCACCGTGGAGCTCCGACCCGGAGGCCATGTGGTGGCAGACGAAGTCCTCGGTCACCGCATCGTCGATGCGGTCCGGCTCGTTCCGGTTGTACGCCTCGACGAAGGCCGTGCTGATTGCCGCCGCGATCTCGTGCTGTCGCTGCTGTGTGGTTGCCATACTTTAGCACCGCGTATATGTACGCTGAGAGATAGGATGAACAGCTATCGACATCTCGTCGACGGATCCGTACCGCATGGCTCCCGGATCGCAGCAGGTTCGGGCCGGGCCCCGGACGACGGCGGGCGACCGCGCCGGGCGGTCACTCCACCATCTCGGGATGCTCGGCCGGTTCCGGAATCGGTTCCTCCGCCGCGGGCGCTCCGGCCGCGCGGTAGACATCCAGCCACTGCCCGGCGATGGCTTCCTCGTCGAACTCGGCGAGCGACTCGTCGACCGTCCACGCCTCGAACTCGCCGGCCTCGACGATGGCGCCCTCGATCTCCTCGGGTGTCGACACCCGGAACCCACGGGTGCGGCGCTCGACGAGTTCGTGGGCAGCAGAGTCCGCCTGGTACTCCACGACGCCGACGCAGCCACAGGCCAGCGCCCACAGCAGTTCCACGGCGAACACCTCGTCGCGGGCGGTCTGGCAGAAGACGTGGGCGCCGCGATAGTGGGCCAGCCGCTCGTCGCGCGGGAGGTGCCCGGCGAACGTGACGCGGTCGTCGATGGAGAGGTCGGCGGCCTGTGCCTCGTAGGCCTCGCGCTCCGGACCGTCTCCGATGACGGTGGCCGACCAGTCCCGGTCGCGGAGTTCCGCGAGCCCCAGCAGCACGCTCTCGAGGTTGGCGTCCCCGTCCAGTGGCGTGGCGGCGACCACGTCCGGCGGGTCCGAGACGGGCTCGACCGCGCGGATGTGGTCGAAGTCGATGGCCTCGGGGACGACCCGGGTCCGGTCCTCCGGGACGCCGCGCTCGCGGACGCGGGTCCGGACCAGTTCCGAGGGGGCCACGACCCGGTCGGCGGCCCGGAGGGCGGGCCCCACGAGCCGGTCCTCCGGCGGGTCCTCCCCGAACCAGTCCACCACGAGCGGGGCGCGCGCGAGTGTGGCGCCGGTCCGCGCGGCCAGCACGGCCGGCGGGTCGCCGATGACGTGGACGGCGTCCGGGCGTTCGGCCGCCAGCAGGGCGGGGACCCGCGCGTGGTAGGAGGTGGTCGCTGGCGAGACGGTGACGGCGCGGTAGGTGACGCCGTCGCGCTCGCGGGTCTCCGTGTAGTCGAGCCGGTCGCTCCACCAGCCCGTGCAGTAGACGGTCACGTCGTGGTCCCGGGCCGCGAGGCCACGGGCCGTCCGCTCGACACGTGCGACCGCACGGTCGTCGGCGTCGGCCAGCGGCGTCGTCTCGGGCGCGACCACGGCAACCTGCATGGTCGGGATACGGGAGCAGTCGCGGCAAAAATCCCGTGGGTCGCGGCTCCCGCGTCGTCGGGTCGGCTCCGTGGTGTGATGCTGGGCTGTAGGGAGTGCCAACGGATACGGCCACATCCACGAGGCGAAACGCTATCCGCGCCCCGGACGACCCGACACCATGCACGAGTACGACCTGGAGCGGTATCTCAACGTCAGGAGTGCATACGGTGCTTCGCTCTCGCCCGAGGGGCGGCTCGCCTTCCTGATGGACACGACGGGCACCGCGCAGGTGTGGACGCTCGACGACCCGCAGGCGTGGCCCGAGCAGCGGACCTTCTACGAGGAGCCGGTGTCGTTCGCCACGTGGTCGCCCGAGCGCCCGGAACTCGTCTTCGGGATGGACGAGGGGGGCAACGAGCGGCTCCAGTTCCATCTGCTCGACGAGGAGACGAACGTCGTGACCGACCTCACGCAGCACCCCGAGGCCAAGCACCAGTGGGGCGGCTGGAGCCACGACGGCGACCGGTTCGCGTTCACGTCGAACCGGCGCGACGAGGCCGTCTTCGACGTCTACACGCAGGGACGCGACGAGACCGGGACCGACGCGACCCTGCACCACGAGGGCGACGGCTGGCTCTCGGTCGGCGGGTGGTCGCCGAGCGACGACCGGCTGCTCGTCTACGAGAGCCACTCCAACTTCGATCAGGACCTCTACACGCTGGACCTGGCGACCGACGAACTCCGCCACCTCACGCCACACGAGGGGGACGTGCGCTACGGGAGCGCGAGCTTCGGCCCCGACGGGGACGCGCTGTACCTCGTCACCGACGACGGCCACGACACGCTGTACCTGGCGCGCCTGGACCTCGAGACCCTCGAGGTCGAGCGACTGGTCGTCGACGAGGAGTGGAACGTCGACGGCGTGGCGCTGGACGACGAGACGGGGCGGCTGGTCTACTCGCGGAACGTCGACGGCTACACGAACCTCACGGTCGCCGACCTCGTCGGCCCGGCCGAACTCGAGGAGCTGGCGACGCCCGACCTCCCACAGGCCGTCGCGGGCGGTGTGAGCTTCTCGGGGACGGCCGACCGGTTCGCCATCACCGTGACGGGGACGACCACCAACACGAACGTCCACGTCGTCGACGTCGACTCGGGCACGGCCGAGCGGTGGACCAGCGCGAGCACCGCGGGCATCCCACGCGAGAGCTTCCGCGACCGCGAGCTGGTCCGGTTCGAGAGCTTCGACGGGCTGGAGGTTCCGGGCTTCCTCACGCTCCCGGCGGACGCCGACGAGCGGCCCGGCGAGGTGCCCGTCATCGTCGACATACACGGCGGCCCGGAGAGCCAGCGCCGGCCCTCGTTCTACGCCCTCGGCCAGTACTTCGTCTCGCGGGGCTACGCTGTCTTCGAGCCGAACGTCCGCGGCTCGACCGGCTACGGGAAGGCGTACACCCGCGCGGACGACGTGCGCAACCGGATGGATTCGGTGGAGGACCTCCGCGCCGGGGTCGACTGGCTCCACGACCACCCGGCCGTCGATCCGGAGCGCATCGTCGCGCTCGGCGGCTCCTACGGCGGCTTCATGGTGCTCGCGGCGCTCACTGAGTACCCGGAGCTGTGGGCGGCCGGCGTCGACATCGTCGGCATCGCCAACTTCGTGACGTTCCTCGAGAACACGGGTGCCTGGCGGCGCGAACTCCGGGAGGCCGAGTACGGCTCGCTCGCCGAGGACCGGGCGTTCCTGGAGACCATCAGCCCCATCAACAACGTCGACGCCATCCGGGCGCCGCTGTTCGTCCTCCACGGCGCGAACGACCCGCGCGTCCCGGTGGGCGAGGCAGAGCAGATCGCCGAGCAGGCGAGCGAGCACGTCCCCGTCGAGAAGCTCGTCTTCGAGGACGAGGGGCACGGCATCTCGAAGCTGGAGAACCGCATCGAGGCGTACACCCGCGTCGTCGAGTTCCTCGACGAGCACGTCTGAGCGGGCGGGGGCTCGACGCTGCCGGGACCACGGCCGGTGCTCACCCGGAAGCGAGCCAGTCCAGCGCCTCCCCCCGCGCGTCCAGCAGCGTCCCGAGGTGGTCCGCGTCGAGTATCCGCAGCGACCCGTCCGCCGCCGTCACGAACGCCTCGACTGCCTCCAGCGGGACGTTCTCGTCGCCGCGTCCGTGCCACGCGGAAAGCGGCACGTCGACCGCCCCGGGAGCCACGACGGCAGCGTCGTCCCGGCGGAACTCGCGGGCCGTCGCACGGGCCCCCTGCGCGAGCCCCTCGTGGAAGTCGGCGGCGACCTGCTCGGCCACGACCCCCGACACGTCGCGGTCGGTGTACTGCCCGACGACCGCCTCCGGCCCGCGCACTCGGGCGATGGCCCCCGAGACGCGGAACAGCGCCCGCAGCGCGAACGGGATTCGTGCCAGCGCGTCGAGGGGGCTCCCGGCACCGGGGACCGCGCCGGCGACGAGCGCGACCCGAGTCACCCGATCCCCATCCCCGGCAGCGGCGAGCGCGGCCGGGCCGCCGCCGGAGAACGCGAGGACGGGCGCCGCGTCGAGCGATTCGGCGGCGAGCAGCGGCCCGAGCATCGCTCCGGGCCGGTAGTCCGGTGACGGCGGGTCCGAGCCGCCGAAGCCGGGGCGGTCCGGGACCAGCACCCGGACCCCACGCTCGCGGGCCGCGTCGTCCAGCAGGGCGGCGAACAGCCGGGAGCCGGGCGTCCCGTGGTGGGCGACGACCGGCGCCCCGTCGGGGTCGCCGGCGACGGCGTAGGTCAGCGTCCGTCCGTCGGGACGGTCGCAGCGCTGCGTCTCGACCGGCGCGTGCATGGTGGAGGGCACGACACGTCGTCGTTCGGCAGGCGGGGACAGGAACCCATCGATATCGACTCGGTGAGCATCACAGGCTGGGCTCCAGGTGTGGACCACCGAAGGTTGACAATCGAACCGGGGCTATGGGACCCCGTGCGCTCGCTCGCCGCCGTCGCCGCCGGGCACACGCTCTTGCTGGTCGGCTGGGCCGCGATGGCCCGGTCGGTCGCGAGCCGTGGTGCGTTCACGCACACGCCGCTGCGGCGGCCCGCGGTGGCCGCCATCGCCGGCCTGACCGCGGCGCTGTGGGCCATCGTGGCCGGATTCACCGGCACCCTCGCGGCGTGGCTGGGCACGTTCGGGCTGGGGCCGGACTGGCCGGAGACGCTGGCGACGGCCGCCACGTTCGTCGGTCCTGTCGCGCTCACGGCGCTCGCGACCCACCTCGCCGGGGGCGGCCGTCCTCGCCGCTTCGCGCTGGGCTACGGGGCACTCGTCGGGCCCGCCCTCCTGCTGACGCTCGCCGCGCCGCTGCTCCCGACGGGCTGGTGGCTGGTCGCTGGGGTGGGGCTGCTGGGACTCGCGATGACCGCGCTCCCGCCGGTCGTGGTGCCGCGGTTCGTGCCCACGCGCTCGTTGTACCCCGAGGAGCGGGCCGCGCTGGCGCCGGTCCTCGCCGGGGACGACCCGGGCCAGCGCGGTCATCCGGTGACCCCAGACGGCATCCGGGTCCGTGTGCTCGCGCTCGGCGCCGATGGCCCCGCGACGGCCGTGGCCGCGGGCGTACTCCCCGTGGCGGGCGGCCGTGTCGTCTTCGTGACCGAGCGTGTGCTCTCACGGCTCCCGTCGGACGAGGCCGCCGCGGTGGTGGCCCACGAACTCGGGCACCATCGCCGCCGGCACGTTCCGCTCCGGCTCGGGGCCGCCGCAGCGTTCCTGCTCCCGTGGCTCGGCGCGACCGCCGCCGAGATACCGGGGGCGTTCCTCGCGGGGCTCGCACTCCTGATACCGGCCGTACTGGCCCTGCTGTGGCTCATCCGGTGGACGGAGTTCGATGCCGACCGCCAGGCCGCAGGGGCGGTCGGCGCCGAGCCGATGGCTCGCGCGCTGGAACGACTCGGCGCCGCCGGTGCCCTCCGCGACGGCGGTGGGGTCCTCTCGCTCCACCCCTCGACCGGCGAACGGGTCCGACGTCTCCGGGGGACGACCGCCGATGGCGAGGCCCGCCCCCACCCGGACGTGGGTGACGACTGATCCGCGCGAGGAGTGCGAGCGGCGTGGCCGGGCCGGTTCGTCCGACGTCTGACCGCCACCCGTCCGCCGAATCCATCGCCGTGTTGCGGTTCGACATATGTGTTGCCCGGAAGCCTTATGCCGAGGTACGTGTTGACACACGACACAGTATGTTCGCACGCTTCTCGAGCGGCTACTACCTGGGTCGGCTGTACGTCCAGCCCCACGACGGCGACCGCCCGGTGATGCACCGTGAGCAGCACGACCACGTCACCGGGCAGCTCTACGGTGACGAGCCCGTCGAGACGTGGCTCGAGGGCTCGGACGACGGGAGCGTGGCCATCGACCGGCCGGCCGAGGCGGACCCCATGGAGCCATCGGGGCGGCTTCCAGGGGCCGAGAACCGGGACGAGAGGGAGGCACCCGACGAGAGCGAACGCCCGCTGGTCATGAAGATCGGCGGCGCCCACGTCCCGGTCCACGGCGAGGCGGGCATCCCCGAGCAGACGGTCGCGCTCCCGGGCGACTGGCTCGCAGCGACACGGGTCAAGAACCCGCCGACGCTGACGGAGGTGCTGCTGGCGAAGCGCGACCGCGTCGACCAGCTGCTGAAGGTGGCCGAGGAATCGCGCTCGGCGCGGACCTGAGTTGTTGTGGTCGGTCGCTGATTCGTGGTAGGCAGGGGCTGGCTGTATCGATTGGTTCGATGTTTTCTGTGACTGGAACGAGCGGGTTGGAAGCCCCTGGACGCTCGACCGGTTGCGGCTCGCTGTCTCTGAAAATCAGAGATTTTCAGGATGACGAGAGAGCTCCGCTCTCTCGAACCACGGTCCTCGGCCTCCCTCCGGTCGGCCTGCGGTCCTTTCGTCGCCGGGGCCGGGTCAAGCGCGCGGGGGCTTTCAACAGCCCCCCATCGTCGCTGCTGCCCTCCCTATCGCCACCACACCAATCGCTACAGACACACCAGTCCAGCGGAGGACAGGTGTGACCCGGGGCACCCACGCGACGGCGCGGGATTTACGTCACGGCGACCGTTCTCCCCGCCATGCTCGATAATCTCCTGGGGAAGACGGAGCTCAAGGAGCGGATCGCGAAGCTCGAGGACGAGAAGGAGCACCTGGAGAGCCAGCTCGAGGCCGAACAGGAGCGTCGGGCGGAGGCATCCACTGCGAAGCAGGAGGCCGAGGAGCGCATCAACCGACTCGAGGACCGCATCGCCGACCTCGAGGGGCAGCTGGAGCAGGCCGAGAGCGACGAGGACCTGACCTTCCGGTACCGGGAGGACGTGGCCGGCGACCGGCGGGACGCCGTGCTCGACCGGCTGCGCTCGTTCGGGACCGACCCCGAGGGCGTCCTGACCGCGTACGTCGAGGACGCCGACGACCTGCCCGCGCCCGTCGTGGAGACGCTCGGCGAGCGGACGCCGCTGGTCCGTCGCGCCGCGCCGTGTCTCGTCGCCGCGGACGATGCCGGGCTGCTGGCGACTGCGCTCGACCCCCCGGTGCCGCCGGGGCCGTTCTGCGAGTGGGACGACTCCATCGCCGTCGAGCCGGCGTGGTTCGTCCCGCAGGGTCGGTACGCGCTCGCACTCGTCCGGGCCGACCTGTTCGCGGTGGGTGTCTACGAGGGGGTCGACAGGGTCGACTTCTCGGGCTTCGAGAGCGACGTGAAGTCCAAGCACTCGAAGGGTGGCTACTCGCAGGCACGCTTCGACCGCCTCCGCGACGAACAGGTCCAGGACCACCTCGACGACTGTGCGATGGTCATCCGGACGCTCCGGAGCGACGTGGACCGGCTGTTCCTCGTCGGGGACTCGAAGGCCATCGAGGAACTGGACGAGGCAGCCGATGCCACCGCCGCCGTCGACGCGACCGGCAAGCCCGAGGAAGCACTCGGCGACGCCTACCACGACTTCTGGACGACGCGGGTCTACGGCCTCTGACGCCGACGGAGGAGGCCAGCGGCCGCCAGCAGCGCCGAGACCGCCAGCACCGGCCCGAAGCCGGACTGCCCGCCGGTGCTGGTCCCGCCGGTACTCCCGTCGTCACCGGCGGCAGCCGTCGGGTCTGTCGGGCTCGCCGTCGGGGTCCCGTCGACGACCGGTGTGGGGCTCGGCGTCGGCGAGGTCCCGGGAGCCGCCGATCCGTTCGCCGGCGTGGCGACGGCCGCCCCGTCGGGAACCGTCCTGTTCACGACGCGGACCGGTGCGGGGAGCGGCCCGGTGCGGAGCGCCGTGGCGAGGCGGCGCGCCGTCGACTCGTTGGCCGCCGTCACGATGAATCTCGGATCCTCGACGAACTCGCCACTGCGGACGATGTCCGCGAGTCCCGCCGAGAGCGACGCGGCGTAGACGATCTCCCCGTCCACGACGGTGAAGATGCAGTAGCCCGGCGCGTCGGGCGACTCGCTGTAGCGACACCCCGACGTGTTCGCAGAGTCGGTGAGGCCCCTCTCGACGAGCGTCCCGCTGAAGTTCCGGGCCGCGGCCTCGGTCAGCGTCACCGGGACGTACGGCGCCCCGCCGGGTCGTTCCTGGACGGCCCCGACGGTAGCGATGCCGCTCGCGTCGACCAGTTCGGCCCGGCGCGGGCCGTCGGCACCGGGGAAGCCAGCGACGAGGGCCACGTCCCCACGGACGGTCACGAGCGAGCGGACGCCGTCGACCGCGGTCGTCCGGATGCGGATGCGCGAATCACCGCTCGCCGTCACCGACGTTCCATCGAGGCCCGCAGCCGCAACGCGCTCACGGAGCGCCGTCACGACGGCGTCGCGGGTCTCGTTCGAGACGCCGCGGCGGAGCACCACGTCGTCGGTGTCCACGTCGGCCTCGCGGAGCGCCGCGAGGATGGCCGCGTCGGACCGGTTCGCCAGCACCTCGACCGTATCACCGGTCCGGTCGACGCGGACCCGGGCGGGGTCGAGGTCGAGGTCGGTCGCGACGACGCTGGTGACGTTCACCATCGTCGGTACCCCCGCGTTCGTCGCGGTCCGGCCGACCACGGTCACGTTCAGGACGGTCTCGTCCGACTGCACGTCCCGGATCGACCGGGGCGGGTCCGACCGGTCGGTCGGTCCGTCCTCGGGGGGCGCGGCGGTCGGTGTGGCACCGACCGCGGCGACCGGTGCGAGCACCAGTATCGTGGCGAGCAGGGCGACCCGGAGGGGAGGGCACCGTGTCATCGTCCGGGACACCGGCGCGGACGTCCATCAATCATCCGCCCGCGCTCTTATGCTCTGCCGGGTCGCAACTGGGCGTATGACCGACGCACGCGAGACGACCGCCCTCGGGTTCGACCCGGGGCGCGTCGCCCTGCTCGCCCACGAGGGGTTCCCCGGCCGCGCGAAGACCGCACTCGGCGTGCTCCGCTACGCCGACTACGAGGTCGTGGCCGTCCTCGACCGCGAGATCGCCGGCGAGGGCCACGGCTGGCAGACCGACTACACCGTCTCGGACTTCGTCGACGACGACCGCGCCCAGGACGCGCCCATCGTCGGGCGCGCCGACGAGGCACCCTCCTTCGACACGCTCGTCATCGGCGTCGCACCCATCGGCGGCGGGTTCGACCGCTCCTGGCGCGAGGACGTCGAACGGGCGCTGAAGGCCGGCGCGGACGTGGTCGCGGGGCTCCACTACCGGCTGAACGACGACGAGGAGTTCGTCGCGCTCGCCGAGGAACACGGCGCGCGTCTGTTCGACATCCGCGAGCCGCCGGCCGACCTGAGCGTCAGCGAGGGACGCGCTCGCGATGTGGACGCGACCGTCGTGGAGACCGTGGGGACGGACTGTTCGACGGGGAAGATGACCGCCACGTGCGAGCTGGTGAACGCCGCCCGCGAGCGTGGCATCGACGCGGCGATGGTGCCGACGGGTCAGACCGGCATCCTCGTCGCGGGCTGGGGGATCGCGGTCGACCGGGCCATCAGCGACTTCGCCGCCGGCGCCACGGAGCGGATGGTCCTCGCCGCCGCCGAGGACCACGACCTCCTCGTGGTCGAGGGACAGGGCTCGCTCGTCCACCCCGCGTACTCGGGTGTCACGACGAGCCTCCTCCACGGCGCGATGCCGGACGCGCTCGTCATGTGCCACGTCGCCGGTCGCGACGCCGTCCACGGGTACGAGTCGTTCCCGATTCCGCCCGCCCGCGAGGTGGCGGACCTGTACGAGACGCTGGCCGGCGCGGTCGCACCCACCGAGGTCGTCGCGGGCGCGGTCGCCACGCACGAACTCGACGCCGACGCCCGCGACGGGGCCGTCGCCGAGTACAGCGACGAACTGGGCGTACCGGCGGCCGACCCCGTCCGCGACGGGGCGGACGCCATCGTCGACGCCATCGTCGATGCGACGGACCTCGACGCATGACGGCCGACGAGCGGGCCGGGACCGCACCCATCGCGGACTGGTCGGTCGAGACGGTGGCGATGGAACTGGACACCCCGTTCGGCATCTCCCGGGGGACCACGACAACCGCCGAGTCCGTCGTGGTCCGGCTCACCGACGAACGCGGGACCGAGGGCGTCGGCGCCGGCTGCCCCGACGCGTACTACGGCGAGACGGCCGGGACGGCCGAGTCCGTCCTCCCCGACCTGCTCGCGACCGTCGAGGGCGAACCGCCGAGCGCGCACCAGCGCCGGCACGACGCGTTCGAGCGCGTCGTCCGCGACAATCCAGCGGCGAAGGCGGCCGTCGATATCGCGTGCTACGACCTCTACGGCCGCCAGGTCGGCGAGCCGCTCCACGCACTCCTCGGCACGGACCCCGAACGCGCGCCGCGTTCCTGCTACAGCGTCGGCATCGCCGAGCCCGACGAGATGCGCGACCGTGCGGCGGCCGCCGTCGAGGCCGGCTTCGAGCACCTGAAGGTGAAACTCGGGACCGAACGAGACCGCGAGCGCGTGGCGGCCGTCCGCGAGGGCGCGCCCGATGCGGGCCTCCGCGTGGACGCCAACGAGGCGTGGACGCCCGCCGAGGCCGTCCGGAAGAGCCACTGGCTGGCCGACGCCGACGTCGAGTTCGTCGAACAGCCCGTCCCTGCCAGCGACCGCGAGGGCCTGCGGTTCGTCTACGAGCACTCCTCGCTGCCCGTGGCCGCGGACGAGAGTTGCGTGACGGCCAGCGACGTGCCGGATGTGGCCGACCGCGCGGACGTGGCCGTCGTGAAACTCGACAAGGCCGGCGGTGTGTGGCCGGCCCTCCGGCAGGTTCACGCCGCGCGAGCGCACGACCTGGAGGTGATGGTCGGCTGCATGGTCGAGACGAACGCCTCCCTCGCGGCGGGCGCGGCGCTCGCGCCACTGTGTGACTACGCCGACCTCGACGGCTCGCTCCTGCTGGCCGACGACGCGGACCCGTTCGCGTTCGACGGGATACAGAGCGACGGGGGCATCGTGCTGGAGACAGGCAATGCTGGAACTGGTGTTCGAGACGTGGGAGATTCGACCGAATAATTCACAGATAACTCCATAGGAGACATTTTTCGGACTCGAAATCCGGTCCATTCCCTTAGATATGCTTTCTGACCAGATATAGGAGATTGAAACAGACAATCCGGGCAGCCGGCTCACCGGCGAACCGGTCGCGCTCGGCGGCAGGGGCCGTCCGTCGGTGGACCGGTCGGAAGCCGGGTTCCCAGTCGGGTCTCGATCACCTCACGCCGTCGGTTGGACGTTCGTGTTCAGACGGAACAGGTTCTCGGGGTCGTAGCGGTCCTTGAGTTCGACCAGCCGATCGTAGTTCTCGCCGTAGGCCGCCTGCTCCTCGCCCGCCTCCTCGGGGATGAAGTTGACGTAGGTGCCACCCGTGGCGTGCGGGCGCATCGCGTCGTACAGTTCGCGGGCCCACGCCTTGCAGGCCTCGTCCTGTGCCGGGTCCTCCCAGCGGGTGTGGAGGTTCATCACGAACTCGGCATCGCGGTGGGGGTACGCGGTCGCGTCGGCCGGGACGCGGTTGATGGCGCCGCCCAGCTGTCCGACGAACACCTCGGTCATCGGCGAGGGCATCCGCTCCGTGAATTCGAGGAGGATCTCCAGCATCGCGTCGGTGAGCTCGACGAAGTTGTGCGACTTCCAGTAGTTGCGCGCGCCGGGGGTGAGCAGCGGGTCGAACGCCTGCTGCCAGTCGGTGAACTGGTGGGGTGAGACGACGTCGACGATGGGGTCACCGATCGCCCGGAGCGGGGCGAGCGCCGCCTCGCCCGCCTCCACCGAACCGGCGTAGCAGACGGCGAAGATGAGCACCATCTCCCCGTGCCACTCCTCGGGGATGAACGGGAGCGGTGGGGCGTTCCGGAGGACGACCCACGGGGTCACCTCGTCGGGCGCGGCGGCGGCGAACGACCGATACTCCTCCAGCACTGCGCGGGCATCCGACAGCGGGTGGATGATCAATCCCGAGAGTACCTCGGGGCCGTACTCGTGGAGTTCGAACTCGAAGTCGGTGACCACACCGAAGGTACCGCCGCCACGGACGCCCCAGAACAGGTCCTCGTTCTCCGTCTCGCTCGCGTGACGGAGCCGACCGTCCGCGGTCACGATGTCGACCGACCGGAGGTTGTCGACGGTCAGTCCCCACCGTCTCGAGACCCAGCCGAACCCGCCACCGAGGGTCAGGCCGGCGATTCCCGTCGTCGAGTTGATACCCGTCGGAACGACCAGTCCGAAGGCCTGGGTCTCGCGGTCGACGTCGGCCAGTGTCGCCCCGGGCCCGACCCGGGCGGTTCTCGCCTCCGGGTCGACGCGGACCGACCGCATCGTCGAGAGATCGATCACGAGCCCGTCGTCGCAGACCGCCCTGCCGGCGATGTTGTGGCCGCCGCCCTTCACGGAGACCGGGAGGTCGTGCTCGCGGGCGAAGTTCACCGCCGTGATGACATCGGCAGCACCCGTCGGCCGGACGATGACCGCCGGCCTCCGGTCGATCATCGCGTTCCAGACAGTCCGGGCCTCGTCGTATCCATCGTCGCCCGACTGGAGCACCGACCCTCCCGACGCCGCACGGAGGTCGGCTAGCGCACTATCGTCTACGCGGGTTGTAACTGCCATGATAGATCACGATAGAACTCGCAAGGAGATATAGTAGTTCGCCAATTGATAGGTTAGTTCGTGCCAGGTTCGGGTGGACACGGCTCTCGGGTCGGAGCGGTGCGAGCCTCGAACACGGGCGGTCGAGGAGAATCCGCGCCGAACGTCACTTGCTCCCGGTCCGGAACGACAGGTCCAGGCTGTGCGCCGAGTGGGTCAGCGACCCCATGGAGATGACGTCCACACCCGTCGCAGCGTAGGCCGGCACGTCGGAGACGGTGATGCCGCCCGACGCCTCCGCCAGCACCCCCTCGGGCAGCAGGTCGACCGCCCGCTCGGTCGTCGCGGGGTCCATGTTGTCCAGCAGGACGATGTCGGCCCCGGCCTCGGCGGCACGGGGGCCCTGTTCCGGCTCCCCGACCTCCACCTCGATCTTGGTTGCGAACGAGACCCGCTCGCGGAAGTGCTCGACGGCGCCCTCCAGCCCCATCTCGGCGACGTGGTTGTCCTTCACCATCACCATGTGCGAGAGGTCGAGCCGGTGGGTGTCACCGCCGCCGGCGGCGATGGCGCGCTTCTCGACGCCCCGGAGGCCGGGTGTGGTCTTCCGGGTGCCCGCGACCCGCACGTCGTCGTCGACCTCGCGGGCGGCGTCGACGGCGCGGCGTGTGCGGGTGGCGATGCCGGAGGCGTGGCCCGCGAGGTTGACGGCCGTGCGCTCGGCGCGGAGCGTGGCCTTCGCGGGGCCATCGGTGCGCAGCACCACGTCGCCCGAATCGACGTGCCTGCCCTCGTCCAGCCGCTCGGTCACGGCCACGTCGAGGTAGTCGAAGACGGCCGCGGCGGCCTCCAGGCCGGCGACGACCCCGGGTTCCTTCACGACGAGCCGGCCGGCCGTCTCGCCGGGGACGTGGTTCGTCACGTCGTGGTGGCCGAGGTCCTCGCGGAGCCAGCGGGAGACCTGCTCGGGGTCGAGCATCGTCAGTCCCCGTCGGCCTCCGCCTCGGCGGCCGCGGCCGGCGGTTCGAGGTAGTGACACCCCTTCGACTCGGGGTTCTCGCTGGCCGCACGGGAGACGAGCAGGGCGACGACCGTCGCCGACCGGAGTTCGTAGAGGCCCCGGCTCGTCCGCGTCCGGGTGTAGGCGTCGACCTCGCCCTTCAGCCGCCGGAGGACGCCCTGCGCGCGCCCGAGGTCGTCGCGGTTCCGCGAGAGCCCCACGTACTCGCCCATCACGCGGCGCAGGCGGACGAACTTGTCGCGGGCGAAGTTGTCCGGGAGCGCCGGGTCGCTGTCCAGCAGGTCCGGCGCCTCCACGAACTCGGGGTCGCCGGCGTCGGCGGCTGTCTCGCCGGCGCGCAGCCCCCAGACCAGCCCCTCCAGCAGCGACGTGGAGGCCAGCCGGTTGGCGCCGTGGACGCCGGTACGGGAGCACTCGCCGACGGCGAACAGGCGGTCGAGCGAGGCGCTGCCGCGGTCGTCCACGTCGATGCCGCCACAGAGGAAGTGCTCGGCCGGCGCCACCGGGATGCCGTCGGCCGGGTCGACGCCGTACTCCTCGCACTTATGCGCGAGGTCGGGGAACTCCTCTCCGAAGTCGAGCGGTGAGACGTCGAGCGTCACGCCGCCCGTCTCGTCGATCTGCTCCTGCACGGCGCGCGCCACGACATCGCGCGGCGCGAGTTCGGCGTCCGCGTGGTAGTCGGGCATGAACCGCTCGCCCTCGGCGTTCCGGAGCAGGGCGCCCTCGCCGCGGACGGCCTCGCTGAGGAGGAACGTATCGTCCGATTCGTCGCCCGCGTACGCGGTCGGGTGGAACTGGACGTACTCCATGTCCTCGACGTCGGCGCCCGCGAGCGCGGCCATCGCGATGCCGTCGCCCGTCGAGCCCTCAGGGTTCGTCGTCCGGGGATAGAGGGAGCCGATGCCGCCCGTCGCCAGCACGGTCGCGCCGGCGAAGCAGGGCGCGAACTCCCCGTCGCGCTCGAGGATGGCGCCGTGGACCAGTCCCTCGTGCGTGACGAGTTCGAGCGCCGCGGTGTCCTGTTCGATGGTGACGTGCTCGTGGTCCTGTAGGTGGTTCAGCAGGGGCGGCAGGATGTGGCGCCCGGTGGAGGCGTTGATGTGGAGGATGCGGGACTCGCTGTGGGCCGCCTCGCGGGCGTAGGCGAACTCCTCCTCGCCACCGTCCGTCGCGGCGTCGTCGTCGACCTTCGCGGATTCGGCGACCGTATCGAAGTCGATATCGAGCGTCTCCAGCAGGACGTCCTCGACCGCGGCCGCGGCGTTGTCGACGAGGGTGTCGACTGCGTCCGGGTCGGCCTCGCCGTCGCTGGCCGTGATGATGTCCTCGCGGAAGGCGTCGGCGTCCTCGCGCGTGACGGCGATGCCCCCCTGGGCCCACCAGGAGGAGGCGTCCTCCGGTTCGGTGGCCTTCGTGGCGAGCGTCACCTCGGCTCCCTCGCGGGCGGCCGCGAGCGCGGCGGCGCAGCCGGCGATGCCGGACCCGACGACGAGTACGTCGGTCGTGGTCTGTTGCATACTGGTCACGCTTCAGATCTCGAGCATCCGGTCGAGCGCCAGGCGGGCGAGCTCCTTCTCGCCCGGCGCGACCTCGATGACGTTGCGCTCGCGCCCCTCGACCAGCTCCTCCAGCACCCACGTCAGGTAGTTGGGGTCGATCTGGCGCATCGCGTTGCAGTCCATGCAGGCGTCACCACACAGCGGCAGCACCTCCACCTCCGGGTGCCAGCGCGAGAGGTGGTTGGCGAGGTGGATCTCGGTACCGATGGCCCACTTGTCGCCGGGCTCGGCCTCCTCGACGGTCTGGCAGATGGTCGACGTGGAGCCGACCACGTCGGCCGCCTCGACGACCTCGCGGCGGCATTCGGGGTGGACGACGACGTTCACGTCCGGGTGCTCCTCGCGGATGTCCTCGATGTGGTGTTCGCGGAAGCGCTCGTGGACCTGGCAGTAGCCGTCCCAGAGGATGATGTCGGCCTCGGCGGCCTCCTCGGCGCTTGCGCCCTCGGGGTCCCACGGGTCCCACTCGACGATGGAGTCCTCCATCCCGAGCCGGTGGGCGGTGTTCTCGCCGAGGTGCTTGTCCGGGAGGAACAGGACCTTGTCGCCCTTGTCGAATCCGTACTCGAACGCCCTGTGCGCGTTCGAGGAGGTACAGACCAGCCCGCCCTGCTCGGCGCAGAACGCCTTCAGGTCGGCGTAGCTGTTCATGTACGTGATGGGGATGATGTTCGCGTCCGGGGCGGCCTCGGTGATCTCGGCCCACGCGGCGTCCACCTGGAGCGCCTCGGCCATGCCCGCCATCGGGCACGAGGCCTCCATCGACGGGAGGATGACCGTCTGGTCGTCGTCCGTGATGATGTCCGCGGACTCGGCCATGAAGGTGACACCCCCGAAGACCACGTAGTCGGCGTCGGCGTTGGCGGCCTCCTTGCTCAGCTGGTAGGAGTCACCGATGAAGTCCGCGTGCTCGACGATCTCCCGACGCTGGTAGTTGTGACCGAGGATGACGACGTCGTCCCCGAGTTCGTCCAGTGCGGCCTCGATCCGGTCGGTACGCTCGGCCTCGGAGAGCTCCCGGTAGGCCGGCGGGAGCTGTTCGAGGTTGTCGTACTTGAAGAGGCTCAGGTCCGTCTCGATGTCCGCTGTTTCCATCTTCGGCACGGTGAGACACCTTGGAAGTACCTGACGTAGTGTATCCAGCTATGAAAAGATTTTCTCTACAAAGACGGGTCGTGGAGAGGAATCCGATGTTGATGTGGCCCATCGGCAGAAATCGGTCCGTCACAGGCGGACCGGCTGGGTGACCCTGAGGACCCGGGACGGGCGCCAGACCGGCGTCTCAGCCCGTCAGAAGTCGCTTCCGCGGTACGTCAGCTCACCGCCGACCAGCGTTGCCGCCACGTCGATGTCGGCGATGGCGTCGGGGGCGACGTTCCACGGTGACTCGTCGAGGACGACCAGGTCCGCCTGCTTGCCCGGCTCGACGACGCCGAACCGATCCTCGTCGCGCAACGCGTACGCCGCGCCGCGGGTGTACGCCCGGAGCGCGTCGGTCACGTCGAGCCGCTGGGCCTCGGCCGGGGCGGTGACGGCCTGCTGGACGCCGAACAGCGGACCCAGCGGCATCGTATCGCTCCCGAACGCCAGCGGGACGCCCGCCTCGCGGAGCGCCGCGTACCGGTTCGACGCGCGAGTCCGCTCCCGTCCGAGGCGTGACTCGTAGAGGCCGCCCTCGCGCGCCCACTTGAGGAAGTTCGGCTGGACCGACGCGACCGCACCCACCTCGGCGAACCGCTCGACCAGGTCCCCGGTCAGCACCTCGGCGTGCTCGACGCGGTGGCGTGCGGCGGCTGCGTCCGTCTCGGCGTAGGCGTCGAGCGTCGCCGCGATGGCCTCGTCTCCGATGGCGTGCGCGCAGAACTGCAGGCCCAGCGCGTCCGCGCGCTCGACGTACTCGCGCAACTCGTCGGGCGTCACGACCCACTGCCCGCGAGCCTCCTCCCCGTCCCCACTCCCTGCGCCACCGTCCTCCGGTCCGTCGCCGGTGCCCGCGGTGTCGGCATCGGCGTAGGGCTCGGAGAGCCGCGCCGTCCGGGCGCCCAGCGACCCGTCGGTGTAGGACTTGACGGCCCCCACGCGCACGAGGTCGTCCCCGTCGTCGGTCCGCAGGCCCGCCCCCTCCAGCGCGTCGAGGAAGTCGGTCCAGTAGTTCAGCCGGACGCGCAGCCCCAGCTCGCCGTCACGCGCGAGGTCACGGTAGGCCCGCGGGACCCGCCGGTCCCGGACCATGTCGCCCACCGCGGTGATGCCGAGTTCGGCGGCCCGGTCACTCGCCGCGCGCAGCAACTCGCATTCGGGCTGGTCGCCCCGTGTGGCGTCCAGCACGGTCCCGACCGCCCCCTCGACGGCGACGCCCGTCGGCTCCCCGCCCGCGCGGCGGAGGTTCTCGTCGGCGATGTCGTCGCCGAGCCGGGCCAGCGCGACGCCGTTGAGCGAGACGGTGTGGACATCCTCGCGGAACGCCGCCACGGGTCGCTCCTCGCTGACGCGGTCGAGATCCTCGCGGGTGAGGTAGCGCGCGTCGTCCCAGGTCGACTCGTCGTAGCCGAAGCCGAGGATCCACTCGCTCTCCTCGGGAGCCCTGGCCCCCTCGACGAGCCGTTCGATGGCGTCTGCCGGGCCCGTCGCGTCGCCGAGCGCGGCGTGGACGAGGTAGCGCCCGACCATGTCGAGATGCGTGTGTGCGTCGACGAAGCCGGGGAGGACGACCCGACCTCCGCAGTCGTGGACGGTCGTCTCGACGCCGCGCAGGAAGGCGACCTCGTACGCCGACCCGACGCGGACGACCCGCCCGTCGCGGACGGCGACGGCCTCGTGCACCGTGTCCCCGTCGGACACGTTCGACGAGGCTCGCCCTGCGGGCTCACCCCCGTCGGGTGCGAGCGTGTGGACCTCGGCGTTCGTCAGGATGCGGTCGGCCGGTGGCGTCATGCCCGTGCCGTCACCCGGATGGCGGATGAACGTTCGGGGCGCGGTGACGCGTCGCCGGACGCCGCTCAGGGGAGCCGCCGGTAGAAGAGGACCGTCGCGGCGACCGTGAGGGCGACGGCGACCGCCAGCCCGCGCAGGGCGACCACGAGGTCGGGCGTGCCGTAGGCGGCCGCCATCGCCAGGTCGACCGGCGCGCCGGCGGGGAGGTAGCCGGCGAGGTCGGAGCCGCCGCTCGTCAGCGGGGACTGGACGAGGAACCCGTCCAGCGTGGGTGCGAACAGCAGGACGTACGTGCCGGGGAGACGGTCGAGGGCGGCACCGGCGAGCGCGCCGACGGCGCCGTAGCCCAGCCCCGCCAGCACCAGCGCGCCCGCGAACGCGACGGGCTGGTCGGGCGGACGGACGGTCCAGAGCGCCGCGAGCGTCGCGGCACTGGCGACGAGCGTGACCCCCAGCAGGACGCCGAGCCGTCCCGCGAGCAGCTGCCACGGCCGGTAGCCCGCGACCACCAGCCGCCGGTCGGTGGTCGTCCGGTCGGCCAGGAACAGGCCCGAGATGCCGGCGACGAGCGCGACCGCGAGCGGCGCCATCAGCGTCCCGAAGGCGGCCGCGGCACCAGTCGCCGTGACCCCATCGACGCCGTAGAGGGGCACTTGGGCGTCCGGGACCACCCGGCCGACGACCGCCACGAGGTAGGCCGGGACGGCGACCAGCAGCGCCAGCAGGACGGGCGTCCGGGCGTACTGCCGGGCCGAGGCGAGCAGGGCGGTCCCGGCGCGCGTCCGCCCGGTCATCGCAGGTCACCCCCGCTGCCGGCAGCCGGTTCCTCGGACGCCGATTCGATGGCTGCCCCACCGGTCGTCCCGACGAGCCGGAGGTAGGCGACGGCCGCGAGGACGGCCAGGCCGGCGACGGTCGCCAGGCCCGCCCGCAGGTCGTCGCTCGGAACGGTCCCGTCGAGGACGGCGGCGCGGAACAGCGGGTTCGCGGCGTGGAGCGGCGTCAGCGACCCGAGCCCTTCAGCCTCCACCAGCCCGCTGGACAGGATGGCGTCCATGTCCGCCAGCGTGACGAGGACGAGCGAACCCTCCAGCTCGCGGGGGAGGACCGACCCCACGAGGACGCCGACGAGGCCGTAGGTGAGGCCCGCGAGCAGGAGCGCGCCGAACGCCGCGACCGGCGCCTCGGGCGCGGCGCCGAGCCAGAGCGTCGCCAGCGAGAGCGTCGCGGCCACCGTGACCACGACGAGGACGCTCGCCAGCCGGGCGAGGAACAGCGTCGCCCGGGGGTAGCCCGCGACCACCAGCCGGCGGTCGGCTCGGGCCGCGCTGACGACCTGGAACAGGCCGAGCAGGCCCGCGAGGAACGCCGTCGCGAACAGCGCCCCGTTCAGCCGGCCCGCCGTCGCCGGGACCGTCTCGACGAACGGGAGCGCCGGGAAACTCGCCATCGCCTCCGCGTAGGCCACCACGACGACCGGCGGCAGGGCGACAAGCAGGCCCAGGGCCGTCGGCGAGCGGAGCGACGCCAATAGCGTCGACCGCAGGCCGACCGCGAACCGCCCGGCGGTCCCGTCAGCGGTCGCCATCGGCGCTCACCTCCGGCCCCGGGGCCGCCCCATCCGTCGCCGCCTCGTGCCGGCTGGTGGCCGAAGGCTCGCCGCTCCCGGAGCCGGGTCCCGGGTCCTCGTCGGTCCGGAGTCGGCCGTCGACCAGTTCGAGGACGCGGTCGAAGCGCTCGCGCTCCTCGACGAAGTGCGAGACGATGACCGTGGCCGTCCCGCGCTCCCGGAGATCGTCGGTCAGGTCCCAGAACGCGAGGTAGGTCTCCCAGTCGAACCCCGTGTACGGCTCGTCCAGGACGAGCACGTCCGGGTCGTGGAGCAGCGCCACGGCGAGGTTCACCTTCTGCCGGTTGCCGCCGCTGAGCCGGTCGATGCGGCGGTCGAGGTAGCGCTCGAAGTCCAGCCGGTCTGCGAGCCGGTCCCTCGCCTCGGCCACCGTCTCGTCGTCGAGCCCGTACGCCTCGCCGAACAGGTCGAACGTCTCGCGCACGGTCAGCCGGTCGTAGAGCCGGGACTCCTGGGGACACCACCCGACGCGACCCGAGACGGAGACGGTGCCCGTATCCGCCGCGAGGTCGCCCACGAGGATGCGCAGGAGCGTCGACTTCCCGCTGCCGTTCGCGCCGACGACACCGACCAGTTCACCCGCACGGACGGTCAGCTCCGCACCCGTCAGCACCTCGACCCGCTCCCGGAACGGGAGCGAGGACCCGTACGCCTTCTCGATGCTCTCGGCGCGGAGGACCACCTCGTCCGTCCTGCGCTCCCCGGTCGCCTCGTCCATCACGCCCGGCGAGCCGGTCGCGTCGGTCGAACGCTTCACGCTGTCGGAACCGGCCGATCCCGTCGGTCTGTCGGTCGATTCCCGTGCTCGATTGCCATTCTCTAAATTCGGCATATACCGAATATTCCGTACGCATCGGATTTATGCTTTTCCCCGTCGGAGGTCCGACCGATGAGCGACCACGACGACGGTGGCGGCACGCCCGAGGGAGAGCCATCCGAAGCGGTCCGGAACGCCGAGGAACGGGTGATCGAGGCGTTCGCGCGCTCGGCCGAGATGTACGGGGCGAGCCGGAGCCTCGGCCGACTCTACGGGGAGCTGTTCTTCGCGGCGGAACCGCTGTCGCTGGACGACCTCGCCGAGCGAAGCGGTTACGCGAAATCGACGGTCAGCACCGCGATGAGCACGCTGGAGCGGTTCCACCTCGTCCAGCGGCGGTCGCTGCCGAACGAGGGCAAGCGGGCCTTCTTCGAGGCCGAGCGGGACTTCTGGTACGTCGTCCGGGAGTTCCTCCAGAACGAGGTCCGGCGCGAGGTGACGGTGATGACGCGAGCACTCGACGAAGCTGCCGAGGAGCTGGCCGACGCCGACGGCGAGCGGGCCGAGCACGACCTCGAACGGGTCGAACAGCTCCGGTCGGTCTACGACCGCTCCGAGCGCTACCTCGACCTGCTCGCGAGCACGCCCGTCGACCGACTGCTGCAACTGCTCGACCACGGCCTCGGCTCCGGACGCGACGAGGGGTGAGGGTCGCTAGCCGCCCCGACGACGGCCCTCAACCCCCGTCGCCGCTATCGGCACGGGCCACCGCGGTCTGCATCGCGTCGCTGTTGTACGCCTCGCCGACGCCGCCGCGGTTGTCGAGGACGATGATCCCCGCCTCGGCGCCGGTGTAGTCGGCCAGCTCCTCGACGGCGAGGTCGGCCGCGTCGGCCGCGTCCCGCCCCATCTCCAGGTGCGCGACCGCCCGGCGGGCCATCGTCACCCGCGCGATGTCCTCGCCCGCGCCCGTCGCCGAGGCGCCGCCGGCCCGGGAGCAGTAGAACCCACAGCCGACCTGTGGCACGTCGCCCACCCGCCCGGCGAGTGCGGCCCACCGGCCGCCGGTCGAGGTGGCGGCCGCGAAGCGGTCGTGGTCGCGCGCGACCGCACCGACGGTGTCGTGGTCGCGGCCGTCCGCGTGGTCCCGGGCATCATCCCTGTCCGAGCCCGCCTCGCTCGCGTCCGGGACGGCGGTCCCCGCGTCGTCCCGGCCGAACTGCCGGTCCACCCAGGCGAGGTGATCCTGGGCGGGGCCGGTCGCGGGCGGCGCGGCCTCGTCCATCCCCGCCCACCGCTCCCGGGTCGCGTCGGTCCAGAGGTCGACCCCGGTCTCGACGCCGAAGTCGTCGGCGAGGTCGACTGCGTGGACGCCCGCGACCTGCACGTGGGGCGTCTCCTCGGCCACGACCCGCGCCACCTCGGCGGCGTCACGGACCCCGGGCATCGCGCAGGCCGCGCCGACCTCGCGGTCGTCGGTCATCAGGCCCGCATCGGTCCGGGGGATGCCGTCGGACTGGACGGCCGAGCCGACGCCGGCGTTGAACCGCTCGTCGCGCTCGAGGACGGTGACCGCGGCGACGACGGCCTCGGTCGGGGTGGCCGCCTCGCTCCCGGACACGGCTGCCTCGTCGAGGACGCGCTGGCGGTCGTCGGGTTCGTCGGCCGGACTCCCCGCGCCGCCGTGGACGATGACCTGCATGTCGTGTCGACCTACTCGGTGTCGGTGGTTAGGTCTGTGGTCCGGCGGCGCTGGCGCTCCTCACCCCAGAACACGGCAGCAGTGCTGACGGATACCCGGCTCAGGCAGCGAGCCCCATCGCCTCGATCTGCTCCTGATAGCGGTTGCGGATGGTGACCTCCGTCACCTGTGCCACGTCGGCCACCTCGCGCTGGGTCTTCTTCTCGTTGCAGAGCAGCGAGGCGGCGTAGATGGCAGCAGCGGCGTAGCCCGTCGGGGACTTGCCCGAGAGGAGGCCCTGCTCGGCGGTCTCGGTGATGATCTCCTCGGCCTTCCCCTTGACCTCCTCGGAGAGTTCGAGCTCCGAGCAGAACCGCGGGACGTACTGCTTGGGGTCGACCGGCTCCATCTCCAGCCCGAGCTCCTGTGAGATGTATCGGTAGGTGCGGCCGATCTCCTTGCGCTCGACGCGGGAGACGTCGCTGATCTCCTCGAGCGAGCGCGGGATGCCCTCCTGTCGGCAGGCGGCGTACAGTACGGCCGTCGCGACGCCCTCGATGGAGCGGCCACGGATGAGGTCGTCGTCGAGGCAGCGCCGGTAGGTGACCGAGGCGACCTCGCGGACGGAGCGTGGGACGCCCAGCGCGCTCGCCATCCGGTCGACCTCGCTCAGGGCGAACTGGAGGTTACGCTCGCCGGCGTCCTTCGTCCGGATGCGCTCCTGCCACTTCCGGAGCCGGTTCATCTGGGAGCGCTTCTCCGAGGAGATAGAGCGCCCGTAGGCGTCCTTGTTCTTCCAGTCGATCTGCGTGGTCAGCCCCTTGTCGTGCATCGTCTGCGTCGTCGGCGCGCCGACGCGGGACTTCTGCTGACGCTCGGAGTGGTTGAACGCGCGCCACTCCGGCCCGGGATCGATCTGGTCCTCCTCGATGACCAGGCCGCAGTCCTCGCAGATGAGTTCCCCGCGGTCGGCGCTCTTGACGACACTCTCGGACGAACACTCGGGACAGGTCCGCGTCCCCTCTGACTCCGTTTGCTCCCCCTCGTCGGCGCGGCTGCGCTCGCGCTGCCGTGTGGGCCGTGACATCGCGGTTAATCTTTGGCACAGGGATACAACATAAATCCCGCGGCTATTCCCGGTTGGCGTAACTGAAACCACTAGCCGTCGCGGGCGCCGGGCGACACCCACCGGAACCGATAAGTACGCCGTTCGGGCACCTCGGACCATGCCCGTTGTCGAGTGCGACCCGTCGGAGGCCCGCGAGCGGCTGGCGGCAGCCGGCGTCACTGTCGCGTCGGGGAACACCGAGCACGAACTGTGGCGGGCCGAACACGGCGGCGCGACCGCCGTCGCCTACGACGGGAAGGTGGTCGTCCAGGGTGGCTCCCCCCAGCGGCTGGTCGGGCTCCTGCGCGGGAGCGGCGGCCGCGCGCACGTCTACTTCGACGGCGCCTGCCGGGGGAATCCGGGCCCCGCAGCCCTCGGCTACGCCATCGTCACCGGCGACGGCATCGCGGCCGAGGGCGGCGAGACCATCGGCCGCGCGACGAACAACCAGGCCGAGTACCACGCCCTCGTCCGGGCGCTGGAGGTGGCCGCCGACTTCGGCTTCGACGAGGTCCACGTCCGCGGGGACTCGGAACTCATCGTCAAGCAGGTGAAGGGTGCGTGGAACACGAACGACCCCGAACTGCGCGAACTGCGGGTGCGGGCGCGGGAGTTGCTCGACCGGTTCGACGAGTGGACGCTGGAGCACGTTCCGCGGGAGATAAACGAGCGTGCCGACAAGTTGGCGAACGAAGCACTCGATGACGCCTGAGGACAGCCACACCGGCGGAGCCGAGCGAGCGGACGACCCGGGCGGCGCGACCAGCGACGGAGCCACTCACGGGAACGGGGAGGACGCTTCGGCGGGGGGTGAGGAACTCCCCCGCGAGGTCGTCGACGAGGCCGAGCGACTGACCCGGCTCGAACGTGACGCCGTCGACGGGAACGAGGCCGCGGCCTACCGGGAGCGGCGGGACGACCTGCTCGCCGGCCACGGGTACACGTCGCGCATCCGCGGCGAGAACACCGAGGAGACGCTCGTCTTGCACCCCTCGGAGTGGGTCGTGGACGGGAGCGTCCACCCGGACCGCATCGAGGATATCGACCGCGGTATCGAGATCCCGCTGGAGGGCGCGGGCGACGCGGACGACTGGGACGCCGTCGACGAGCACAACGCCTCGGTCGCCGAGCGGGTGGCCGACGCCCACGGCGAGGTCCACGGGGCGAACGCGCGGGCGTTCGCGACCTTCATGAGCAACCACTACGCCCGCCCGGTCGAGGAGGCGACCGGACGGATGCGCGAGGAGTTCCTGACCGAGTACTTTCCCCGGAACGCCTGGCCGGACGAGGCCCAGCGCGCCGCCGTCGAGGAGTCCCTGGAGCTGGTGGTGGCGGCTGCCGACGAGACGTGAGGCAGTTCACGGGCCGGCACCGTCCGTGACACCGCTCGCAACCCGGGAGCCCCGTCGGCGGGAAACAGAAACGCCTTATGACGCCCGTCCGGACCCGGGCGCATGGCCAACCTGTGGGAAGACCTCGAGACCGGCCCGAATCCACCGGAAGAGATCTACGCAGTCGTGGAGTGTCTGAAGGGTGAGCGCAACAAGTACGAGTACGACAAGGACATCCCCGGTGTCGTCCTCGACCGTGTCCTCCACTCGAACGTCCACTACCCCTCCGACTACGGCTTCATCCCGCAGTCGTACTACGACGACGAGGACCCCTTCGACGTGCTCGTCCTCGTCGAGGACCAGACGTTCCCGGGCTGTGTCATCGAGGCCCGTCCGGTCGCGCTGATGAAGATGGACGACGACGGCGAGCAGGACGACAAGGTCATCGCCGTCCCCTCGGAGGACCCCCGCTACGACCACATCGAGGACCTCGAGGACATCACGCAGCAGCAGCTCGACGAGATCGACGAGTTCTTCGCGACCTACAAGAACCTGGAGGAGGGCAAGGAGGTCGAGACGCTGGGCTGGGAGGACAAGCAGGCCGCCCACGACGCCATCGAGCACGCCCAGGACCTCTACGACGAGAAGTTCGACTAGTTTTCCGGTTAGTTGGATATTTTGATTTCTTTGACATATTTTTGCCATATATACAGAAATCCCCCACATATATCGCACATTCACTTCGAGCCTCGTGGCTAATTAGCAGGGGGCTGGTGGACTACGGAACCCTCGCGTTTTCACACGACAACACCGACGACGGAGACACCTACGAAGCCCTCGCGCTCTCGACCATCCGGGAGTCGTTGCGCTCCTCACTCGCTCCCTGCGGTCGCTCGTTGCGGTGCTTGCTTCCTCCGGGATGGGTCGAGAACGCTCGCCCTTCGGTACCGCATCCACGGCGGGCGGTCGCACCGGGTCGAGCGTGAGCCCGGCCGACCCAGGGAGCGGCAACGGTTGCCGCCAGTACAACTGACGGTAATCTGCCGGCAGGCGGTAATGAGTTATGCACATGAGTAATTATATGCGTGTTCGGGCCGACCCTTCGGACATGGCGACCCGAGAGTCAGGCGGTGTCGGGATGAACCACCTCACCGTCGTTCCGGAGAACCTCGAGATCGAGCCGGCCGTCGAGGAGGAGCGGGCGGCGGCAGACGACGACCGCGAGCGCGCGACCGGGGCCGACGACGGCGACGCGGCCTGAGCCGCGGCGGTCGCGACCCCGGGGAGCGTTGCCGCTACCCCGGAGGCCGTGCGTTCGGCGGCGAAACGAAGCTTCTTGTAGCCCGACGCCGGCCAAGCGGGTATGGGTCTGTTCGACCGACTGCGCGGAGACGACGGGCCGCGCGTCGCCTTCTTCGGTATCGACGGGGTTCCGTATAGCCTCATCACGGACAACCCCGACACCTTCCCGAACCTGACGGAGCTGGCGGCCGAGGGGAGTGCCGGGGCCATCGACAGCATCGTCCCGCCGGAGTCCAGCGCCTGCTGGCCCGCGCTCACGACGGGCGTCAACCCCGGCGAGACCGGAGTGTACGGCTTCCAGGACCGCGAGAACGGCTCGTACGACACCTACGTCCCGATGGGCCGTGACGTGCGTGCCACGCGCATCTGGGACCGCGTCGAGAACGCCGACCGTCGGGCGTCCGTGCTGAACGTCCCCGTCACGTTCCCGCCCCAGCGCGACATCCAGCGGATGGTGAGCGGCTTCCTCTCGCCCGGCGTCGAGAAGGCCGCCTACCCCGACGACCTCCGCGAGTACCTGGAGGCCAACGATTACCGCATCGACGTGAACGCCAAGCTCGGCCACCAGGACGACAAGGCCGAGTTCATGGAGGACGCCCACCGGACCATCGACGCCCGGTTCGAAGCGTTCAAGCACTACATCGCCGAGGACGACTGGGACCTCTTCTTCGGCGTCTTCATGACGACCGACCGGGTCAACCACTTCCTCTTCGGCGACTACGAGGCCGGCGAGGAGGCCTCCCCGGAGGACTTCGAGTACTTCCTGGAGTTCTACGAGAAGGTCGACCGCTATCTCGGCGAGCTCCGCGGGATGTTGGACGAGGACACGACCATGATGGTCGCCTCCGACCACGGGTTCACGACGCTCGACTACGAGGTTCACTGCAACGCCTGGCTCGAGGAGGAGGGCTGGCTCGAGTACGACACCGACGACCACGACGAACTCGGCGACATCTCCGAGGAGGCGCGGGCCTACTCGCTCATCCCCGGGCGCTTCTACCTCAACCTGGAGGGTCGCGAGCCGAACGGCGGCGTGCCACAGGACGAGTACGAGGCGACCCGTGCCGAACTGAAGGAGGCGCTCGAGAACCTGACCGGGCCGAACGGCGAGCCGGTCGCCGACCGTGTCGTCACGAAGGAGGAGGCCTATCGGGGCGCCCACGACGACATCGCGCCCGACCTGACGGTGGTCCCGAACCACGGGTTCGACCTCAAGTCCGGCTTCAAGGGCCACGAGGAGGTCTTCGACACCGGCCCGCGCAACGGGATGCACTCGTTCGACAACGCCTGCCTGTTCGTCGACGACCCGGACTGCCCCGTCGAGGACGCCGACCTGTTCGACATCGGCCCGACGGTGCTGGACCTGATGGACATCGACTACAACCGACCGGAGTTCGACGGCCGCAGCCTCGTCCAGCAGTAACGCGCGACCCGGTCCCCTCGCGCTCTCCGACACCCGTAATCTGAAGTGCGATACCGGGAGCAACGGCCCCATGCCGACCCCGGACACCGAGACGCTGGCCGCCCGCCTCCGCGCGGTCGAGCGCGCCCTGACCGACGACGACGCCGTGCTCGACCCACCGAAGGCCAGCATCACCGGCGCGGAACCGGACCTGGAGACCACCGCGTCCGGCGAATCAGGCCCCGACCCGGATGTGAACGACCGACTCTGTCGCCTGGAGGCCGCCGTCCAGGCACTCCACGCCGCACTCGAGGCGCACGACGGCAGTTCCGGATCCGGACCGGAGCGTACGGACCAGTCGAGCACCGACACCCATCGTCCGGACGCGACTCGGGAGGCCGCCACCGGAGGCCCCATCGAGCTTCCCAGGGACCCCGACCAGGACCCCCGAGAGCCGTCGACGAGCTGGCCGGACGACCTCGCCGCCGAATGACCGGCGCGCTGCGCGTGGTGCTCGCGGTGCTGCTCACGGCGGCGCTCCTCGGTACCGGGCTCCCGGCCGCCGAACGGGCCGGGGAGACCCGGACCGCGACCCGACTCGACGGGACGGCGGCGCGACTCGCGACCGCGGCGGCGCGACTCGCGGCACGCAACGATCCGACGCGGAGCGGCGCCGCCCGACGGACCATCCGCCTCCGTGTGCCGCCGGATGGCCGCCTGCGTATCGGCCACGACACGCTGGCGTGGCGAGTGGACGATGGGGCGTGGCACCGGCAGCGCCCCTCGCCGGACCTCGTGGCCGAACACGGCCGTCTCACGCTCGCTCCGGGGCACCATCGACTCCGGCTGTCGCTCCGGCTCCGGTACGGGACGGCGGTCGTCGGCGTGACCCCGCTCCCCGGAGATTGAAACCCGAAGCCGGGACCATCCACCCCATGCTGGACGACCTGGCGTCGCTGCTCGGTGACGACGGCCCGGAGGAACTCGACGGGTGTGGCTGCGACCCGGAGCTGGCCGGGGGAAGCGGCCCCCGACGCACGGGCACGGGTGGCGAGGTGCTCCGCGTGGACGCGTCGAACTGTCCGGGGGAGGGCCGGCTCGAGGACGACCCGGACTGTCGCGCGACCGCCGTCGACGCGGTCGCTGGCGGGGACGTGCGGGCCATCCGAACCCAGGCCGAGGGCATCGCCCGGTGGTACGAGGGGCGGGGGGTCGCCCTGCTCGTCGCCGCCGGACGGTTCGCCGAGACGGTACGGACGCGTGACCCGGCACTCGCCAACAGGGCACGACGCGACCCACTGGAGGTGGCAGCCGAGGCCGCCGGCCGCTCGGGGCCAGTGAGCCGTGCCGCCGCCGAGAGCGGCCTGCTCGCAGTCGCCGAGGACGCCCCCGACACCCTGCTCGAGCCGCTCGTCGGCCCCAGCATCACGCGGTCGCTCGCCACACGGGCGCCGCCCGAGGCGGGTGTGCTCGCGGACCGCTACGAACTGGACACCGGAGCCGTCGTCCGCCTCTACGACCAGCCCGGGACCGACGTGCCGCGTCGCTACCACGTCGAGCCGCCGGCGCTCCGGTTCTCCGCGGACACCCTCGCCGTCCTGTCGGCGGCACGGGAGCTGCTGGAGGCCGAGGCCGAGGGGCCGACTGCCGCCGTGGAGACCGCGCTGGATCGGGCCACCGAGAGCGGCGCCACTGGCGCGCCACAGGTCGAGACGGGGACGGCCACGCTCGCGACGGCGCTCGAGAAGCACACACGCGCGACCGGAATCCTCGTCGACCTGTTCAGCGACCCGGCCGTCTCCGACGTCTTCGCCACCGCACCTGTCGTCGAGACACCGCTCCGGGTCCGGCGCGACGACGAGACGATGACCACGAACCTCCGGTTGACCCGGGCGGGGGCGGCGGTCCTGGCCGGCCGGTTCCGACGGGAGTCCGGGCGGGCGTTCGCCCGGGCCTCGCCGACGCTGGCCGCGACGATGACCATCGCCGGGCGCCGCATCAGGGTCTCGGGGGTCACCGGACCCGTCAGCGACGGGCACGCGTTCGCGCTGCGGGCCCACGACCGGGAGGCGTGGCGACTCCGCGACCTCGTGGCAAACGGGACCGTTCCGCCCCCCGTCGCGGGGCTGCTCTCGCTCGCCGTCGAGCGGGGGGTGGCCTGCCTCGTCACCGGCGAGCGCGGCGCGGGGAAGACGACGCTGCTGGGTGCGCTGCTGTGGGAGCTCCCGGCCACGGCCCGGACCGTCGTCGTGGAGGACACTCCGGAACTCCCGACGGCGGCCCTCCGCGAGGCCGGGCGTGACGTACAGACCCTGCGCGTCGGGGAGGGCGGCGAGGCGGGGAGCGAGGTGACGGCGGCCGAGGCACTCCGGACGGCACTCCGACTCGGCGAGAGTGCGCTCGTCGTCGGGGAGATACGGGGGGAGGAGGCCGCCGTACTGTACGAGGCGATGCGTGTCGGCGCCGGCGGCGCGGCCGTCCTCGGGACCGTCCACGGTGACGGGGCCGCGACCGTCCGCGAGCGGATGGTCTCGGACCTGGGCGTCCCGGAGTCGTCGTTCGCCGACACGGACCTGCTCGTGACCGTCGGCGCCCGCGAGACGGCCGGGAATCGGGAGCGGCAGGTCCGACGGGTGGAGGAGGTCCGCCGAACCGACGACGGCGCGGCCTTCGAACCGCTGTACGAGTCCGTTGACGGCTCGCTCACCGCCACGGAACGGCTCGAATCGGGCACCAGCACGCTCGTCGAGGGCCTGCGAACCCCGGCGGAATCCTACCGGGAGACGCTCGCGGCCGCCACCGAGCGCGGCGAGACGCTGGCCGAGGACTCGGCTGCGAACCCGCCATCCAGCCCGACGGAGGGGAGACAGTGACCGACGGTTCGTGGTCTCGTCGGCTGCTCCACCGGGCCCTCCGACGGACGGGGCTGCAGACCCACCTGCGGGCGGCCCGGGCCGCCGGGACCGTGCCACGGCTGGTCGGGCGGATGGCTCTCCGGGCGCGTACCGAGCCGACCCCGGAGGCCGTAGCGGCGGCCGGCGCGGACGGTGACGGCCCGCTCGCTGACCGGCTGGCGACACACGTCCGGCAGGCACGGGGCCGTGGGGAGTCTGGCCTGGAGTCCTTCGCTGCGGCGACGGCCGACGACCACCCACATCTGGCGCGGGCCGTCCGACAGGTCGGAGCCGCCACCGGCGCTCCGGCCGGGGAGCGCCGGCGGCGACTGGAACGCGCGACCGAGACGGCCATGCAGGGCGTCGAGGACCGGAGCGCGGCCGCCGCATCGGCACTCGACGGTCCCGTGACGGCGGTGTACGCGTTCGGCGTGTTGCTCCCGCTCGCACTCGTCGGCGTCCTCCCGGCCGCCGCGACCGCCGGCGTCCCCGGTGGGGTCCTGCTCGCGACCGTCGTGGTCGGCTACGACCTCCTCCTGCCCGGTGCGCTCCTCGGGGCGGCCGGCTGGCTGCTGGCACGCCGACCGGTCGCCTTCCCGCGCGAGCCGGTCCCGGCATCACATCCAGCACGCCACGACGGACCGTGGAGAGCCATCGCTGTGGGTGCCGGTGCCGGCGTCCTCGCGGGGGCGGTCGTCGGACTGCTCCCACCAGTTCCGGGATGGGCGGCACCGGTCGCGGCGGCCGGGGTTGCCGGCAGCGGCCTCGCGGTGCACTGCCGTCCGGCGGTCACGGTCAGGGAGCGTGCCGCGGCGATGGAGCGGGCGCTCCCGGACGCGCTGGTCGCGGTCGGCCGCGAGGTCGCCGCCGGGGTCGCGGTCGAGCGGGCCATCGCTGAGGCTGCCGACTCCCTCGGCGAGCCCGCCGGCGGGGCCTTCGAGGTGGCAACCGAACGCGGCCGGCGGCTCGGTTGCGGCGTCGAAACAGCGTTCCTCGGCCCCGGTGGCCCCGTCGCGAACCTGCCGAGCCCTCGCCTCGCTCGGGCGGTCGGGACCCTCGCGCAGGCCGGACGGATCGGGCCGCCGGCGGGCAGCCTGCTCGTCGCGACGGGCGAGCACCTCGACCAGCTCCGGCGGCTGGCCGAGCGGACCCGGCGGGAGACCGCACGCCTGACCGCCACGCTCGCCAACACGGCCGCGGTGTTCGGGCCGCTCGTGGGCGGCACGACCGTCGCGCTCGCGGCCGGAACCGCCCGCCGGGCGGGCGGGGCGGCGGGAACGACGCTGACGAATCGCGGGGCGCCGGGGCTCGGGACCACTCTCCCGGTGGCCGACCTCGGCCTGGCGGTCGGCGGGTACGTCCTCGTGCTGGCGGCCCTCCTGACGGCGCTCGCGACGGGGCTGCGGTACGGGATGGACCGCGCCAGGATCGGCTACCGGGTCGGGCTGGCGCTGCCACTCGCGGCGACGGTGTTCTGCCTGGCACTCGTCGCCGGGTCGGCGGTGGTGTGAGCCTCGCACGGCCCACGGCCTGGCGATGGGGGCCATCCACAAGCGCCTTACAGGGCGCCGCCGGACCACGACTCATGATCGGCATCGTCGGTGGCGGGATGGCCGGGCTGGCCGCCGCCCACCGGCTGCAGCAGCGCGGCCACGAGGTCCAGGTGTTCGAGGCGAGCGACGACCTCGGGGGACTGGCTGCGACCTACGAGACGCGTGGCGACCCCATCGAGAAGTTCTACCACCACCTCTCGAAATCGGAGGAGACCATCGTCGAACTCGCCGAGGAGCTCGGCCTGGGCGACGAGGTGGAGTGGCGCGTCGGGAAGAACGCGTACTACGTCGATGGCGTCGTCCATCCGCTGGACACGCCCGGTGAGATCCTGGCCTACCCCCACCTCTCGCTGTACGACAAGTTCCGGCTCGGGATGCTCACCCTGGAGGTGGACGTCCGCGGCGGCGTCCCCGCCTTCGACACGTACGACGACCTCGCGGACTTCGAGGACGTCCCCATCCGCGAGTTCCTGCTGGAGCACACCACACGCGGCGTGTACGAGTTCTTCTTCGAGCCGCTGCTGGACGCGAAGTTCGGGTCGCGCAAGGAGGACGTGAGCGCGGCGTGGCTGCTGGGACGAATCAAGTTCCGCGGCGAGCGCGACCTCCGGCGCGGCGAGATACTCGGCTACCTCGACGGCGGCTTCGCCCAACTGCTCGACGCGCTCGTCGCCGACGTCGGCCGCGAACACATCGAGACGGACGCCCGCGTCACGGGCATCCAGCACGGTGACGCCGTCGAATCCGTGACCGTCGAGCAGGACGGGACGACGACCGACCACGACGTGGATGCGCTGGTGGTGGCGACGATGCCCCACCTCCTCGAACGGTGGGTCGGCTACGAGTGCGACATCGACTTCCAGGGCTCGGTCTGTGCGGTACTGGGGATGGACGAGCCCCTGATGGACACCTACTGGCTCAACATCGCCGACGACGCACCCTTCGGCGCGCTCATCGAGCACACGAACTTCGTGCCCGCGGAGCGCTACGGCGGCGAACACCTGCTGTACGCCGCCAGTTACGTCCAGGACCTGGACGAGGCCCTCTGGGAGATGGACGACGGCGAGGTCCGGGAGCACTGGCTCACGGGCATCGAGGACCTGTTCCCCGACTTCGACCGGTCGTCCGTGGAGTGGATGGAGGTCGGCCGCAATCCCCGGACGGCCCCGGTGTACGAGCGCGGCTACCTGGAGAAGGTGGTTCCGTACGACCTCGGCGAGGACGTGGCCGAGGGCCTCTACTACGCCGGGATGGCCTCGCGGGCGCAGTACCCCGAGCGCTCGCTGAACGGGGCCATCGTGGCGGGCTACGAGTGCGCCGACCGTATCGACGGGTTGTAGCTACGACGGAGACGACGACCGAACCGCTACCGGAACTCACCACGCACACCGACCACACTCCAGAAGCACCGACATCACCCCCGGCGTCCCGGGAGTTGTGCACGAATCCCCAGCGCCCCAGGTTATCACACGTCCCGCGTCTGGTCGCCCTCCGTCTCCCGCCGCAGCGACGGCGCGCCGGACTCCCCACCGGAGGACTGGATGATATCGAGTGCCGTCATCAGGTCCGTCCGGGAGATGAGCCCCGTGAACGACCCCTCCTCCCCCTCGCCGTCAGCCCGGATGACGACGAGGCGGCCGACGCCGTGCTCCTGCATCCGGGAGAACGCCTCCATCGCGTCTGCGTCGGCGTCGATGGTGTGCAGGTCCCGCGACATCACCTCCTCGACGCGGTAGGCATCACGCTCGACCTCGTTCACCGCGCGGGCGTCCTCCAGCGTGACCATGCCGACCAGCCGCCCGTTCTCGGTCACGGGGAATCCCGTGTGGCGGGTGCGGAACATCCGATCGACGAGGTCGGCGACCGAGGTTCTCGCGTCGACCGTCTCCACCTCCTCGACCGGCGTCATCACGTCGCTGACCGAGACCCCCTCGAACGCGGCCCGGAGCATCGTCTGCTGGGCCTCCGAGGAGGCGCCCATGTAGATGAAGAAGGCGATGGCGACCAGATAGAGGTTGATGCCGCTACCACCGAACAGCGCGAAGAAGCCCAGCAGGAAGGCGAACGCCTTCCCGACGGTCGCGGCCCGGCGGGTCGCCACGGCGTAGGGCTGGTTCCGGGCCCACAGCGCACGCAGGACCCGACCCCCGTCCATCGGGAACCCGGGCAGCATGTTGAAGATCGCGAGCGCGACGTTCGTCAGGGCGAGGTAGCCCAGCAGGAACGCGATGGCAGCGGTCGCGACCCCGCCGCTACCGGGGACGAGGCGGAAGCCGACGAAGAACGCGACCCCGAGCAGGACGCTCACGATGGGGCCGGCGATGGCGATGTACAGCTCCTGTCGCCAGTCGTCGGGGAAGCGCGAGAGCTGGGCGACGCCGCCGAACAGCCAGAGCTTGATGGAGGCGATCTCCACGTCGTAGCGCATCGCCACCACGCTGTGACCGAGTTCGTGGAGCAACACGCTGGCGAACAGGGCGATGGCGGCGGCGGTCCCGATACCGAACGCGACCGCCGGCTCGCCCGTCAGTGGCGCCGCGGCGATGCCCGCACCGAACACGTCGTTGAGGATGCCGACCCACTCGCCGACCTGCGACCCGATGACGTACGCGAACACCGGGAGGATCAGCAGGAAGGTCAGATCCAGCTCGATCGGGATGCCGAAGATGCTCCCGATCCGGTAGCTTGGCATACCGCCGCTAGACCACCGAGGGGCTTGAAGCCACGGCTATCGTGGATCGCCGGGGGCCGCTCACTCGCGCACGAGCGGCGACCGGAGCCGGTCCCGGCCGTCATCGCTACCGGCGGCCGGGAGGGACGGCCGGGACAGGGTCGAGAGGACGGTGACGACGACCAGCGCGGTCCGGAGCGGGGTGGCTCGGACCGCGGCCCGGAGACGGCTGCCGTCCATTCGATTCGACCGGAGGCCCGACCGGTTTCATGGGTCCCGTGCGTGGTGGATGGGCACGCTCACCCCGAGTCGTCCTCGCCGACGGCCTCTCCGACCTGTGTGTCGGCGTCCGGGTCGACCAGGCGGACCTCCTCGCGGAGCCACGCGGTGGCCTCGTCGAGCTTCCCGGGGTCCTCGCTCCGGAGCTTCAGCCGGTTGTGGCCCGCCGCGCGGTCGGGGTAGCAGCCGACCAGCACACCGAACCGGTTCCGGACGGCGTCGAGCCGCTCGATGAGGTTGGCCTCCGGCTCGCTCGTGTACAGGACCCGGGAGTCGACATCGCCTGCGAACTCGTCGGCGACGCCCTCGAACATCCGTTGCATCTCCCCCGGAATGCCGGGGAAGACGTAGACGTTCTCGACGACGGCGCCCGGCGAGAGGCCCGCGTCGTTGATGAGTGGCCGCGCCCCGGCCGGGATGGAGGCCTCGGCCTCGATGTCGACGTTCAGGTCCGGGTACGAGTCCGTGATGGCTTTCAGCGTCCGTTCGAGGTCCGCGCGGGCGAGGTCGTTCTCCTCGAGCGACCGGTCGAAGGCCGCGGCGACGGCGTCCATCGTCAGGTCGTCCGGTGTCCCGCCGAGACCGCCCGTCACGACGACGGCATCGTAGCGGTCGGCGTACTCCCGGACGGCGTCGGCGATGGCGCCTTCGACGTCGGGTACGGTGAGGACCCGCTTGACTGCGACCCCGCGCTCGGTCAGCTCGCGGGCCAGCCACGTCGCGTTCGTGTTCTCCGTGTCGCCCGCGAGGAGTTCGTCACCGACGGTGACCAGCGCTGCGTCCATACCGCACGGGAGACACGGCGCGGGCATAAGTCGGGCGGGACGGCCATCGGGTCCGGACGTACACGCCACTGCACCGTCGCCCCCAGCGAGACGGGGCTCGGGACGCCGACTGAACGTTCCCGGTGGCCCTGAACGTGGCCTCGTTCCTGAATCCGCGGTGCCCCGACGTCACGGCACCTCACACGGGAGTTCTACGGGCCGGCGAGCCCAGGACGGAGGGAAAATGATACAATACACCACACAACCGGATAGACGCCCGTATAAAGAATTTATCCAGTATATAAGTGAGAAGTCCGGGTGCGAGAATCGAACCCGCTTCCCAGGCACCACAAGCCTGGAGGATACCAATACCCCAACCCGGACACGCAACTCCTCGTAATCCAGCGGCGGGAATATACGTTACGCCTTCCCCGTCCCCCGACACACCGACACACACCGGACACCGCGGCGCTTTAGCCGCTCGGCCCACAAGCACGCACAAGCGTGGCCATCACGGACAAGATATACGTCAAGAACCACCGGCAGCTCGCCTCCCAGCTGGAGACGAACTTCCCGAAGGGGGCGTTCTCGGGGGCGACGCTGGACATCCTGTTCCAGGGCGAGGGCCTGGCCAACCTCGACGAGGCGACGCAGGACCGGGTGCTGGACTTCGCCGAGGACTTCCTCGACTGCGACTGCCAGTCGAACCCCCACTGTGGCCACCCCGAGGAGAAGTTCATCTCCTACCTGCTCGACCTCCGGGCGCAGGGGCTCGGCCCCGAGGCCATCGTGGACGTGATGAGCGACGACTACCTCGTCTACGCCTACCCCGGCGACATCCTGAGCTTCCTCGACGACGGCATCCGCACCCTGGAGGCGGCCGAGCAACTGGCGGACGTGGACGGGCAGCGAGAGCAGGCCGAGGCGATCCGGCGGCGACGGAAGGATCTGAGTGGGTGAGTCCCCTCGACGGGAGGATCGCAGACCCGGGCAGGGTGTCGAAATCCGTCAGAGATGACCTCTCTTGTCGGCGGTGCTGGATACAGCGCGCGTATTCAGCACGGTTGGTGTTCCGATTGTGTACGAGGTCGAACGGGAATAGAGGTGGTCCCCGGTCCGGAGGCGGAAACGAGAGCTGTCGGCCCGACTCAGCGTGCTACACGTCTGCCGTCACGAACTGTTGGTATCCGAACACCAGTGGAGCCACGACCCACAGAAGCAAGACCAGACCCATCGCCCCCGATCGGAGCAACGGTGTCGACGCAGCCATCCCGTATATCGCCTCCCCGTCTCCGATAGCCTGAGCGTAGGCACCGAACGGACTCAGGGTACCGACGAAGTGGACGAGCGTATCCGAGAGTGTGATTCCTGAAAGCGACTCGAAGACATCGGCGAGAACGGTTGCCGCCTGCGGCCAGGCGAGAGTCGCGACGAATGCAGCGACGCCAAGGGAGAGACTCCGTAACTGCGTCCGAGACGTTGTCGATGCAGCGACGCCAAGGGAGACGTACGCTGTCGCCATCAACGGGGTGAACAGGAGAAACCCTCCCAGCCGTCCGAGGGCCATCGGCAACGAGAGGACGATCATCAGGGCGACAGCGACGGAGAGGCCGACCAGAAGAGCGAACTGGACGAGCAGGAGTCTCGCGGCGAACGTCCCGAAGAAGACATCCGCTTGCGCCGTCGGCGACCCGAGAACGAGCCGGAGTCGGCCCGACTCGCGGTTACCCGATATCGCCGCTGCGGATCCGAGGATGGCGACGATCGGGACGACGCCGCTGACGACGAGCCACATCGAGAGAAGGACGAACCGGGCAGTGAGGGTGTCGTTCGAGAGGACGAACGAGAGTCCGACTCCCGCGAGCGGTGCTAAACCGAGGGCGGCGAAGACGGTGCGACCAACCTTCGACCGACGTGTGAGAAGGAGGTCATGTACAAGATAATCGACGAAGGTCATGTCCTCCTCCCCCTGGCCGCCTCATCGCTGGATTGGCGCTCTGTCTCCCGGTCGGAGTCAGTGTACGCATCGAACACGTGTTCGAGCGATGTAGACTCCACGTCGAAATCGAGCACCGGAACCGACCGGTGGAGCGTCTGGATGGCTTCCGCCTTCGCGCTCGACTCCTCGCAAGCGACAACGACTTCGTCATCGGTTACGGATACCGGCACGGTACCCGACTGAGCGGAGAGTCTATCGACGACGTGGGATGGGGGCTCTTCCGCGACACGCATTCGAAGGCGCGTGTCGGAAGGCGCCCTCTCCCGAAGGGAATCGATGGTATCGACAGCGACCAGCCGGCCTTGGTTCATGATGCCCACTCGATCACAGACGGCTTCGACCTCTGCGAGGTGATGACTCGAGAAGAACACCGTCGTTCCGTCAGACGCCTTGTCACGGACGATGTCACGGACGGTAGCGACGCCATCGGGGTCGAGTCCCGATGTCGGCTCGTCTAGGACGAGCAGGTCCGGCTCACAGACGAGCGCCATCCCAAGGGCGAGTCGCTGACACATCCCCTTCGAGTACTCACCGGCAACTCGGTCTCGGTCCGCTTCGTTGATGCCGACGAGATCGAATACACGGTCGGGATCGTCGTCATTCCCTTTCAGCCGACGCATCGACCGGAGGTGTTCCCGACCGGTCAGCTCGGGGAAGACAGCGTAATCATCGGGCAGTATCCCGACATCGCGGCGGAGTTCGTCGGCATCGTCCCGGATGTCGGTTCCAAGGACCCACCCACTTCCGGCTGTCGGGGCCGTGAATCCGACCAACAGGTCGATAGTCGTCGATTTTCCGGCTCCATTGGGGCCGAGGAAACCAAACACCTCGCCAGATCGAACCGTCAACTCCAGGTCATCGACGGCAGTGACTCCGCCGTAGGACTTCGTCAGTGAGTCCGTTCGAATCGCAGATGGAGGGCACACGGGCGCCACACAAACGCTACAGGCATGAATGCGTCGGACCATGCCACTGTGTTTCGGGGCTCTACCTGTTCGTTGACCGGCGCCGAACATCCGGGCCAGTTGTTTGCGTATACAGAAGGTTAGCGACGAGTTCTACCTGGGTTAGCTCCCGCTTGTAGCGGTCCAAGTCGCACTCGCTTCGACAGCGTTCTCGAATGTGAGTCGTGCCACTTCGGGCGGGGAATCCTCTCCGCCAGCAGGGAGGTACTGGAACCGTATCGCATCCCCGGTTGAGCCGAGTTGCGCAACAAGCGTGACGATTTCTCCCTGCTCGGCAGTGATGAACTCACGATGAACGGCCATCGTACCGGTAGCGACCTCGGTATCAACTGGTCGCATCGATCTACTTTCGTTTCTACCGAGACTACCACAGGGTTGTTCCCCGTATTCTCGAGGACGAGCGTTCCCCCCGGATACTCGGGCTCTGGATTGCTACCCGGAAGGATTCCTGTGCAGCCGGATACTGATACGGCACCGAGACATCCCCGATAGCACGTAGATATCGCCGTCTCTGCATATCTATACCTCCGAACTAGCCGGCAAATGTCTTCAGCCATAGCGATTACTGTTCGTTGGGTATCTCTCACCGATTCAACCCGCCTCTCCCCCCGGGCTCGGATCTACCGAAGCCGCTGTGCTGTATAGAACCTCTGTATGCTGCACGCCGATCTGACAGAGTCTGAGAAGGCTCTATCGCTCGTGCTGAATACAACGCGCAAGTCGGTCAAAGCCCGACGTTCGGATTCACCGTGCGAATGTTGATTGACCTTGCCGCCCTTCAGAGGAGTATGGCCGAATTTCCAGACGAGAGACAGCTCGTGTTGCGTGCGAGAACACATATGGAAGAATGGACGAACCGTGCCCGAACGACCGCTTACGCTGAACTCTTCGAAGGTGACGAACCACTCCTTACCGAAGAGGAGGTTCGTCTCCTCGACGTACTCGATTCTGAACTAGAGAGGCGAGGAGGTGATGGTGTTTGGGGCACTGATCAGTACGGAATCCACACGGCCGGAACCTCCAGTTCAGATACTTCCCTCGGAGTGGTTTGTGTGTATCACCCACAGCTCACCAAAGACTCCGTCCTTCGTGGATTCGACGAACTCGATGACGAGACCGAAGAGCGGCTCAATGCAGCACTCTGGAGATATAGCGAGTACGTCGCGACACTCATCGAACAGAGCCTCGACGAGTTCATCCGTCAAACACAGACATAGTCGACGGCTGTAAGCTACTTGAGCGCACTCTCACTGAAGCATGTGCTAAAGACACCCTCTATATGTAGCAGGCTAGTGCTGTCAGCCGTTGAGGTCGTCGGGAGCCCCGGACCAGTTCAGTCCGTATCCCGCGCGACCGAAGGGAGCGCGGTTTCACCGCTCCGAGCGCCCGCAGGGCGCGAGGAGCGGCCTTTTTTCTGAACGTTTTTTGCGACGAGTGGCTCTCCGCAGCGCGAGCGGAGCGAGCGCGAGGAAGCCCGAGTCGGAAAAAGCTCGTTTACATATCGGGCCAGGCCTTCGCGGCTGCGACGGGCCCGGCCACGTCGTTGATCCAGCGGGCGGCGACGCCCTTCTTGAGCGTCTCGGCGAGCGGACCGCCGAACGTCTTCGAGACGGCCTTGATGCCCATCACGTTGTGCGCGACGGCGTCGTCGCCCACGGAGATGAGGGTGCCCTTGTCCTCGTAGCGCCACTCCTCGAGGGGCTGGCCGCGAATGGCCCGCGCCACGTTCTCGCCGACGACCTCTGCGGCCTGCCAGGCGGCCTGCGCGGTCGGCGGGGCGGGGTCGCCGCCCTGGTCGACCAGCGCGGCGTCACCGAGTGCGAAGACGCGCTCGTCGTCGGTCTGGAAGTCCGACGCCGCGTGGATGCGGTGCGAGCGCTCGTCCTGGTCGAGTTCGGTGTTCGCGGCCGGGTCGCGGCCCGTGATTCCGCCGGTCCAGAGCAGCACGTCGTAGTCCAGTTCCGTGTCGTCGCCGACGTAGACGGTGTCCTCGTCGACCTCGCCGATGAACTCGCCGGTCATGATGTTGACGTCGGCGTCCTCGAGCAGGTTGTGGAGCTTGGCCTGCACGACGGGGTCGTTGTTGGGGAAGACGTTGTCGAGGCCCTCGACGAGGTGGATGTCTATCGGGGCGCGGTGGCGGTCGCGGAACTCCGCGATCTCGCCGGCGGACTGGATGCCCGAGAGACCGGCGCCGCCGACGACGACCTGCGCGGGGTCGTTGCGCGAGGCCTCGCGGGCGGCCTCCTTGACCGCCTCGTGGATCTCGAGCGCGTCGTCGAGGCTCTTGAGCGTCAGCGAGTGCTCCTTCAGGCCGTCGATGCCGAAGAAGGCCGTCCGGGAGCCGAAGCCGACGACGAGGTAGTCGTAGCCGACGGTGGAGCCGTCCTCGAGGTGGACGGTCCGCTCGTCGGTCTCGACGTCGTCGACGCGCCCCTGGACGAAGCGGGTGGCCGACCCGGCGATCTCCTCGCAGTCGAAGGTGATCTTGTCCTGGACCGATGGGTCCCGGATGCAGCGGTGGGACTCGTGGAGAACGAGGTGGTGCGGGACGTCGGAGATCCACGTCACGTCGGCCTCGCCGTTCAGTTCGTCCTCGAGACTCATGACCGCGCCCGTGCCGGCGTAGCCGGAGCCGAGCACGACGACGTCCTCTGTCATGTCTGTCGGTCAGGTTGGGTCGGATACAAAGGTGTTGATTCGGCAACGCGAGGCCGTGTGACGCGGTAACGCGGCCGAATCCGCCTCGATAGAATGGGTGGTTGATACGTGTCGCATACGACGCCCGGCGATTACCGGAGGTAGTGGGCCGTCGCCCTCACGTCAGTCGGTTCCAGCCCGGGGCACTGACAGCGGCCGGGCAGCGACCAGGTCGGCCGCGCGGTGTCAGTGTGCGGGCTCCTCGGCGGGCGCCCGCATATCGTCGATGGTGATGATGAGCGTGTTGTTGGTGTCGTCCTTCCCCTCGAGGGTACCCCTGATGACGAGCTTCGAGAGCGGCGTCGGGCCGACCTGGATGGCGTCGCCCTCGTGGAACTCGGAGATGGAGCCCTGCATGCGGATCTCCGCGCGGCACAGTTCGGGGTGGTGGACGCTGGTGAGGTCGATCTCCTGGACGTTGGCACCCTCGACGGGCTCCTCGTCGTGGAAGAACGGCACGTCCGCGGCCTGGTCCATCTCCTCGATCTGGAGCGCCTCGTAGGCACCGGCCGTCGGTTTGTACCCGCCCTTCGGCCCGGGTACGCCCTCGACCAGCTGGAGGGCCTTGAGCGACTGCATCTGGTTGCGGATGGTGCCGGGGTTGCGGTCGACCCGGTCGGCGATGTCCTCCCCCTTGACGGCGGTCTCGGACTCGCGGTAGAGGTTGACGAGTTCCTGGAGAATCGCCTTCTGACTGGGGGTGAGCTCGATGGACGACATGATACTGGACAGTTCACCACCGTTTCGCATAAATCCGGTGGTGGAGCCTCCAGCGCCGGGGAGACCGTCACCATGCGGGCGAGCCACGCGGGGAACCGGAAACGCGGGAGCCGACCCGGAGCCGGACCGACACGCCTTTGCGGGGCGCAACGGCTTCCCCGGTATGAACGGCAAGCGTGTGCTGGTGACCGGGGGCGCGGGCTTCATCGGCTCGAACCTCGCCAACCGGCTGGCCGCCGAGAACGAGGTCATCGCGCTGGACGACGGCTACCTCGGGACGCCCGAGAACCTCGACGACGCGGTCGAGTTCGTCGAGGCCTCCGTGCTCGACGACGACCTCCCCACCGACGTCGACGTCGTCTTCCACCTCGCAGCGCTCTCCTCGTACTTCATGCACGAGGACGACCCCGCGAAGGGCGCCCGCGTCAACATCGAGGGCTTCGTCAACACCGTCGACCAGGCCCGCCAGGACGGCTGCGACCACGTCGTCTACGCGACCACCTCCTCCATCTACGGCGACCGGACCGAGCCCTCGCCCGAGGACATGGAGGTCACGGCACGGACGGGGTACGAGGCCTCCAAACTCGCCCGCGAGCGCTACGCCGAGTACTTCAACCACCACTACGGCCTCACCACCTGTGGCCTGCGCTTCTTCTCGGTCTACCAGGGCTTCGGCGGTGCGGAGGAACACAAGGGCGAGTACGCGAACCTCATCGCGCAGTTCGCGGACGCCATCGCCAACGGCGAGCGCCCGGAGATCTGGGGCGACGGTACCCAGACACGGGACTTCACCCACGTCGACGACATCGTCCGCGGCATCGAACTCGCCGCCGACCACGACCTGCAGGGCATCTACAACCTCGGTACCGGCGAGTCCTACTCGCTGAACGAGCTCGTCGAGCGCCTCAACGACGAACTCGGGACCGACATCGAACCCCGCTACGAGGAGAACCAGATCCCCGAGGACGTCTACGTCCACGACACGATGGCCGACCCCTCGAAGATGCAGGCGGCGACCGGCTGGGAGCCCGAGATCGACTTCGAGGAGGGGCTCGAACGGGTCTGCGCGCAGTATCAGTAACCGCGCAGGTTCCAGTGGCAGCCGGGGACGGCGGCCGTCACGAGCCGACAGCGCCACCCACCGATTCCCCGCCCGCCAGGAGCCGACCACGGCGGGGGGCGCTGGTCCGTACCGCCTGCTCCTCGACGAACTCGACCGAGAGGTCGACCGACACACCGGTCCGACGGGCGATGCGCTCGCCGAGGTCCTCGGCGAGCGTGGGGTAGCTCCGGTCCGCGGGGCGGCTGACCCGGACGGTGACACTGGTCGGCCGGTCCAGCAGCCCGAGGTCGGTGAACCCGACATCGACGGACCGCAGCGATATCTCCTCGTACGCCGGTCGCTCCAGCGTCTCCTGGACAGCACCGTTGACGCTGTTCTCCATCCCCACGTGCTCGACAACCGGGATGGCGGGGACGGAGACGACCAGCAGCAGGGCGAGGACCGTCCCCGCAGCCAGGAGTCGTCCACGCGCGGGCTCGCCGGCTTCGGCCGCCCCCTGCTCGTGGCCGTCACCGTCCGACGCCCCAGTGTGGTACCCCAGCGTCCGGAGGGTCGCGGCCCCGGCGAGGAGGATGGCGGCCGCATTGATGACCAACAGGACGGCCGCTCCGAGGGCGACGAGTGGGAGGCTCCAGACCAGGCCGATGCCGACGGCCGCGGCGGCCGGGACGACCGCGGCCGCGATGGCGACACCGACGAGCGAGAGCGGCAGGTCGGTTGCCAGCCCCAGCGCGGCCGCGGACCCGGCACACAGGCCCAGCAACAGCGAGAGGAAGCCCGGCGAGATGCGGGTGCTGATCTGCTCCACCGTCGAGACATCCAGTGCCGGCGAGACGACACTGGTCTCGTGCAGGAACAGGCCGAACGCCGTGGCCGCGACCGTCGCGACGAGGAGCCCCAGGGCGAGCGACTCCACCCCGTCGCGGATCATCCGGCGCTCCCCGAGGACGATGCCGGTCGATGCGGTGATGGCCGCGCCGACCTGTGGTGCGATGGCCATCGACCCGATGACGACCGCCGGGGAATTCAGGAGGATGCCCGCCGTCGCCACGAGTGCGCTCAGGACCGTCATGGAGTAGTAGGTCCGGCGGTCGGGGAGGAGCGAGCGGGCCGTCGCCCGTATCTCCTCCCCCGAGACGCTGTCGGTCTCGGCGTCGCTCTCGACGTACTCGGCCTCCAGCTCATCGAACCGTTCGGTGCGGGCCATCTCCGCACTGGCGACGACAGTGTACTCCGAGTCTCCGAGGCCTGCCTCGTCGAGCGTCTCGAGGACGGTGTCCACCGCCTGCACCGGAAGCGGGAACTCGACGACGACGGCGTCCCCGTCGTGCTCGTCGACGGCCACGAAGTCGATACCCTCCTCGTCGAGGACCCGGGCGAGCGCCTCGCGGTCCTCGACATCGACCAGGAGGCGAACCAGACGCATGTGCCCGGACCCAGCGGAGCGGCCCATGTAGTTATGCATTGCCTCGACGGCTGCAGCGCCGGACTAGCCCCCACGTACCGGCGCCCGAGAGCACGCGATGTCTGTGACCCCCGCGCCTAAGGGACCGACCGATGAACCCGGGCACATGAACGTTCGACTCATCGGCGTCCCGATGGACCTCGGTGCCGACCGGCGTGGCGTCGACATGGGGCCCTCGGCCATCCGCTACGCCGGGCTCGCCGACGCCATCGAGGGCGTCGACCACCGCTGCACCGACCACGGCGACCTGCCGGTCCCCGGGCCGGAGACCCGTGACCGGACCGGCGGGCAGTACGGCGACCGGGCGAAGTTCCTCGACGAGACCCGCGAGGTCTGTTCGGCACTGGCCGACGAGGTCGCGGCCACCGTCGCCGACGGTCGGCTCCCCCTCGTGCTCGGCGGCGACCACTCCATCGCCATCGGCTCGATGGCGGGCGCGGCCCGTGACCACGACCTCGGCGTCGTCTGGTTCGACGCCCACGGCGATTTCAACACCCCCTCGACCTCGCCCTCGGGCAACGTCCACGGGATGAGCCTGGCCGCCACGCTCGGACTGGACGAGTTCGCCGACCACGACTGGGCCCACACCGACATCGACCCCGAGAACGTCGCACTCGTCGGCGTCCGCTCGCTCGACGACGCCGAGCGCGAGGCCATCGTCGACGCCGGCGTGTCGGTCTACACGATGAGCGATATCGACGAGCGGGGCCTCCCCGAGGTCGCCGAGGACGCCCTCGCCGTCGCCACCGACGGGACCGACGGCGTCCACGTCTCGCTCGACATGGACTTCCTCGATCCGAACGAGGCGCCCGGGGTCGGGACCCCCGTGCGGGGCGGGGTCACCTACCGCGAGGCCCACGCCGCCATGGAGGAGGTCGCGGACCACCGCGAGGGGCTCGTCTCGCTGGAGGTGGTGGAGGTCAACCCCATCCTCGACGACCACAACCGGACCGCCGAACTCGGCGTCGAACTCGTCGCGAGCGCGCTGGGCGAACGCATCCTATAGCGATTCCGGCACCCGCACCGTCGCCACGAACGCCGTCCCGCCGTTGTGGCAGTCCACGTCGACACGGTCGGCGCCGAACGCGGCCCGGAGGTCGGTCGGCAGGTGCCGGTCCGGGTACCAGTTCGTCGCGAGCGCCGACACCCGGTTGACGAGCGGGTTGAAGACGCGAATCGGGCCGGACTGGTACGGCTGCGCGTCGAGGACGACGACCCGCCCCCCAGGGCGGACGACGCGCCTGAGCTCCTGGATGGCCGCCAGGTGGTCCGGGATGGCCGAGAGCGAGAGCGTACACAGGGCCGCGTCCATCGCGTCGTCCGGGAGCGGCAGGGCCCCGGCGTCGGCGCGGGCGACGCGGAGGCTCTCATCCCCGGCCTCGTGGGCCCGCTGGAGCGCGGCCACGGCCATCCCGCGCGAGTGGTCGAGGCCGACGACGGTACCACCGGAGCCCACCGCCTCGACCAGCAGCGGAAAGTTCGGGCCCGTTCCACACGCGAGGTCCAGCACGCGGTCCCCCCGCTCGAGACCGAGTCGGTCGACGGCCATCCGGCGGAGGGACCGGTACCGCCCGAAGAACGCGGCCGTGGCGAACAGGTCGAACAGCCCCGGATGCCGGCTCCACCAGTCGTACACGCGGTCGGCGTGCGACTGGGACTGGACGTCGGTCACGGTCGGAATGGGTCCCCACCAGGCATGGCGCTGACGGTCCCGACACCGGCGACCGCGGGGGCCAGCGTTTTGGGGTGTGAGGCCCTGGAGGTAGCTGTGACCGACGCTGTCGGAACGGACGGCGGCGACGGCGGGCCGGGAGCCGCGCTCGTGGGCGCCGCCGGCGTCCTGGTCGCCGTACTGGTGGCGCTCATCGCCGCGCTCCTCGTGGGCGGCGAGGTCGGTGCGCTTCTGGCCATCGGCGCGCTGACGCTGCTCTTCGCCGCCGTCGGGACCGGCCTGTTCCTCATCGCTCGCGAGGTCGGGTCGCAGGCCGACGACCCCGAGGAGGTCGAGCGGCGGATGGCCGAGAGCCTCGGCCTCAGCGAGGAGCGCACGCAGCTCCGCGTCGACCGCGTGGCCGGCGAGGCCGAGATGGCACCCAGCCAGGAGGCCCTCGACGAGCGGTACGAGACCGCGGACGAGGCCCGGGAGGCGCTGGACGAGCGGTTCTTCGAGGACGGCGAGGAGTAGACCGGGTTACTCGGCGTCGGTCGATTCGGCGTCGGAGGCGGAATCGGTAGCGTCGGCGGCTTCCTCGCCCGTCTCGACCGTCTCGTCGGATTCGGCGTCGGGGTCGTTGTCGACCGCCGGGATGGTGTCGACGCTGGCGACCCAGTCGTCCTCGTCGAGGCGCATCACGACGACACCCATCGTGTTGCGGCCCTGCATCGACACCTCGTCGACGTGGGTCCGCATGATCTGACCGCTCTCGCTCATGATAACGAGGCCGTCGTCGTCGGTGACGGCGTTCACGGCGACGACGTGCCCGTTGCGTTCGTTCGTCTTGATGTCGATGAGGCCCTTGCCGTAGCGGGATTGCCGGCGGTACTCCGAGAGGCGCGTGCGCTTGCCGTACCCCTGCCGGGTGACGGTCAGCAGGGCGCGCTCGTCCTCGTCGTGGGTCGCGACGAGCCCGGCCACCTCGTCGTCGTCCTGCAGTTTGATGCCATTGACACCGCGTGCGGTCCGGCCCATCGCACGGGCCTCGTCCTCGTCGAAGCGGATGGTCATGCCCTGGCGGCTGGCGATGACGAGGTCCATCTCGCCGTCGGTCACCTCCACGTCGGCGAGGCTGTCGCCCTCCTCCAGTTTGATGGCACGGATGCCGCCGGAGTGGACGTTCTCGAACTTGCCGACGCCGGTCCGCTTCACGTAGCCGTTCCGCGTGACCATCGCGAGGAAGTCCTCCTCGTCGAGGTCGGCGACGTCGACGACGGCGTTGATCTCCTCGTCGCCGTCGAGGTCCAGCACCTGCTGGGCCGAGGTCCCGCGGGCCGTGCGGCCCATCTCGGGGATCTCGTAGGTCTTCAGCCGGTAGACCTGCCCCTTGCTCGTGAAGCAGAGCAGGTAGTCGTGCGTGTTGGCCTCGAACACCGTCGCGACGCGGTCGCCGTCCTTCGGGCGGACGCCGATGATGCCCTTCCCGCCGCGGTGCTGCGGGTCGAACTCGTCGAGCGGCATCCGCTTGACGTAGTCCTCCTCGGTGACGACGACGACCACGTCCTCCTCGGGGATGAGGTCCTCGCGCGTGACCGAGCCCACGTCCTCCATGAAGCCGGTCCGGCGCTCGTCGTCGTACTTCTCCTTCATCTCCTCCAGTTCCTCCGTCACGACGCGGTCAAGTTCGGCCTGCGAGCCGAGGATGGTCTCCAGGCGCTCGATCTCGGCCTGGACCTCCTCGTACTCGGTCTCCACGTCGGCGGCCTCCATCGAGGTGAGCGACCCCAGCTGCATCCGGACGATGTGCTCGGCCTGGGCCTCGCTGAGCGTGAACCCGAGCGCGTCCTCGTCGGTCTGGAGCGCCTCGATGGCCGCCGCCCGGTCCTCACTGTTCCGGATGAGTTCGACGACCTCGTCGACGTTCTCCAGGGCCTGCAGTCGGCCCTCGAGGATGTGCGCGCGGTCCTCGGCCTCCGCGAGTTCGAACTCGGAGCGCCGGCGCACGACCTCGCGGCGGTGGTCGACGTACTCCTCGAGCAGCTGCTTGAGGTCGAGTCGCTTCGGCTGGCCGTCCACGAGGGCGACGCAGTTGACGCCGAACGTCGTCTCGAGGTGGCGCTCGACCAGCTGGTTCTCGACGACCTCCGTGTTCGCGCCGCGCTTCAGCTCGATGACGACCCGGACCCCGTCGCGGTCGGACTCGTCGCGGATGTCCGTGATGCCCTCGATCTTCCCGTCGTTGACGTCGTCGGCGATACGCTCGATGCGCCGGGCCTTGTTCTCCTGGTACGGGAACGCCGTGATGACGATGCGGTCCTTGCCACCCTCGTTGTGTTCGACCTCGTACTCCGCGCGGACCCGGACCCGGCCCTTGCCGGTCGTGTAGGCGTCGTAGACGCCCTCCTTCCCGACGATGCGTGCGCCGGTCGGGAAGTCGGGGCCCTTGATGGGACCGTCGGACTCCTTCGTCGCGATGAGGTCCGCGACCGGGCAGTCCGGGTTCTCGATGACCTGGATGCAGGCGTCGATTACCTCGCCGAGGTTGTGCGGCGGGATGTTCGTGCTCATCCCGACGGCGATGCCGGAGGCACCGTTCAGGAGGAGGTTCGGGAGCGCCGCGGGCAGGACCGCCGGTTCCTGCAGGCGGTCGTCGTAGTTGGCCTCGAAGTCGACGGTGTCCTTCTCGATGTCGGCCAGCATCTCCTCGGCCAGCGGCGCCATCCGCGCCTCCGTGTACCGCATCGCCGCGGGCGGGTCGCCGTCGATGCTCCCGAAGTTCCCCTGCCCGTCGACGAGCGGGTAGCGCAGCGAGAAGTCCTGGGCCATCCGCGCCAGCGCGTCGTAGATGGCGCTGTCCCCGTGCGGGTGGTAGTTACCCATCGTCTCCCCGACCACGTTCGAGGACTTCCGGTGGCCCGAATTGGACGTGACGCCCATCTCGTGCAGCGCGTAGAGGATGCGCCGCTGGACGGGCTTGAGGCCGTCACGGGCGTCGGGCAGCGCACGCCCGACGATGACGCTCATCGCGTAGTCGATGTACGACTGCTCCATCTCGTCCTCGACGCGGACGCTCTCGACCCGCTCTGCGACCTCGTCGGGGAGGTCGGGGACGTCCGAACTCATCGGTCGGCCCCCGCCGTCGGTTCCGCACCGGACTGCGACGTAATGCTGTTAGTTTCCATGTTGTGTATCAGATACTGGAATCGTTCAGATATCGACCCATTCCGCGTCTTCCGCGTGGTCCTTGATGAACTGCTTTCGCGGCTCGACCGCGTCGCCCATCAGGACCGAGAACATCCGGTCGGCGGTCGCCGCGTCCTCGATGTTGATCTGCTTGAGGATGCGGTTCTCCGGGTTCATCGTCGTGTCCCAGAGCTGTTCGGGGTTCATCTCGCCGAGGCCCTTGAACCGCTGGACCTGGTCGGGCGAGCCGTCACAGACCTCCTCGACGATGCGGTCCCGCTCGGCCTCGGTCATGGCGTCGTAGGTGTCGCCGCGGTAGCGGACCCGGTAGAGGGGCGGCTGGGCCGCGTAGACGTAGCCACGCTCCAGCAGTTCGGGCATATGCCGGTAGAGGAAGGTCAGCATCAGCGTCCGGATGTGGGCGCCGTCCACGTCGGCGTCCGTCATGATGATGATCTTGTGGTAGCGACAGTCCTCGATGTCGAACTCGTCGCCGATGCCGGTGCCGACGGCGGTGATGAGGTTCCGGATCTGGTCGTTCTCGAGGATGCGGTCCAGCCGGTGCTTCTCGACGTTGAGGATCTTCCCGCGCAGGGGGAGGACGGCCTGGAACTCCGGGTTCCGGCCCTGTTTCGCGGAGCCGCCCGCGGAGTCGCCCTCCACGACGAACAGCTCCGCCTGCTCCGGGTCCCGGCTCTGACAGTCCGCCAGTTTCCCGGGCAGCGACGTGGAGTCGAGCGCGGACTTCCGGCGGGTGAGCTCCTCGGCCTTCTTCGCGGCCATCCGCGCCTTCGCGGCCTCGACCGCCTTCGAGACGATGGCCTCGGCGGTGTCGGGGTGCTCCTCGAGGTAGGCCGAGAGCTTCTCGTGGACGATGCCCTCCACGATGCCCCGGACCTCGCCGTTGCCGAGTTTCGTCTTCGTCTGCCCCTCGAACTGCGGGTCGGGGTGCTTGATGGAGAGGACCGCGGTGAGCCCCTCGCGGATGTCCTCACCCTTCAGGGTGCCGTCGATATCCTTCAGCAGCCCTTGCGAGGTGGCGTAGTCGTTGACCACCCGGGTCAGGGCGGTCTTGAACCCGGTCATGTGGGTGCCGCCCTCGCGGGTGTTGATGTTGTTCGCGAACGCGTGGATGGAGCCCTGAACGCCCGCGGTCGCCTGGATGGCGATCTCGACCTGCACCTGGCCGTCGTCGCTCTCGCCGCTCCCCTCGATGAAGAGGACGTCCTCGTGGAGCACGTCGCGCGTCTCGTTGAGGTACTCGACGAACTCCTTGATACCGCCCTCGTACGCGAAGGTCTCCCCCTCCCCGGAGCGCTCGTCCTCGATGGTGATGGCGACGCCGGGGTTGAGGAAGGCGAGCTCTCGCAGGCGCGAGGCCAGCGTGGAGTAGGCGAAGTCCAGGGTCTCGAAGATGTCGTCGTCCGGCCAGAACCGGATGGTCGTCCCCGTCTCCTCGTCGGGCTCCATATCGCGGACCCGCTCGAGTTCCTGGTCTGGGTCGCCGTGGTCGAAGCGGTGCCGGTAGACGCCGCCGTCGCGCTTGACCTCGACCTCCAGCCACTTCGAGAGCGCGTTCACGACGGAGACGCCGACGCCGTGGAGGCCGCCGGAGACCTGGTAGGAGTCCTTGTCGAACTTCCCCCCGGCGTGGAGCACCGTCATCACGACCTCGACCGCCGACTTGCCGGACTCGTGCTCGCCGACGGGGATGCCGCGGCCGTCGTCGCTGACGCTCACCGACCCGTCCTCGTGGACCGTCACCTCGATGGTGTCGCAGTAGCCCGCGAGGGCCTCGTCGATGGAGTTGTCGACGACCTCGTAGACGAGATGGTGGAGGCCACGCGCGTCGGTGGAGCCGATGTACATGGCGGGCCGCTTCCGGACCGCCTCCAGCCCCTCGAGGGTCTGGATGTTGTCCTCGCTGTAACCCTGTGACATCTATCTACCGGAGGTAGTGGGCTTTCGGATTTAAACCCCCCGCACGCGCGCGCGAATGCGCAGGCGGTGTCGGGTGAATACTATTTGGCGGAACACGAGCCTTTGTTCGTGGTTCCCGGGAGCACGGCGAAGGTGGTCGCGGGGCCGGAGTGTCCGTCCCCCGCGTGAGGCCCCTCCCGGACCCGCCTCCCGGCCCTGCCGAGCCGCTCGCGAACCCCCGTCAGGTGGTCGCCCGGCTTCCGGCCACCCCGGCACCGACGCCTGCGACCGACGGACGGCAGCCGGCCGTCGGACACACGCGTTCCACTTCCACCGCGGTAGCGGGCAGGTTTTACCTTCCGGGGCGATACGGACCCGGTAATGACCTCGTTCCAGTCGGAGCTCGGTGGCGGCGGGGGTGGCGACGGCGGCGACGGCGACGGGATCGCCGAGGAGCTCGCCGGGGAGCAGCGGGCCATCTCCATCGCCGAGTTCTTCGAGAAGAACAAGCATATGCTCGGGTTCGACTCGGGCGCACGGGGACTCGTCACGGCCGTCAAGGAGGCCGTGGACAACGCCCTCGACGCGACCGAGGAGGCCGGCATCCTCCCCGACATCTACGTCGAGATCGAGGAGGCCGACGACTACTACCGCCTCGTCGTCGAGGACAACGGGCCGGGCATCACGCGCGAGCAGGTCCCGAAGATCTTCGGCAAGCTCCTGTACGGCTCCCGGTTCGGCAAGCGCGAGCAGAACCGCGGCCAGCAGGGGATCGGCATCTCCGCCGCCGTGATGCACTCGCAGCTCACCTCGGGCAAGCCCGCGAAGATCACCTCCAAACCCCGTGGCGGGGAGGCCCGCTTCTTCGAGCTCATCGTCGACACGGACGCCAACGAGCCGGAGATCGACACCGACGAGCCGACCACCTGGGAGCGCCCGCACGGCACCCGCATCGAGCTGGAGATGGAGGGGAACATGCGCGCCCGCCAGCAGCTCCACGACTACATCGAGCACACGGCGGTCGTCAACCCACACGCCCGCATCGAGCTCCGGGAGCCGGGGCTGGACGAGCCGCTGAAGTTCGAGCGCGCGACCGATCAACTGCCGGCGGAGACGGAGGAGATCAAGCCCCACCCGCACGGCGTGGAACTGGGGACGCTGAAGAAGATGCTGGCGGCGACGGACTCGTACTCCATCAGCGGCTTCCTGCAGGGTGAGTTCACGCGCGTCGGTGCCACCACCGCCACGAACGTCGTCGACGCCTTCCGGGACAGGCAGTTCGGACGCGAGATGACCTGGCGCGTCCCCGGGACGACCGACGACGCGGATGTCGTCGGCGCCGTCGTCGACGCGACCGCCAACAAGGGCGCCGAGGCGACCGAGGCGTTCGCCGAGGGGGTGGCCGACGCGCTCGACGATCACGAGCACGTCGGCTACGGGGACGTGGCGGACGCGGTCGACAGCGCCGCCGAGGACGTGGAGGCCGAGTACGACGTCCGCCTCGGCTCGACGGTGCGCGAGAACGCCGTCGCCGCCGCGTGGGGCGAGGTGACGACGACCCGCGGGTCGGACTGCTACCGGCTCGTGGACGAGGCGACGACGACCCGGAAGGACGACGCCGCGGTGGACGGGCTGGCCCGGCGCATCGCCGACCGCTTCGCCGACGCCGACATGGACGAGCCCGGCGTCGGTGACGGCGCCCGGGACCGCGTGACCCGGGACACGCTCTCCGGGTGGGTCGCCTGGGCCGCCCAGCGCACCGCCGAGCGCGACGACGAGACCTTCGGCGAGACCGCACAGGAGAACGTCCTCGAGTCGTTCTGGGAGCGGGCCCGGACCGTCGACGAGGAGCCGCCGAAGGTGTCGGCGCTCGCCGACGACCGCGACGCCATCGCGCGGCTGCTGGAGGCGATGCGCGAGACGGACATCCTCTCCCCGCCGACCGACTGCCTGGCGCCCATCACGGAGGAACTCGTGGAGGCGGGGCTGCGAAAGGAGTACGACGCGGACTTCTTCGCGGCCTGCACGCGCGACGCCGAGGTCCACGGCGGCGACCCGTTCATCGTCGAGGCGGGCATCGCCTACGGCGGCGACCTCGAATCCGAGGGGAGCGTCGACATCCTCCGGTTCGCCAACCGCGTCCCGCTGGTCTACCAGCGCGGCGCCTGCGCGACGGTCGACGTCATCAAGAACATCAACTGGCGCAACTACAATCTCGACCAGCCGGGCGGGAGCGGCATCCCCAACGGCCCCGCGGTGCTGATGGTCCACGTCGCCTCGACGAACGTCCCGTTCACGAGCGAGTCGAAGGACGCCGTCGCCAACGTGCCCGCCATCGAGGACGAGATCGAACTCGCGCTCCGGGAGGCCGCCCGCGAGCTGAAGACCTACCTCAACAAGCAGCAGTCCCTGCGCGAGCGTCGGCAGAAGCGGGACACGCTGGCCGAGATCCTCCCGGAGATGGCCGACAAGCTCACCGAGGTCACCGGCCGCGAGCCGCTGGATATCGAGGACTCGCTGGCCCGCATCATGAACAACGTCCTCGTCGAGCGGCGCCGGGAGAACGGCCACGTCTCGCTCGTCGTCGAGAACAACGACGACACGGGCGTCGAGCCCGAGATCACGGACATCTGCTCGGTCGACCCCGGGGAGGTGGAGGGTGCCAGCGTCGTCGAGATGGACGGGGAGTGGTTCGTCCGCTGGAACCCCTCCGTTCCCGGCGGTGAGACCGCCGAGCTGGTCTACGACGTCGGCGACGACGCCGAGTTCGACGTCGCGGTCGAGGGCATCGAGGACGAGAAGCTGACCACCAACGCCTGACATGAGTACCGACAACACCGAGGCCGACACGGAGCCGAACAGCGAGCGCGCACGCCAGGAGCTCATCGAACTCGCGGGCGAGTTCTACGACCAGTTCGCCGACGGGGACGTCCCGCGGATGCGCATCCCCACCCGGACGAAGAGCAACATCGAGTACTCCGAGGAGGAGGGGGTCTGGGTGCTGGGCGACCGCCAGACCACCCGGACGGCGAAGACGAAGGCCGGGGCCCAGAAGCTGCTGAAGGCCATCTACACCATCGAGTTCCTCGCCCAGCAGCTCGAGGAGGACCGCTCGTCGACCCTGCGTGAACTGTACTACCTCAGCGAGTCCTGGGACAACGAGTTCGCCCAGTTCAACGACCAGGACGACTCCAACGGCCTGGTCGAGGACCTGGAGGTCGTCTCGGGGGTCACCCGCGAGGACTTCCACATGCGGCCCGAGGAGTCCGGCGCGACGCTGATGGGCCCGCTCCTCCTGCGCGAGCAGACCCGCCGGGGCGAGCGCGAGATCCACTGCCAGGAGGACGTCGGGGAGGGCGGCTACCAGATCCCCAACAACCCCGACACCATCGAGTTCCTCGAGAACGACGCGGAGTTCATCCTCTGTGTCGAGACCGGCGGGATGCGCGACCGGCTCGTCGAGAACGGCTTCGACGAGGAGTACGGCTGCATCGTCGTCCACCTCAAGGGCCAGCCGGCGCGAGCGACCCGGCGCATCACCAAGCGGCTCCACGACGAACTCGACCTCCCGGTCGTGGTCTTCACCGACGGCGACCCGTGGTCGTACCGCATCTACGGCTCGGTCGCGTACGGCTCCATCAAGTCCGCCCACCTCTCGGAGTACCTGGCGACGCCGGCGGCGCAGTTCGTCGGCATCCGTCCGCAGGACATCGTCGACTACGACCTGCCGACGGACCCGCTGGCCGACTCGGACATCAACGCGCTCGAGTCGGAGCTGGAGGACCCACGCTTCCAGTCGGAGTTCTGGCGCGAGCAGATCGAGCTCCAGCTCGACATCGGCAAGAAGGCCGAGCAGCAGGCGCTCGCCTCGCGTGGCCTGGACTTCGTCACCGAGACGTACCTGCCCGAGCGACTGACCGAGATGGGCATCTTCTGAGGGCGTCCCCGCCCGTCGACACGGCCGAGGGTCAGGACGTGTCGCGGTCGCCGAGCGAGAGCCGCCAGTTCTCCGGCACCCGGACATCCAACCCGGCGGCCGTCCAGTCCGTCCCGTTCGGCGTCCGGACGATCAGTGGCCGCTCGCTCGCCAGCGGGCCGAGCAACCGCCGGCCGAGGAAGCCGAACGAGGAGAGGAGCCCCGCCGGGAGCGGGTCGGCCGGCGCCGCAATCAGCCGGGCGTCGTCGTGCTCGGCGACGATGGTCGCGAGCAGGGCCCGCCAGGCCTCGGGCGGTCCCCCGGCCAGCGGGACCGCGTCCGCGAGCTGGGTGGTCCGCGCCCCGTCCCGTTCCCGCGTGCCGACGACCGCCCCGGCGACGGGACTGCCTCCCTCCCGGGCCACGTAGGCCGTGTACTCCCACCGCGGGTTCCCGAAGCGCCAGCCGTAGTGGGACTCGTCGCGGACGGTGTGTATCTCGGCGGGAACCCGCTGGCGGTAGAGCGACGCGAGCACGTCGGCCGGGATGTCGTCGAACCGGGCGACGGAGAACCCCGGTGGCTGCCTCCAGCGCCGGTCGCGGAGCGCGAGCACGCCGCGGGCCACCGCGGTCACTGCCCGGCCGACGATGGCGAGTCCGGGCAGGGACGCCCGCGCCGCGAGAAACGACCCGGGGTCCTGCACCCGGTAGTGGGCGGGTTCGGTCCCGAGGCGGTCGTAGCCGGTCGCCAGCCACCCGGGGAGGGCCGCGTCGTTCGGGTACCCGAACAGGACCGTCCGGTCCTGTCCCCGGAGCCGCTCGTTGACGGTCGCCGACAGCCGCGAGAAGATGCCCTGCCGACGGTGGTCGGGGTGGACCATCAGGTCGCCGGGAACCCGCCCGGTCAGGGACCGGCCCCGGGCCCGCATCCGGAGCACGAAGAAGGGCATCGCGCCCACGAGTCGCCCGTCCCGCTCCGCGACGACGATCGGGGGTGCCTCGACGTTCGGGTTCCGCTCGTACTTCCAGGCGAACCACTCGTCGGCATCCGGGTGGCCGAACACCGTCTCGTACAGCGAGAGGAACCCCTCGCGGTCATCGGGGTCGTAGGGCCGGATGGTCGCTGTCGCGGGCACGACACCGGCCCACGTGGCAGCCCGTCATTGTTATCTCCAACTTACCGGCTCGTGTGGGCGGGCGTACCGGCAGCCGCCGTGTTGGGTGGCTGTCGGTGGGACAGCTAGGGGAGGGCTGTGTCGGATGGTTTGTGGGCGATGATACTGGATACATCCTGGAAGGGCCCTGGCCGCTCGACTTCCGTCAGAGCAAGCTCAGACGACTTCTCGCTCGCTTCGCTCGCGAGAACGGCCGGACTCGGCGGAGATTTCAACAGCACTCCGTCGATGCTGTTCTCACCGAGGGAATCGCGACAGACACACACGCGTCCCAGCGACAGAAGACAGGCTCGTATCGCCGCGGGGACGCCAACCCTTTTCGCCGGGCCACCCCTCTACGCGGTCGTGCCGGAGGAGTGGATCTGCACGAACTGCGAGCGCACCTACCACGAGCCGCCCGACCAGTGCGCCATCTGCCGGAACGAGGTCGTCATCCCGCGCGACGACTACGAGGCGCGGTTCGGGGGGCTGGAGGGGCGGCTCGAACGCGCCCGCGGACGGCTGCTGGAGCCGATGGCGAGCGACCGGAGTCTCGTCACCGACAGCCGGTTCGTGCGGGTCACCTTCCTCGCCATCGCGGTGCTGGCGGTGCTCATCGCGGTCGTCCTCCTCGTCGGCGCGTTGCTCGCGTAGCTCAGAACAGGTCGGCGGGCCAGGCCTCCGAGAGGACGACCGGGACGCCGGCCTCGGCCACGTCGGCGGCGAACGCGCGGGAATCCGTCCTCAGCGCCTCGAACGTGTTGTAGTGGACCGGCAGCACCAGGTCCGGGTCCATCGCGGCGGCCAGCTCGGCCGCGGCGTGGCGGTCCATCGTGAACGATCCGCCGATGGGCGGGCAGAACAGGCTCACGTCAAGCTCCGCGTGGCCCTCCAGCACGTCGGTATCGCCGGGCCAGAAGACCCGCACGCCCCCATCGGGTGTGGCGTCCGGCCCCGTCCGGGCGGGCGAGGGGAGCGTGAGGTGGAAGCCGCAGCCGAACCCCTCCGGGTGGAACGGGTCACCGGATGCGTCGACGTGCGGCCCGTCGGCGTGGTTGAACGCGGCCGTCGTCCGGACGACGACCTCGCCGACCGCGATGTCGGCCTCGTCGTCGACGCGCCGCACCTCGTGGGGCAGGTCGACCGGGCGCTCCACGTCACGGTCGATGCGGTGGGTGTTCACGCCGTCGAAGACGACGACCGTCGCGTCCGCGCTCGCGACCCGGCGGATGGCCGCGGGGTCGTAGTGGTGGTCGTGGGTCACGCAGACGAGGTCGCCGTCGCGTGGCTCGATGGCGGGACCGGCAGGGTGGTGGTCGGGGTCGCCGGCCGCGCCGTCCGGCGGCCACTCGCCCGAGAGCACGCCGTAGCGGCCCGGGTCACAGTAGACGACCGTGCTGGAGTCGGCGCTCTCGATTCCCGGTGCCGCGCCGGGCGCGGGCGTCTCCAGTCGGAGCGTGGCGTACCCGAGCCAGTCGGCCCGGATGCCGTCGTGGCGGACCATACCGCCGGTAGCGGCGGCGCCCCCCTGAACATTCTGGCACCGACCGATGCCGAGACCGCCAGTGGACGGCCGTTCTCAGGGTCGGAAAACGCGCTCGGGTTCTTATGTCGTCTTGGCTGGAAGCCCGAGATACGAGACACCGGCGGCACCGCCGCCACGACACCATGGTCAGCGACGACGAACTCCAGCGACACGTCAGGCAGATGGAGACGAAGCGCTCCTCCCGGTCACGGGACGTCCCGACGGTCGGAACGACCGACGGACCGGTCGAGGAGCGTGTGGACGAGCTCCAGAGTGCCGCCCGCGAGACACACGCCGAACTCGCCCGGCGCATCCAGCGCGTCGACGACGCCAAAGCCGAGGACGCACGCGTCGAGCGACTGGTCGACCGCATGGACGACATCGAGGAGCGACTCGCTGCCATCGAGTCGGAGCTGACCGACTGACGACCGACCGTCGGCCGAGGTCGTTCCACTCGCTGCATCCGAAGCTATTCATCTGAAGCGGGAACAGCAGCCAGATTCCCCACTCACTCCGGCTGCACCGGAATATCGACAACGATCGGAGAGAGAACCGACCCGGGGACCTCGGAAGGCGAGCGCCGTCCCGTGGTCGGGAGCGCGCCCGCTCGGTCAGGGGCCGCTACAGGACCTCGTCGAAGTCCTTGTGACCGTTGATGTCGACCCCCTCCTCGGTGACCTCGGCGAGGAAGACACCGTTACCGGAGCCGGTGTCGCGCTCGACGGCGGCCTTGACACCGCTGGCGGCGACGGACTTGGCCTCCTCCAGCGAGAGGTCGTCGGTGTACTCGCGCTCGAGGGTGCCGTACGCGACCGTGAGGCCGGAGCCGGTGACCGTGTAGTCGTCCTCCATGACGCCGCCGGCGGGGTCGATGGAGTAGACGTGGTGGCCGTCGTCGTCGACGCCGCCGAGGATGGGATTGATGGCGAAGAACGGGCCGCCACGGGCGAAGTTGCCGGCGAGCGTCGCGAGGGCCTCGATGTTCATGTCCTCGCCGCGGCGGGCCTCGTAGAGGTTGACCTCGGCACGGAGCGAGCGGATGAACGACTGGGCGCCACCGACGGAGCCGACGAGCGTGAGCGCACCGGTCGGGTGGATCTGCTCGACCTTCTGGACGTTCTTGTTGGAGACGAAGCGACCGCCCAGCGACGCGCGCATATCCGTCGCGATGACGACGCCGTCGTCCGTCGCGATGCCGATGGTGGTCGTCCCGGTCGTGTTGACCTTCTCGGCGTCCTTCTCGGAGACGTCGGGGAGCTGACCCAGCTCGGGCTCGTACACCGCGGACTCCATGCCGTCACCGATGCTCGGGGCGGAGAACTCGTTCTGACGCATTGGGCCGGGGTACACTCGTCGCGTGCATAAAGGCACCCCTTCGGGCACCGAGCCTGCCGGACCGGAGGCCATCTCGACGGGGGAGCGTGGCTGCTGCTCGGAACGTGAAACGGTCGAGAAAGCGGTTCACCGGGCCGGTCGTGGGGCCAGTTCAGGCGTGCGTCCCGTGGGCCGCGTTCTCGTAGGCGGCGCCGAGCCGCTCGATGACACGGTCCATCGGCATCCGGAGCCCGGCACGCCGGGCCGCGAGCGCGAGCGGGAACAGCAGGATGCCGAGCAGGATGCTGAACTGGTAGAGGGCGAGCAGCGTTGCGCGGTACGCCGTATCGATCATCGTCGTCTGCTCGACTGCTCCGGGTGTATATAAGCTTTCTCACCGGACGTGCGCAGCCGACACCGCCGCAGTCATGCGGTTTTGGCGGTCTGTAACGGTCGTGCCTGCCGGCGGTGGCGACCCCTCCGCGACGGCCGAACGAGTCGCTTCAGCGACGGGCGGCGTTCTCGTAAGTTATGCGGATATTTCCAGTACCGTGCCGTGACGTGCGCGGCAGCTCACGGGGGCGAACGGCCGGATCTCGCGCGGAGGAGTGCACTCGGCGAGGGACGGTCACCCGTCCGACAGCGGGAGTTCCACCTCGAACCGGGCGCCGCGGGGCTCGCTGTCCGCGGCCGTCACCTCGCCCCCGTACCGGTCGACCAGCGTGTCCACCAGGTAGAGGCCGAGCCCCTGGCCGACGCTGCCGTCGTCCTGTTCGCCCGGGCCGAAGTACGCCTCCTTGTACTCGTCCGGGATGCCGGGCCCGTCGTCGGCGACCGTGACGACCGCGACCCCCCTCTCGGGCACCGAGCGCAGCGACACCTCGACGTGGGGCTCCTCGCGGTCGTTGTGGTCGACGGCGTTGGCCAGCAGGTTCTCGAAGACGGCCGGGAGCAGGTCGTCGGCGGTGACGGCCACGTCGGGCTCGATGTCGGTCTCGTAGGTCGCTGCCGGGTAGGCTCCCGAGGCCGTCTCGACCTTCTCGCGGAGCATGGCCGAGAGCGATACCGGGCCACACGACACGTCGCCGGAGACCGACCGGGCGAGCACCCGCACGTTGTCGACCAGTTCGACGATATCCTCGCCCCGGTCGTCGATGTGCTCGAGCGCGCTCGCGACGGCCTCGCGGTCGGGGTCCTCGCTGTCGAGTTCCTCCTCGACGAGTTCCGCACTCGCGAGGACAACCTGCATCCCGTTGAGGACGTTGTGACGCAGGAGTTCGTTGACGAACTCCAGGGTGTCACGCTGGCGCTGGACCTGCTCCTGGTTCCACATCGACTGGACCGTCGAGATACCGATGAGGAGCCCGGCGATACCGCCCCCGCCGGCCGCGAGGAGCAGTTCCTCGACGACGGTCACCTCGGCGAGGGCGCGGCCCTCCGACAGCTGTGAGCTCTGCAGCAGCGCGACGATGGCGACGATGCCCGCGAGGCCGACGACCGTCCAGAGCCCGGCCCACCAGAGCTGGCGGGAGTCGAACTGGCTGCTCGCGAGCCAGTACCCGGCGTACACCAGGACGACCGAGAACCCGCCGAGCAGGACGACCTCCAGCACGCTCAGGATGAACCCCGGCGACCCGACCGGCGACGTGGTGACCGACAGTGCCCGGAAGACGATGACGTACCAGAGCGACAGACCAGCGAGTACCACCCCCACACCACTGACGAACCACGACCCGCCGCCCCGTTCGACCGCCTCTCGGACGCTGCCCACACTCATTTCAGTTGATTGGAACGTTCGAGTGGCTACTACTTCGCTCTACTGGCCACTCGACCGGGTGCCGGGTCGTCTGTGTCAGCCAACCAGAGTTTCCGTCCGCGGGCGGGAGCCGTCCGGTGCTCAGATGGGGAAGCCGACGTAGAGGACGCTCGCGACGGCGACGCCTGCACACAGCAGGAAACTCGCGGCGAACCCCACCTTGCTCCAGCGCAGCACCTTCCGACCGTCCAGCGGGCCGAAGGGGATCATGTTGAACCCCGCCAGAACCGCGTTCAGGGTCACACCGAGCTGGCCGGCCCGGGCGAGGAACCCACCGTCGACGAGGAGGAAGACGGGGAGGAACAGCGCCGCCAGGACGACGTTCGTCAGCGGCCCGGCGACCGCGATGCCGGCGCTCTCGCGGGGGGTGATGCGCCCGCTGTGGTAGACCGCGCCCGGAGCGGCGAACAGGAAGCCCACGAGCGCCGCCGCCAGCGCCAGCCCCAGCATCGTGTAGTCGGCGCGGAACTCCGCGACCTGGCCGAACCGGATGGCGACGACCTTGTGTGCGAGCTCGTGCAGCAGGAACCCCACGCCCGCGGTCAGCAGCGACAGCGCGAGGAGTTCCACGAACAGGCCCGTACCGAGGAGGCTCACGAGTCCGGCGGGGCCGAGCCCGCGCCCGGAGGTGACAAGCAGGAACAGGGTGAACGCCACCCCGAGCGCCAGCCAGGCGATGACGAGGTCACGCGTCTCCCGGGCGCTGAACGAGACGCCGCCACCGCCACCGGGGGCGGTTCTCGTACTCCGGCTCACAGCAGTCCCCCCACGAGGAGATCGACGCTGTTGCGCGCCCCGGCGATCATCAGCCGGACGATCTCGTCGGTCCCGCCGATCTCGGCGAACAGGTACGGGATGAGCACCGTGGCGAACAGGACACTCCCCACGAAGGAACCGATGTTGGTCGCGGCGACGATGACGATGAGCCGGAACAGCGGCACGTCGAGCATCTTCCCGACGAGCTGGGGGATGGGCGTCTCCGTGTCGTCGAGCAGCTCGTTCAGCTCACCGATGTCGGCGACGTTGACGGTCAGGTAGCGGAGTTCGACGTAGCCGGCGAACCAGCCCGGCGCGAGCAGCGGGTTGACGGAGGTGAGCCAGGCGACCGCGCCGCCGACGGTCGCGCTGGGCCAATGTGCGCCCGCGAGCTTCGCGAGGCCGAACGAGAGCAGGCCGTTGACGAGGAACCACGCGGCGAACAGGCGGACGAGCAGGCCGCTCGACGCGCCCGGGACGCCGGTGTAGGCGGCGACCGCCAGCAGGGCGAAGAAGACCAGAAAGCCCAGGGTGAACAGGTAGCCGAAGATCCGGTACGGGGAGAACCGCGAGGACTGCTGCCGACCGACGAGGTCCTCCATCGGCGGCAGCGTCCCCGGGTTGTCGAGGTAGCGCTCGATACCCTGCTGGTGACCGGCACCGACGACCGCGACGACCCTGTTGCCCGCGTCCCGTAGCCGGACGAGTTCGTGGGCGATGTAGGCGTCGCGCTCGTCGATGAGCGCCTCCGCACCACCGGGCGAGAACCGGCGGAACTCCTCCATCATCGCCGTCACGACGTCCGTGTCGGTCAGCTCCGCGGGGTCGAACTCCTCGATGTCCTCACCCTCCTCGGGCGCGGTGAGGCGGAGCGCGATACCGAGCAGCGCCGCGACGCCGAGGGCCACGAACGCACCGGCCAGCGCGGCATCGACGACGCCCGCGAACGGGGTCCCAGCCGGGACCAGCGGCGCGCCGCCGACCGCGCCCGCGACGAGGCCGGCGAACAGTCCGACCGTCACGCCGATGCCCATCCCGACGGCGAAGGGGTCGGCCACCCCGAACGCGAGGCCGCCGAGCAGCCTGAGCTTCTCCAGGCCGGAGAGCCGGGCCCAGAACCGCTGGATGGTCACCTGGATGTCCCGGTCCACCAGGGCGACGTCGATGCCGAGCGCCTCGCTGGTCTCGACCGCGGCGAGCATCTCCGCGCCCGGGCGGACGTCGAACCGGTCGCCCAGCCGGGTCTGGACGTACGAGAGCATCCAGTACGCCAGGAACTGGAAGACGGTGTTCCCCTCGAGCAGGTCGGCCGCGTCGAGGTCGTCCGGCGTCTCGCCCTTCAGCTGGCGGAAGCGGCCCTCGTCGAGTTCGACGGCCACCACGTCGGGCTGCTCGGCCTCGATGACGCGCTCGACCTCGTCGACGCTCTCCTGGGAGACGTGCGCGGTCCCGACCACGCGGACGCTCCCGGCGTGCTCATCGGCGTCGCCGGCGTCGTCGGCGACGGCCCCGTCAGTCATGCCCTCAGTTCGCGAGGCGAGCCGCTTACACCTGTCGGAGTCGGCGCCCGGACGGCCCGGATCGGGACCGTCGCCGGTGACCGATTCACGCACCGCGAAACCGAGAGAAGGCTTTAATGTCGCCGATACACGATTCAAACCCAATGCAAACTCTCGTTCGAGGGACCTGTGGTGGAGGGATCGCCGTTCGATGACCACGGTACTCATCGTCGACGACGAGCCCAACGTCGTCGAGGCCTACGCGCTCTGGCTGAAGGACGAGTACGACATCCGGACCGCCGAGGGCGGTGAGGAGGCGCTCGAGGAGATCGACGAGGACATCGACGTGGTCCTGCTGGACCGTCGGATGCCGAAGCGCTCGGGCGACGAGGTGCTGGAGGCCATCCACGAGCGCGGGCTGGACCCACGGGTGGCGATGGTGACGGCCGTCGACCCGGACTTCGACATCGTGGACATGTCGTTCGACGCCTACCTCACGAAGCCGGTGACGAAGGACGACCTCGTCGAGACGGTCGAGCAGCTGCGTTCGCTCGAACAGTACGAGTCGGGCGTCCGCGAGCAGTTCGCGCTCGCCGAGAAGCGGGCGGTCCTGGAGACGGAGATGAGCGAGGCGGAACTCGCCGAGAGCGAGGAGTACCAGGCGCTCCTCGAGGACCTCGAGCGTATCGACGACGAGACCGTCGACCGCGCGGGCGAACTGGACCACGATGCCTTCGCGGCGGCCGTCCGCAACCTGGTCGACGAGGAGTAGAATCGGATGCCGGGGGGCGTTCCTCCGGGCCTCAGGCCGCCGTGTCGTCCTCGTCCTCCTCCGTCTCGACGACCTCGATGACCTTCAGGGGGACGTTGCGGAGCGCGCCGCCGACCTCGCTGGTGGCGATGCGGCTGGCGTGTTCCTCGGATTCGGCGTCGAAGATCTCCATCTCCATCGCCAGCCCCACCAGCGCCGTGTCGGCCGCGACGAAGACCGAATCGAGCGTCTCCCGGCAGGCCGGGCAGGTGGTCGCGCCGACGTTCATGTCGACGTACTCCAGGTCCGCCTCGTTGAGTCGCTTGCCGGCCTCGCTGATGGCGACGCCGATGGCGTCGTTCGAGTCCTCGACATCGCGCACGAGCCACGCGGCCTCCATCCGGACGTAGTAGTTGCTCATACCCGGGGATGTGGGACGACTCGGGAATTGGCTTGCGGTTCGCAGGTCCCGGCGGGCGGGCTGAGCGTGGACGACGCGACAAAGATCGAACAAGAGCCACAATCGAGATACGACAGGTATTCCTCGATCACCACGTCATTAATCGGCGAATAGATTCCATACCCACACAATGCAGACAGGGAGTATCTCTCCGTCGCGGTCGCCCGTGCGCGGCTCGCGACCGGTCGCCCGGGATGAATCCTACACACAACCCCTATGTGGCGCGACGACGGCGTTCCGGACATGAGCGATTCGGGGCCGAAGCAGGTGGACGACCCGGACTACCACAGCCGGAACCACACCGCGGCCCAGACCTGCGGGTGGACCGCCAACGCGCTCCGTGGCGAGGGGCGCTGTTACAAGAACACCTTCTACGGCATCCAGAGCCACCGCTGCATCCAGATGACGCCCGTCGTGAAGTGCAACGAGCGCTGCGTCTTCTGCTGGCGCGACCACCAGGGCCACGCCTACGAACTGGACGGGGTCGAGTGGGACGACCCGGAGGCCGTGGTCGAGGCGAGCATCGAACTGCAGCGGAAACTGCTGTCGGGCTTCGGCGGCAACGACCAGGTCCCCGACCGCGCGTTCGAGGAGGCGATGGAGCCACGGCACGTCGCCATCTCGCTCGACGGCGAGCCGACGCTGTACCCGTACCTCCCGGAACTCATCGAGGCGTTCCACGACCACGGCATCACCACCTTCCTCGTCTCGAACGGGACCCGGCCGGAGGTACTGGCCGAGTGCGACCCCACCCAGCTGTACGTCAGCGTCGACGCCGCCGACCGCGCGACCTTCGACGACGTGGTCGGCGCCGTGGAGGACGACGCGTGGGACAACCTCGTCGAGACGCTGGACGTGCTCGCGGCGAAGGAGGAGACCCGCACGGTGCTGCGGACGACGGTCCTCAAGGGGTTCAACGACCATCACCCCGAGTGGTACGCCGGGATGTACGACCGCGCCGACGCCGACTTCGTGGAGCTGAAGGCGTACATGCACGTCGGGCACTCGCGCGGCCGGCTGGACCGCTCGGCGATGCCCGAGCACGAGGAGGTCATCGAGTTCACGGAGGCGGTCCAGGAGTACCTCCCGACGCACCCGGTCCTGCGCGACGTCGAGGAGTCACGGGTCGCGCTGCTCGCGCGCGAGGAGGACACCTGGGTCCCGAAGCTGAAGGGCGGGAGCGAGTTCTGGAACGAGGACCCTCACGCGAGCGCGGACTGATACCCGCGGCGAGCGCGTCCGCAACGACCGCGTCCATCGGGGACGCGCCGACACGCTGTCAGCGGGCCGCGAGGGCCGTCCGAGGACCGCGAGTATCGCGTGTCGCTACCCCAGCCGGGGGGTGATGTCGAGGTCCGCCTCGGCCGCCATCTCCTCGGCCCGGCTCATCGTCGTCCCGGCGACGCCGTTGGTGGTGAGATGGGTGAGGGCACCGACCGCCTGTGCGCCCTGGAGCCCCGTCACGGAGGGGTTGCAGGTCTGGACCGCGGCGCCGCTGTCCCCGGGCGCCGAGGCGGTGGCGGCCCGCCAGACGTCGTCCGTGCTGCCCAGGCCGGCACCGCTGCGGCCCTTGGTGAGGAACGTCTCGCCGAAGGCGACGGCGTTCCCGTAGTGGCAGGCCGTCTCGCCGGCCTCGAGGGTGCCGGTCCCGGCGGGACCGCCGAACTTCGGCATCGAGGTGTCGATGAGCCCGCGGGCCTCCTCGGGGATGCGCACGAGCCCGAAGTCGTTGCCCGGCCCGACGCCGTTCTCGGACTGGCGGGCGTAGACGACCTCGCCGAGTTCGACCAGGCGGCCGCCCGTGATGCCGTTCAGCCCCGTCGCGCCACCGAAGGCACAGTCGATGCAGACCTCGACGGTCTGGTTCGTGGCGTCGAAGGAGCCGCCGGCGCTCTTCGAGGCGGCCGTCTCGCCCGGCAGGAAGCAGTGACCCGCCGCGCCGAGGTAGACATCGTCGCCGTCGTCCCACACGAAGTTCGCGGTGCAGCCGGCGGTCGTCCCGCCGCGGGAGATCAACAGGAACGAACCGGGGCCGATGCCGCTGGAGGTCTCGGGCGCCACCGACGCCGCGTCCACCACCTCCAGGTCGGACCTGGCGTCGGTCACGTCGACGCAGGGGATCGGTTCGGCACCAGCGAGGCCACCGTCCTCGCTCGCCGAGGCGGTCCCGGCCAGGCCGAGGCCGGCCGCCGCGGCGCTCGCCTTCAGCACGCTCCGCCGTGTCAGGTCGTCGCGGTCTGCCATCAGGTCGGTGATGAAACGTTCAACACAACGCTCTGTCGCCGGGTTCCCCCGGGGGTTTATCTCGCGGATCCGACTGGCGACACCACGCCGGGACCGACGCGCTTTTGCGTGGGTGTCACTACCGAACGGATAGGCGGCCGGATTTCCGCCGAGCCGTTCCATTTCCGTTACGCATCACGAGAACGATACACTTATCGGAACCGTGACCGTAGCCGTCGGCATGGCAGAGACACGAGCCGCGGCCGGGGCCGCGGAGGTGGCCACCCTCAAGGAACTCGCGCTGGAGGGGGCCCTCGCCGGAACGACGGTCACGTGTGCGGGGCTGGCAGCGCGGCTCGACGCCTCGAACCAGACCGCGTCGCGCCGGCTCCAGCGCCTCGACGAGGCCGGTTTCATCGAGCGTGAGGTCCTGAACGACGGCCAGCGCGTCGAGCTGACCCCGGACGGCGAGGCTCGGCTCCGGCGCGAGTACGCCGACTACCGGCGCATCTTCGAGGGCGCCGACGCCGACGTCGCGCTCCACGGGACCGTCACGGCCGGGATGGGCGAGGGCCGTCACTACATCTCGCTGCCGGGCTACATGGAGCAGTTCATCGAGCGACTCGGCTACGAGCCCTTCGCGGGCACGCTGAACGTGGAACTCGACGAGGAGAGTGTGCGAGAACGCGGCCGGATGGACGCACTCGACCCCGTCCGCATCGACGGCTGGGAGGACGACGAGCGCACCTACGGGCCGGCGTTCTGCTGGCCCGCGACCGTCGAGACCGACACCGGGACGTACGAGCCCGCACACGTCATCGCGCCCGAGCGCACCCACCACGGCGACGACCAGCTCGAGGTCATCGCCCCCGACCGGCTCCGCGACGAACTCGACCTCGAGGACGGCCAGGAGCTCACCGTCCGCGTGACGGGTGATGGGGCGTGACCCGCGCCGACGCCGACACCGATGCGGGGAGTGCTCCGGCCGGCGCCGACCCCGTCGAGGCCGCCATCGAGGCGTTCCAGGCAGGCGAGCCCGTCCTCGTCCACGACGCGGCCGACCGCGAGGGCGAGACGGACCTCGTCTACCCCGCCGCGGCGGTCGACCCGGCCGCCGTCGCCCGGATGCGCAACGACGCCGGCGGCCTGGTCTGCACGGCCGTCTCCCACGACGTGGCCGAGCGGCTGGACCTCCCCTTCCTGCAGGAGTCCATCGACCACCCGCTCGCCGCCGACCACGAGCTCGCCTACGACGAGCGCTCCTCGTTCTCGCTGACGGTCAACCACCGCGAGACGTTCACCGGTATCACGGACGAGGACCGCGCGCTGACCATCCGCGAACTCGGCCGGCACGCGACGGACCCGGACCCGGAGGCGTTCGCGGAGTCGTTCCGCGCGCCCGGCCACGTCCACCTGCTGCGCGCGGCCCCGGACCTGCTCGCCGACCGCGAGGGCCACACGGAACTCGGCATCGCCCTCGCCGACGCCGCCGGCACCGAGCCCGCGGTGGTCGTCTGCGAGATGCTCGACGACGAGACCGGCGGCGCCCGCTCGCCCGTCGACGCCCGCCGCTACGCCGACCGCCACGACCTCGTCTACGTCGAGGGGGCGGACCTGCTCGCGGCGCTGCGATAGGGGCCCCCCGACCACCCGTTCTCGCTGCTGCTCCGCGACAGCCACTCGCACGGACCGTCAACACTCATTAGCCCCGGATACGAGCGTCGGGGTATGGGATTCGAGGAGATGGACGTCGACACCATCTGGATGGACGGTGAGTTCACCGACTGGGACGACGCCCAGGTTCACGTGCTGACGCATAGCCTCCACTACGGGACCGCCGTCTTCGAGGGCGTCCGCTGCTACGACACCGAGCAGGGCCCGGCCATCTTCCGCTGGGACGAGCACCTCGACCGACTGTATCAGTCGGCACGCGCGCTCGACCACTCCATCGAGCACTCGCGCGAGGACCTGACCGAGGCCACGCTGGAGCTCATCCGCCGGCAGGACCTGGAGTCGTGCTACATCCGGCCGCTGGTCTACTACGGCTACAACTCGCTGGGGGTGAGCCCGAAGGAGTGCCCGACGGAGACGATGATCGCCTGCTGGCCCTGGGGCGCCTACCTCGGCGAGGAGGCCCTGGAGGAGGGTGTCGACGTGATGGTCTCCTCCTGGCGCAAGCACCACTCCAGCATGATCCCGACGAACGTCAAGGCGACCGGCCCGTACGTCAACTCCATGCTCGCGGGCGAGGAGGCCCGCGGCAACGGCTACGTCGAGGCCATCGTCCTCAACAAGGAGGGTGACGTGGCCGAGGGCCCCGGCGAGAACATCTTCATGGTCAACGACGGCGAGATATTCACGCCGGGCCTCGCCGAATCCATCCTCGACGGCATCACCCGCCAGACCGTCATCGAGGTCGCCGAGGACCTGGGCTACGAGGTCCACGACGAGGCGAAGATCGCCCGCTCGCAGCTCTACACGGCCGACGAGCTGTTCTTCACCGGCACGGCGGCGGAGGTCACCCCCATCCGAACCGTCGACGACAACGAGATCGGCAACGGCTCGCGGGGGCCCGTGACCGAGGAGATCCAGCAGCGCTTCTTCGACATCGTCGAGCGCCGGACCGACGACTACGACGACTGGTTCACCTACGTCTGACCGCGCGCCTCGCCACTCGGTTGCTGGTGTCGGCGCACATTTCACCCCGGCCTGCGAGCGTCGCGTATGCCACCCCGACTCTCCACCGACGCCTCGCTCCTGCGCGACCCGGATATCGAGTCCGTCTACCGCGATATCGACGGCCTCGAACTCCACGCCGTGGCCGCGGGCGACCCCGACGACCCGCTGGTCGTCCTGCACCACGGTTTCCCCGAGTTCTGGTGGGGCTGGGCCGACTACGTCCGCCCCATCGCCGACGCGGGCTACCGCGTGCTGGTCCCGGACGGGCGGGGGTACAACCTGAGCGAGGCGCCCGAGGACGTGGCCGACTACAGCGCCGACCGGCTCTCGGCCGACCTGCAGGCCTGGGTCGAGAGCGAGGGCCGCGACTCGGCACACGTCGTCGGCCACGACTGGGGCGCCGCCGTCGCGTGGGACGCCGCCCTCCGCCGGCCAGAGGTGGTCGACCGGCTCGTCACGATCAACGTCCCGCATCCCGCAGCGTTCGCGGGCGCGCTCATGCCCAGCCGCGAGCGCTGGAAGCTCAACCTCCGGCAGTGGCGCCGGAGCTGGTACATCCTGTTCTTCCAGCTCCCGGCGGTCCCGGAGTGGCTCAACCGGCAGAGCGACTACGGGGGGATGGCCCGGTTCCTCCGACAGGCCTCCCCCGGGACGTTCACGGACGCCGACATGGACCGGTACCGGGCGGCCTGGAGCCGCCCCGGCGCGATGAAGGCGATGCTGGACTGGTACCGCGCGGCCGTCCAGCACCGACCCGACCTCCCCGGCATCACCGTCGAACAGCCCACGCTCGTCGTCTGGGGGGAACAGGACGACGCGCTCCTGCCCGAACTCGCCGAGCAGAGCGTCGGCTTCTGTGCGGACGGCCGGCTCGAACGGTTCCCCGACGCGACACACTGGGTGATCCACGAGCGGCAGGCAGCGGTGCAGGAACTGGTGCTGGAGCACCTGTCGGGGTGACGGCACCGGCCACCGACGGTCCGTATCCTCGGAGGTTCTCGGCGAAGGGGCGCAGTTATCGACAGAAGCAGCCGGTAATTCTCGAAATCCAGATTTCGGGAGGAAGTTCGGTCAGCTCTCGTCTCCGGCACCGAGCCCGGTGGCGTAGCGGTAGCCCCGTGCGACGGCGGTCGCCGGGGCCAGCCTGATGAACCCGTAGTCCTCCCCGTCGAGCCCCCGGAAGGCCTCGTCCCATGCCGAGCGGTCCTCGCCGAGGTACCGACGAAGGAGCCGGTCCGCGCGGGCGTCGTCCCAGGGCTCCAGCGAGGCGGCCCCTCGCAGGCCGACGTGCTCCAGCCGGCCCTCGTGGGGCGCGAAATCGACGACGGCGACGGCCGATTCCGGGTGGCGCTCGACCCGCTCGGGGTACGAGCGGTTCCGGAACTGGGCGATGATCCAGCACGTCTCCGCGTCGGGCTCCCACAGGTACCACAGCGGCGAGACGCGCGCGCCCGTCTCGCCACGCTGGGCCAGGAAGCAGCACAGCGGGCGCGACAGGAACGCGTCGATGTCGATGGCCAGGCTGTCGGCGACGACCTCCATACCGCTCCCCGGCGGCGCAGGAACAAGAAGTGACGGGGCAGCAAGCGGGGGGACCGGGAGCGGCCGAAGGCCGCGACCACCGCGGGCCGGTGCCGCCGCTGTGCGGGTGTCGCGTCGAAAGAAGCGGAGTGTCGGTCGCCGGACGGTGCGAGGTGCGTCGTGGGGGTGGAGTGGCGTGACGGTGGCCGGCTCTACATCATGCCGCCCATACCGCCACCCATGCCGCCGCCCATGCCGCCCATGCCGCCGCCGGGGGCGCCGCCCGGGCCGCCGGGGCCGCCGGCGTCCTCGTCGTCGTCGTCCGTCTGGCCACCCTTCAGGTCGCCTGCGGCGATGACGTCGTCGATGCGCAGGATCATCACGGCCGCCTCGGTGGCGGACTCGATGGCCTGGGTCTTCACACGGAGCGGCTCGACGACGCCGTCGTCCTCCATGTTGACGATGTCGCCGGTGTAGGCGTCGAGGCCGGCAGCGGTGTTGCCGTCGTCGTGCTCGGAGCGCAGGTCCACGAGCGAGTCGATGGGGTCGTGGCCGGCGTTCTCGGCGAGCGTGCGCGGGATGACGTCGATGGCGTCGGCGAAGGCCTCGACGGCGAGCTGCTCGCGGCCCTCGACGGAGTCGGCGTAGTCACGCAGACCCATCGAGAGCTCGACCTCGGGCGCGCCGCCGCCGGGCAGGACCTTGCCGTCCTCCAGCGTGACGCGCACGACGCCCATCGAGTCCTCGACCGCGCGCTCGACCTCGTCGACGACGTGCTCGGTGCCGCCGCGGAGGACGAGCGTGACCGAGCGGGCCTCGTCGACGTCCTCGACGAAGATGCGGGTGTCGCCGCCGATGTCCTTCTCGGCGACGGAGCCGGCGAAGCCCAGGTCGTCGGCGGTGATGTCGTCGATGTTGGAGACGACCTTCGCGCCGGTCGCCCGCGAGAGCGCCTTGATGTCGGACTTCTTCGCGCGGCGCACCGCGAGGATGCCCTCCTTCGCGAGGTAGTGCTGGGCCATGTCGTCGATGCCCTTCTGGCAGAAGACGACGTCCGCGCCGGCCTCCTTGAGCGTGTCGACCATCTCGCGGAGCTGCTCCTCCTCCTGGTCGAGGAACTGCTGGAGCTGGTCCGGCGAGTCGACGTTGACCTCGGCGTCGATCTCCGTCTCCTTGACCTCGATGGCGGTGTCGAGCAGCGCCACGTTGGCGTCCTCGACCATGTACGGCATGTTGTCGTGGACGCGCTCCTTGTCGACGATGACGCCCTCGACGAGCTCGGAGTTCTCGACGGCGCCGCCGACGACCTTCTCGATCTTGACGTTGTCCGTGTCGATCTCGCCGTCGTCCTCGGCGACGGCCTGCACGGCGCTCACGACGAGCGAGGAGAGGGTGTCGCGCGCGTTCTCGGCGCCCTTGCCCGTCATCGCGGTGGCGGCGATCTGCTCGAGATGCTCGGTGTCGTCCGCGGAGACCTCGATGGCGTTCTCCTCCAGGATCTCCTTCGCGCGCTGGGCGGCCTGGCGGTACCCCTGCGCGAGGATGGTGGCGTGGATGTCCTGCTCGAGGAGGTCCTCGGCCTTCGCGAGGAGTTCGCCGGCGATGACGACGGAGGTGGTGGTCCCGTCACCGACCTCGTCCTCCTGGGTCTCCGCGACCTCGACGATCATGTTGGCCGCGGGGTGCTCGATGTCCATCTCCTTGAGGATGGTCACGCCGTCGTTCGTGACGACGACGTTGCCCGTCGAGTCGACAAGCATCTTGTCCATCCCCTTCGGGCCGAGTGTCGTGCGTACGGACTCGGCGACTGCCTTCCCTGCCGTGATGTTCATCGACTGGGCGTCACGCCCGGAGGTCCGCTGGCTGTCCTCGCTGAGTACGATGAGGGGCTGGTTACCCATCTGCTGAGCCATAGTCGGTCGAACCGTTGTTTGTGGTTCTACATAAAAGCTTCTGTACCGGCGTGGAAAACCGCCTCACGGACCGTCGTCTGGCCGTGTGGCAGGGAGTGACGAACCTGTATTTATATACCGGCCGGCGGCCCGTGAACGGGCGGCCGATGTCCGCTCAGCGGCCGCCCTCGGCCTCGCCGGGGTCGCCGGTCGCCTCGGCGCCGACGGACTCCTCGCCGCCGGGGAACTCGTGGTACTCGATGCCCTTGGTCTCCATCTCGTTGTGCTTGCGCTCGAGGAACGAGTAGACCGCACCGTGTGGCGCCCCGTCGAGGATCATCTCCACGGCCGACCGGACGACGTCGACCTCCTCGGGTTCGCCGATGATGCCGACCGTCTTCCCGTAGATGACGACCTCGGCGCCGGAGAGTTCGGCCATCAGCTGGCGGGTCCGGCCGTCCTCCCCGATGAGCCGACCCTTCTGCCGGCGGAGATCGTTCTCGTTGCGGGTGGCCGCGCTCAGGTCGACCAGGTCGAGCATCCGCATATCGCCGCCCAGCAGGGAGAGGGCCGCCTCCGGCGAGAACCCGCGGCCGATGGCCTTCACGATGTCCGGCCCCTTCAGCCCCTTCACCGGGTCGCCGACCGTCTCCACCCGCACCGCGCCCGTCTCGCTGTCGATGTCGAGGCGGACCTCGGCACGGGACTCGATCTCCCGCATCGTCTCGCCCCCCTCGCCGATGAGGACGCCGACGCGGTCCTGCGGAATCGTCACGTGCTGCATGCGAGGTCGTTCGTGACGGCCCCCTTTAAGGCTTCTCGGTGGGCGGGACTCACACACCGGGGGCTCCCACCGGAATCCGGCGGAAGAGGGGGCCGAGCCTACGGCGACGGAACCGCCGCGACCCGGCCGAGCGTTGCCGTGAGCGGATGGCAAGCGGGTGGAGGGCAGGTGGCGAGCGGATGGCGCGATGGGCACCAACTTCGGTTTACGTTTCCGAAAGAGGTTTTTCGGCGGCGGCAAACACTAGGGTATGAGCGCGGAGTCCACGGAGGACCGGATCCTGTCCGTCCTGGAGGAGGACGCACAGGCCTCCTACGCCGAGATCGCGGACCGGGCCGGCGTCTCGAAGCCGACCGTCCGCAAGTACATCGACCGCCTCGAATCCGAGGGCGTCATCGTCGGCTACTCGGCCGACGTGGACCCGAAGAAGCTCTCGGGCCAGTCCATCGCCATGGTCGGCATCGAGGTCGCCAGCGAGTCCTACGTCGAGGCGACCCGCGCCCTGAAAGACCTCGACGCGGTGGAGGCGCTGTACTCCTCCAGCGGCGACCACACGCTGATGGCCGAGGTGCGTGCCGCCGACGGGGACGCCCTCGGCGAGGTCATCGCCGACGACATCCTCACCATCGCGGGGGTCACGGAGGCCCACCCGTCCTTCCTCCAGGAACGGCTGAAATAGAGCTTTTTTGACGCCCCGGGTACCGACTGGCGGCGTGGCCGCCAGCGATACATTTCTCGGCTCCGCCGAGAAATCGCTCGGCGCAAAAAACGTTCAGAAAAATGCCGCTGGCTCCCAGGGGTCGCCAGCGGTGAGGGCGACAGCCCGAACGTCGTCGGAGCTCGCTCCGACGGAAGTGAAACGCGCTCGCTGCGCTCGCCCGTATCCACAGGGTTACGGCGGATATCCACGACCCTCCGAGTCACTGGTTCCGTGCCGGCGGCGACTGCCCGCTCACCGCGTCGGGGCGGATGACGAGGACGACCCGCTCCTGCCCACCCGGGCCAGGGTACTTCGCCTCGCCCGTGTAGCGCTCGGCCAGCTGGTCCAGGTGCTCGCGGGCACCGTCCTCCCGTCGTTCGATGACCTCACCGCGAACAGAGAGGTATCGATACGGGTTCTCGGGGTCGGCGATAGCCAGTGTGATGCGAGGGTCCTTTCGGATGTTCCGGTCCTTGCGGTTGTCACGTATCGTGTTCACGAGCACGTGTTCACCGTCGAAATCGACCCACGTCGGTGTCACGTGCGGGGCTCCGTCGGGGAGCAACGTGGCGACGAACGCGAACGACCGCGTCTCGAACAGGTCCATGTACTCCGCAGGTATCTCCGTCATGATACCCCCGTACGCTGGGAGAGGAGAAGAAGTAGCTGCACCCACGGTGCTCTCCGTCGTGGCGCACCGGCGAATCGGCCGCTCGCGTTGGCCGCGACGGTCACCGTTATCCGCCGCCCGCACCTACTTCCAGCCATGCCGACCTACGAGCGGACGACGCGTGTCGCCGCCCCGCTGGACGAGGTGTGGGAGTTCCACTCCCGGGTTTCGGGACTGGAGGCGCTCACGCCGGACTTCATGAACCTGCGGGTCGAGCGGGTCGTCGGTCCCGACGGCGAGCCGGACCCGGAGGTGCTGGAGACGGGCGCACGCATCGATATGTCGATGCGCCCGTTCGACGTCGGGCCACGACAGACCTGGACCTCCGTCATCCGTGCCCGCGAGGCCCACGACGGCGCGGCCTACTTCGTCGACACGATGGAGGACGGCCCGTTCCCCGAGTGGGAGCACACGCACCTGTTCTACGCCGACGACGGCGAGACCATCTGCCGGGACCGGGTCCGCTACCGGCTCCCGGGTGGCCCGCTCGGCCGGCTGGCCGAACCGTTCGGCGACATCGGCTTCGAGCCGATGTTCGCGGGGCGGCACCGGAAGACGAAACAGCTGCTCGAATAGCACGGCTCCCCCCGTAGCCGCCGGACCACACCCGCCGTGGTCGCTGGTTGTGGTCCCACGCCACAGGACCGTGCCGAACCGTGAGCGCTTTTGTGCAGCGGCGAGGCGGAGACAGTATGAGCTGGTTCGTCGTGGCGCACGTCGGCTCGACGCTGGGGTTGCAAGCCGCCATCGGAGTCGGCGCGTTCGCGGGACTGCTCGCGACGATCCTGATGAACTTGCCGATGCAGCGGCTCCCGGAGGGCAGCACGCCGCCGTTCGTCGCCGCCGGCGCGCTCACCGGCGAGGCGCTCTCGGAGGTCTCCGCGGGCCTGGCCAGCCTCGTCCACTACGCCGCGGGCACGCTGGCCGGCGTCGGGTTCGTCCTGGCGGCGGAGGGCATCGAGACGGTCGTCGCCGCGCAGGGCGGCGCCCCGGGGTTCAACCTCGTACTCGTCGGGACGGGTCTGCTCATCGTCCCGCACTTCATCGCCGCCATGGTGACCTTCTCGGTCCTCTTCCTCTTCTTCGCGTACGTCGTCCTCCCGCTGTTCGGCAAGGACGCCGCCAGCCGGGCCCGGCAGGTACGCAACGACTGGGCCATCTCGGCCGCGGTCTACACCGCCGCGCTGACACTCATCCTCCCGGTGCTGACGGTCGTACTCGGGTGATGATTGCGCCCGGTTGACGACGGACTTTTTCCGACCAGGTCCGTGCGACGACGTGTGTCCCTCCGCGAGCAACCACCCGCCCGCCGTGGCCTGTTCGGCGCGCTCATGGGCGCCGGCTTCGGCCTGTTGTTCGGCGTGGCCTACGCCTACCTCCGGACCGGCCCGTTCGACTTCGCTGGCTGGTGGGTCGCCGACGCCGTCGATACGTTGTACGCGGTCCATCCGGCCTTCGGCATCGGTGCGTCGGTCGCCATCTTCACGGCCAGCATGGCGGTCTGGGGTCTGCTCGGGTTCCGCGTCACCTGAGCCACCGGAGCCGGGACCGCCCGGACTTTTGTCGCCCGGCCGTGGAGCGGGCCCATGGCCAAGCAGCCGCATATCCTCTGCGAGCCGGGCGACGTGAACGACATCGCTCTGGTGCCGGGCGATCCCGGCCGGGTCGAGCGCATCGCCGCACAGTGCGACAGCCACGAGACTGTGGCCGAGAACCGGGAGTACCGCGTCGTGAACGCCACCTACGAGGGCGTCGACCTGACGCTCTGCTCGACGGGGATCGGCGCACCCTCCACGGCCATCGCGGTCGAGGAGCTGTCGAACGTCGGGGTGGAGACGTTCATCCGCGTGGGGACGACCGGCGCGCTCCAACGCGGCATCGAGATCGGCGACATGGTCGTCGCGACGGCTGCCGCGAAGGACGAGGGGACCACCAAGCGGTACGAGGACGCCACCGTCCCGGCGGTCGCGACCCACGAGGTCGTCACCTCGCTGCTGGCCGGCGCCCGGGCACGCGACGAGGACGTCCACGTCGGTCCCATCGCGACCGACGACGCGTTCTACGCCGAGACCGAGGAGTACGTCGAGCGGTGGGAGGCCGCCGGACTGCTCTGCGTGGAGATGGAGGCCGCCGCGCTGTTCACCCTGGCCCGCCGGAAGGGGCTGGACGCGGGGGCCATCTGCACCGTCGACGGGAACCTCGTCGAGGGGACCCAGAAGGGCGCGACGGACGAGGAGGAACTGCCCGAGAAGGCACGGAACAACGTCGAGCGGGCCATCGGCATCTCGCTGGACGCGGTCGCCGCGCTCGACGAGGACTGACCGGACTGCCCCGTCCGGCCCCGGGACCGGGCCGGCGAATCAGCTCTCCGTGTGGGTGAGCCTCACCCTTGTATATCGGCCATGATAGACCGTGTAGTATAACGATTCTGCAGCCGCTTGTCTGACATATAATGTCCCTTAGTGATATATTATCTCACGATATTCTTATTATGCCACATCCTCTGGGCAGGGACATGCACCAGCACGCGGTGCGAACGGCGATGGCGCTGTACACAGGTGGGACACTGGACCTGGAGACGGCCGCCCGGCAGGCGGGTGTCTCGACGGACCGTATCGAGCGGGCCGCCCGACGCCTCGGACAGACCCCGACCGCCCGGACGACCTCCCGCGAGCGCCTCAACGTCTCCGCGGACTGAGCGCTCCAGCGGCGACTGCGCCCTCCAGCCCCGCCCGCAGAATCGAGTCGTCCTTCTGACCAACTCCGTTCGGACTCCCCCAGCCCAGCATCCGCTTCGCCTGCCTCGTCCTCCTGAGAGGAATCGCTCCGCGCAACGGCGTCGAGAGGGCCCGCCTCAGTCGGCCGTCGCGGCCGTGGGCGGCGGCGCGAGCGACGCGGAGCCGTCCGTACCGCTCCCGTCGTCGGCGTCGCCCTTCGTGCCGAGGAAGTCCGTCTCGATGGTGGTCCCGTTGCCGAAGATGTCGAAGGTGGCGCGCCGGGTCCCGTCGGGCGTGTCGACGACGGCCGTCGTGTTGGTCGTCATCCGGGTCACCTCGTCGTTGCGGACGTGGGTCGGCCACCACTCGTCCATCTTCTGGTTGTCCAGGTAGATCCGGAAGGTGATGTCGCGGGTGGCGCCGGGGCCCAGGTTGTACGACCGCGCGGTGGAGTTGTCCGCGATGGTCACGCTGTTGAGGTCGACCACGTAGTCGAGTCGCTCGATGGTGATCGGGGCGACCTGCTCGTTGCGCACCTGGGCCGTCACGAGCAGGGGTGCGCGCTCGGGCGTTGACTCGCCCCACTCGGCCTGCGTGTCCAGGATGGTCAGGACCCGCTGGCCGCCCTCGGTCCTGACGGCGCGGTTCTCCTCGCTCTCGATGGAGGCGAGGATGTCGGTCTCCTGGGTGGTCCGCCGGTCCGGCAGGTCGACCGGGAGCGTCGTGACCGCGATGTCGGCGGTCCCACTGGCGGCCGTCACGACGGTCGAGCGCTCGCCGTTGTTGATGTGGCGCGACCACCACCGCGGGACGGCGTCGTTGTCCGCCAGCGCGCTGATGGTGAACGAACTGTTGCCCGCGGGCAGCTCCTCGACCGTCGAGGTGTCACGCGCGAACGGGACATCGTTGACGGTGGTCGTCTGGTTGACCCGGAGCGAGAGCAGGTCGTTGAACTCGCCCTCGTTCGGGTTCCGGACGTCGACGCTGGTGATGATCTCGGTCGTGTCCTCGGTCACGCCGCCCCAGCGGCTCGTCGTGTCCGTGACCTCCGGCTCGCCGAACTCCGGCGCGACGCCGTCCTCGGCCGGGAGCTCCGTGACCTGGGTCGGCTCGTCGCCGAGGAAATCCGTCTCGAAGCGGATGCGCCGGTCGAAGACGTTCAGCGGGACCCGCTTGAGCTCGCCGTCGTCCCGGACCAGCCCGAACACCTCCACCCGGAGGTCGGTCGTCTGCGAGTCGCGCAGGTGCGTGACCCACCACTGCTCCATCCGGGGCGTGTCCAGCGCCGCGTTCGCGGTGAAGGTGTCCGACTCGCCGGGTTCGAGGACGATGGAGTCGTTCGTCCGGCCCTCGCCGACGACCACGTCGTTCATCACGATGCGGTACTCCGTGCCGTCGAGCCTGACATCGCGGTCGTGGACGTTCGAGAGGTCGACCGAGAAGGCGATGGGCGTCTCCTCGGCGTCGGCGGTCCCCCACTCGGCGCGCTGGTTCGAGACGGACATGATCTCACGGTCGGCGATGGCGACCGTGCTCGAGGAGTCGTTGGTGAACGCGCCGAGCAGGTCCGTCTCGATGGAGCGGTTCTGCGGCGGGAGCGACGCGCCGAACCCGGCCACGCCGACGCGTGCCTGCGTGGAGACGACCGTCCGCTCGTCGTTGTTGACGTGGGTGACCCACCAGGCAGGGATGCGCGAGTTGTCCAGCTGGGCGGTGAAGTTGATGACGTTCCGGCCGGGGTCGAGGCCGATGCCGCCCTCGGACCCGTCGGAGACCCGGACCGAGTTCATGTAGATCTGGTAGTCGAGGCTCGCCGCGCCCGGGAACGACTGGTTGTTGGGGTTGGTCACCACCACCTCGGTCTCGACGCCGGTCGATTCCTCGGTGACGGTGCCGAAGTCCGTCTGGACCGACTCGACGACCGGCTGCTCGAACGAGAGATCACCACCAGTGAAGTACAGCGCTGCCCCCCCACCGGCGGCAGCCAGCAGTACGATTCCACCGACCGCTGCCGCGACCTTCGTTGACACCACAGTTACGTGCGATACTTCTTCGCGGCTGTAAAGCGTGTTGGCCATCCGGCGTACCCCCGGCGGCTAAGGGGGCGGCACGCCCAGCGCGGGTGTGAACATCGGCTACCTCGGCTACTCGCTCGTCGCGCTCGCGGCGTACACGCTCGTCTCCCCGCTGACGAAACTCGCCACGCGGGACCTCTCAAGCGACGCCGTCGCCGCCGTCACGAACGGGATGCTCGCCGTCGCCGCCCTCGGCCTGACGCTGTACGCCGGGGACTCGGTCACCCGGACGCTGACCCACCCCGACCGCGTCTACGTCCTCGGGGCCGGAGTCTGTCTCTCGGTCGGCATCATCGCCTACTACCGCGCCCTGAAGGCCGGCCCCGTCTCGGTCGTCGTGCCGGTCTTCGGGATGTTCCTCGTCACGTCCTCGCTCGTCGGCATCGCCTTCCTGAACGAGTCGCTCACGCTCCGGAAGGGACTGGGCATCGCCCTGGCGGTGGTGGCGGTGCTGCTCGTCACGACGGAGTAGCGAGGGACGGAAGTCCGCCCTGGTGGATGACGGCAGCGGGGCTGCCTCCGAACCGTCGCACCCACTCACGATGTTGCCGCCGGGGCCCTGCCGAACCCCCCGATCCATCATCGGCAGCCGCGGCCGTGATGGGGTATCCGTCCCTGATCGAGCGGGCGGATACCCCTGAAGCGCCGAGTCAGGTGTCGCTGGCCGTTCGCGACCCGGTTCGCACTGCGTCGATCCCTCTTCTGGTCAGCGCGCCAGCGGTGAACCCGATGGCCGCCACTCCCAACCCGATGATGGCGAGAGCCACCAGGCCGTCCGGCCGGACGACGTAGGCTACGCGCTCGACGGGTGGCCGAGGCGATATCTCCGTCGCCCACTCCGCCCGCCAGCCGAGGAACGAAAGGAACGTGAGTGCCCATCCGGAGAGCAGTCCAGTTCGACTGTATCCCGTCCAGAACGCGGCGGCCAGCCCGACGAGGGCGGCGTGGAACGGGATGAAGACGACACCACCGGAGTCATAGAAGATATCGAGCTCGTACGCCAGGAAGGTCAGCACAACGAGTCCGAGTCCCAGGCCGATCAGTACAGTCCGTCGAGGGGCCCCTCGGTTCGAGCCGAGAACCACGGTGCGGAAGGTGGCCAGGACGTCGGCTCGGTTCGGGGGCGGTCTCCCTTCGTCGGCAGTCATGATTGCACTGTGTGCGAGCGGAGCCTAATACGCTCCGTAGGGACAAACCCAGGTTGTAGTGACGGCGATGGGGCCCCGACGGTTCCACGGAGTCCGCGACGCCGGAAGCGCCCGCGATATCTCCAACCGCCCAGATATACAGAATTCGAATATTTGAGAGGAAATCAAGAACACAATTCCTTTATGACAAATCCTACGAAGTTATGAGTCACGTTCGAGACAGCGTCTGCCGAAGCGACTTGCCACAGCATCCGACATCCTCCGGCGACCACACCCCTCAAGAGCCCGCAACCCCACGTAGCGAGTAGTGAGCGAACCGGAGCCGGTCGCGGGCGCGGACGCGTTCACCCATCTGCACGCGGACGTTCGGGCGGCCCTCTCCGAGCGCGGCTTCAGCACGCCGACGGAGCCACAGCGCCGCGCCATCCCGCCGCTGGCGCGGGGCGAGGACTGCCTCGTCGTCGCGCCGACCGGTACCGGCAAGACCGAGACCGCGATGCTACCGGTCCTCTCCGCCATCGTCGAGCGGCGCGAGCGGACCGACGAGGACACCCACGGCGTGCAGGCGCTCTACATCACGCCGCTTCGCGCGCTGAACCGCGACATGCGCGAACGACTGGAGTGGTGGGGCGACACGCTCGGCGTCGACGTCGATGTCCGGCACGGCGACACCACGGACTACCAGCGAAGCAAGCAGGCCGACAACCCACCGGACGTGCTGGTGACGACGCCGGAGACGCTGCAGGCGATGTTCACGGGCAAGAAGCTCCGGCGGGCGCTGGCGGACGTCGAGCACGTCGTCATCGACGAGGTCCACGAACTCGCGGCCGCCAAACGGGGTGCCCAGTTGACCATCGGCCTCGAACACCTCCGGGAGTACGCCGACCGCTTCCAGCGCGTCGGGCTCTCGGCCACGGTGGGTGACCCTGCGGAGGTGGGGCGCTTCCTCACCGGCGGCGCCGAGCCGACAATCGTGGAGGTGGACGTGGGCTCGCGGCTCGACATCACGGTCCGCGAACCCGAGGTGACCGAGCGCGACGAGAAGCTGTCGGGACAGCTGATGACCGAGGCGAACGTCGCGAGCCACGTCCGCGTCATCGACGACCTCGTCCGCGAGCACGAGGCGACGCTCGTCTTCGTCAACACCCGCCAGACCGCAGAGGCGCTGGGGTCTCGGCTGAAGGAACTGGGGACGAACATCGGCATCCACCACGGCTCGCTCTCGAAGGAGGCCCGCATCGACGTCGAGGACGGGTTCAAGGCCGGCGACCTGGACGGGCTGCTCTGCACCTCCTCGATGGAGCTCGGCATCGACGTGGGCCACATCGACCACGTCGTGCAGTACCAGTCACCGAGGCAGGTCTGCCGGCTGCTCCAGCGCGTCGGCCGGGCGGGTCACCGCCGGGACGCCGTCTCCTCGGGGACGGTCATCACGACGCGCCCGGACGACACGTTCGAGGCGCTCGCGATAACGGAGCGCGCCCTCGACGGCGACGTGGAGCCGGCACGCATCCACCACGGCTCGCTGGACACGGTCGCGAACCAGATCTGTGGGCTGCTGATGGGCTTCGGCGAGATCTCGGCGCGGGGCGCCTACGAGATCATCACGCGAGCCTACCCCTTCCGCGACCTCGACGAGGCCGAGTTCAAGGAGGTCGTCCGCGAGTTGAGCGAGAACCGCGTCCTCTGGCTCGACGAGGAGGCCGACCGGCTGGAGAAGTCGCGGGGGACGTGGCAGTACTTCTACGCCAACCTCTCGATGATCCCGGACGAGGCCAACTACACCGTCGAGGACATGGCCTCCGGGCGGACGGTCGGAACCCTCGCGGAGCGCTTCGTCGTCAACTTCGCCGGGCCGGGCGAGGTGTTCATCCAGGGCGGCGAGATGTGGCGCATCACCGAGGTCGACGAGGAGGAAGAGGCGGTGAAGGTCACGCCCGTCGAGGACCCCGGCGGCGAGGTCCCCTCCTGGGTCGGCCAGGAGATTCCCGTGCCGTACGACGTGGCCCAGCACGTCGCCCGCCTGCGCGAGAAAGCAGCACGGCGGTTCGAGCGCGGCGACTCGCACGACCAGGTGGCCGCGTGGCTGGCCGAGACGTACCCGACCGACCACCACACCGCACACTCCGCCCTCGAACAGGTCGCCGACCACGTCGAGGCAGACGCCCCCGTGCCCGGACCGTCGCACGTCGTCGTCGAGTTCAAGGCCCGCGAGGTGGTGCTGAACGCCGCCTTCGGCCACCGGACGAACGAGACGCTGGGGCGCGTGCTCTCGGCCCTGCTGGGCCAGCAGTCGGGGTCGAGCGTGGCGATGGAGGTGGACCCGTACCGCATCGAACTGGAGGTGCCCGGCGGCATCCGGGCCAGCGACGTGGTGGAGAAACTGGAGACCACCGACCCAGACCACCTCCGGCCACTCGTGGAGTTGAGCCTGAAGAACGCCGACTCGCTGAAGTTCAAGCTCGCGCAGGTCGCCGCGAAGTTCGGCGCGCTCAAGCGGTATCGCGGGGCGGGCGCCGCCAATTTCGGCCGCTCACGCCTGCTAGAGGCGCTGAAGGACTCGCCCGTCTACGACGAGGCCGTCCGGGAGACGCTCCACGAGGACCTCGCGGTCGGGCGGGCCGCGGACGTGCTCCGGCGGGTGCAGGCCGGGAGCGACGACACCCCGGACCCCGGGGGCGACGGCCTCGTCCCCATCGAGGTCACCGTCCACGGCGACCGAACCCCCATCGGCCTCGGCGGCCGCTCCTCCGGGCGCGAGCTGCTCGCCCCGGAGAACGCCGACGCGAGCGTCATCGCGACCGTCAGGGAGCGGTTGCAGAACGACCGCGTCATCCTCCTCTGTTGCCACTGCCAGGGGTGGGACCGCCGCCAGCAGGTGAAACGCGTCCCCGACCAGCCCGAGTGCCCCGAGTGTGGCTCGACGCGGGTGGCCGCACTCAACCCGTGGGCCGACGAGGTGGTGCAGGCCGTCCGCGCGAACGAGAAGGACGAGGAGCAGGAGAAGCAGACCGAGCGCGCCTACCGCGCGGCGAGTCTGGTCCAGAGCCACGGGAAACAGGCGGTCATCGCGCTGGCCGCCCGAGGGGTGGGACCGCACAACGCGGCGCAGGTCATCAACAAGCTCCGCGAGAACGAGGACGACTTCTACCGGGACATCCTCACGAAGGAGCGCCAGTACGCCCGGACGAAGTCGTTCTGGGACTGAGTCAGCAGACGCTGTAGGTCGCGTCCACACCACCGTCATCGGTCGCCGAGACGATGGCGTCGCCGTAGCACTCACTGGTCTCGATGGTGACCGAGGCGCGGTCGCCGCCGCGCTCGCCGACGACCCGGAACTCCTCGATGCCGTCCGGGTCGGCCTGCTTCGTGTTGTAGACGACGCGCTCACCGGGCGGAAGCGTCACGGACTCGTCGTGGACGGACCCGTTCGTCGCCTCGCGGATTACCCGGACGTGGATGGTAGCCTCACCGTCGAGGCGGTTCACGACCACGACCTCGTGGTCCGGTTCCGGCCCGTAGTGCGGCGTTCCCGGCGTCGAGTCGCGGGTCGGCGTGGCGGTGTCGTCCGGCGTGGCGGTGTCGTCTGGCGTGGCGGTGTCGGTCGGCGTCGTGGTCGGGGAGGCTGTCGGGGAGGGCGCTCCGTCGGTCGGCGCGAACCCGGTACAGCCTGCGAGCAGGATGGTCCCGACCAGGAGGAGGGCTGGGAGACGGGGCATCGGCGAGGAGTCGCGGCCCACCCAGCATATGTCTTCCCCACGTCGTCTCCCCCGGCCGTGGTGTGAGAGCCCCACATGGCGGGGAACCGCTCAATAACCCGAGGCATCGTCCTCCGACCATGCCCGACCCGTTCGGTCGTGCGGTCCGTGACCATCACGAGGGGACCCGCGAGTCGCCACTCGTCCAGCGCGACGGCGCGGAGACGTTCGAGCATCCCATCGAAGCGTTCTACTTCGGCGAGTTCGACCCCGAGGAGGATCCCTGGCTCGCCGAGGCGCTGGATGGCCCGCTGGTCGACCTCGGCTGTGGCGCGGGCCGGCACGCGCTGGCGTTCCAGGAGCGGTTCGAGACCGTCGCGACGGACGTGAGCGAACACCTGGTGGCGGTCACCGAGGACCGCGGCGTCGAGGACGCTCGCGTCGCGGACATGTTCGCATTGCGGGAGTCGTTCCCGCGTGACCGCTTCGAGAGTGCGCTCGCCATCGGCACGCAGGTCAGTCTGTCCGGGTCGATGGCCGGACTCCGTGCGTTCCTGAACGACCTCTCGGCCGTGACCACGTACGGGGCGACGGCCGTCATCGACAGCTACGACCCCGCGAACGTCGACCCCGAGGAGATGCTCGGCTACCGGGAGCGCCCGGAGCGGGGGCTGGCCCATCGGGTCTTCCACTTCGAGTACGAGGGCGAGGTGGGCGAGACGCTCCTCTTCTGTCTGTTCGGTCCGGAACGGCTCCGCGAGGCCACCGTCGGGACGGACTGGTGGCTGGCCGACACCCGGAGCGACGAGGAGGCCGTCCACTACCGCGCGAGACTGGAGAAGCGCTGACCCACCCGAGCATCCAAATGCGATTCCGCAGGAGACCGCGCGTGCCCTGACGAGTCAGCGCCGGGCCGCCGACCCGACCGGGGTGGACGCCACGCCACGGTCGGTTCCGCCAGCGCGGTGCCACGGTCCGGCGTTCGGGAGCGGTGCCGCCTGCTTGCCTCAGTCCCCGAGCGACGGCTCCACGGACTCCAGCGCCTGCTCGAAGTGCGCCCGCGTGATGCGGACCTCGTCGGCCCGCTCGTTCGCGGCTTCCGGCCCCATCTCGCTCGCGAACTCGCGGATGGCCCGCATCGACGCCGTCCGGACGAGAGCCTCGAGGTCGGCCCCGGAGAACCCCTCGGTGACGGGGACGAACTCGTCGAGGTCGACGTCGTCGGCGAACGGCTTCCCCCGCCCGTGGACCCGGAGGATGGCCCGGCGGCCCTCGGCATCTGGCGCCGGCACCTCGACGTGCTCCTCGAGGCGTCCCGGACGGAGGAGCGCCGGGTCGAGCGCGTCCCGGCGGTTGGTCGCGGCCAGGACCACCACGTTCGGGTTGTCCTCGAGCCCGTCGAGCTCCGTCAGGAGCTGGGAGACGACACGCTCCGTCACCTCGTGCTGGCCGGAGCCGCGGGCACCGGCGACGGCGTCGATCTCGTCGAAGAAGAGGATAGACGGAGCAGCCTGTCGCGCGCGGTCGAACACCTCGCGGACGGCCTTCTCGGACTCGCCGACGTAGCGGTCGAGCAGTTCCGGCCCGTCGACCGCGATGAAGTTGACCTCGGACTCGCCGGCCAGCGCCCGCGCGAGGAGGGTCTTGCCCGTCCCCGGTGGACCGTACAGCAGCACCCCAGACGGCGGGTCGGTGCGGGTCGCCTCGAACAGGGCGCCGTACTGGAGCGGCCACTCGACGGCCTCCCGCAGTGTCTGTTTGGCCTCGTCCAGCCCGCCCACGTCCGCGTACGTCGTATCCGGTGCCTCGGCGACGTACTCGCGCATGGCGCTGGGCTCGACCGCGTTCATCGCGGCCTCGAAGTCGGCCTTCGTCACCTGCAGCGGGTCACGGTTCGCTCGGTCCCGCAGGGCGACCATCCCGGCCTCCTTCACCAGCGACGCGAGGTCCGCCCCGACGAAGCCGTGGGTGCGCGCCGCGTACGTGTCGAGGTCGACATCGTCCGCGAGCTGCACCCCTCGGGTATGGACGTCCAGGATCTCCCGGCGCCCCTCGGCACGTGGGGCGCCGATCTCTATCTCACGGTCGAACCGGCCGCCCCGCCGGAGCGCCGGGTCGATGCTGTCGACCCGGTTGGTCGCGCCGATGACGACGACCTCGCCCCGGTCGTCGAGGCCGTCCATCAGCGTCAGCAGCTGGGCGACCAGGCGGTTCTCCATGTCCGCGTCCTCGTCACGAGCGCCGGCGATGGAGTCGATCTCGTCGATGAAGACGATGGCCGGGGCGTTGGCCTCCGCGCGGTCGAACGTCTCGCGGAGGCGCTCCTCGCTGTCGCCCTTGTACTTCGAGACGATCTCCGGGCCGGAGATGGTCTCGAAGTGTGCATCCACCTCACCGGCAACGGCCCGCGCGATGAGGGTCTTGCCGGTCCCCGGCGGACCGTGCAGGAGCACGCCCTTCGGCGGGTCGATGCCGAGCTGGCGGAACAGTTCGGGCTCCGACAGTGGGAGCTCGATCATCTCCTTGACGAGGTCGAGCTCCTCGTCCAGACCCCCGATGTCCTCGTAGGTGACGCTCAGGCCGGCGCCGGTCTCTTCCGACGCGGGACTCCCCGTCTCGACGGTGGTCCGGCCGCGGTTGCCGTCGCGATCCGCCCTGGGACCGCGGCCGGATGACGGGGAATCCGCTCGCTCCGTCCCGGATTCCCCTCCGGTCTCAGGCTGGGGATGGGAGACGACACGCACGTCCGTCCGGTCGGTCACGCGGACCGTTCCGTCGGGATCGGTCGCACGGATGTCGGCTCGGGCGCCGAGTCGCTCCAGACGGACCGTCTCCCCCGCACGCAGCGGGCGATCGAGCAGGTCACGCCGGAGTGCGTCCAGCGTGTCCTCGTCCACCTGGACGGGGACGTCCAGCGTCACCTCGTCGGCGTCCGCCACGGCCACCGGTCGAACTGTCACCTCGTCACCGATGTTGACACCGGCGTTGGCCCGGGTGTCAGCGTCGATGCGGATGCCCTCGGCGTCACCCCCGGGCCACACCTTCGCCACCGTCGGGCGCGTGCCCTCGACGACGACGGTGTCGCCGCTGAGGACCCCGAGTGCCCGGCGGGCGTGTTCGGGCAGTCGAGCGACCCCGCGCCCAGCGTCGCGTTTCTCCGCGCCGCGGACGACGAGGGTCACGCTCCGGCCGTCCTCGCTCATGGACGCGAGAAGGAGGGGCCAACGGATTACCGTTCCGGGGCGCACGGGCCGGGAGCGTCGTGGCCGTGCGAACTGGTTTGTACCCGCGCCCCAAGGGTCCGGCATGGAGTGTCCCCGCTGTGGGAGCGACCTCGTCGCGTTCGCCGTCGCCGGGGGCGACGGGGAGACGGTCGCCTGCGAGACGTGTGGCTATCTCGACAGCCCGCTCGACCTGCACGTCGAGCGGCGACCGGGCGAGGACTGGGCCGAAGCGCTGGCACGCTTCCGCGAGGAGCAGGACGAGAGCATCGATAGCTGACCGCGAATCGGCGTCGAGAGCTGGTCGTCGAATCCGCGACAGTGGACGACGCGGTCGCTCGCGGGCGGTGAGAGAACAGCGACGATGGTGTCGAGCTACTCCTCTTCGAGAACCCGACCGCCATCGGCCTCGGCCTCGATATCGGTGTCCTCGTCGGTATCCGCGCTCGGGCTGTCCTCCGGGTCGGACTCCTCCTCGGTCCTGGAGGCGACCAGCGCCCCCCGCGCGACGCTGTACAGCGGTTCCTCCGCCCGGCGGACGGTGCTGACGTCGAACGGGAGGCCCCCCTCCGAGAGTCGTTCCTCGAACAGCTCCTCGAACCCCGGCGGACTCGAGGTACCCCCCGTAACGACCACGGGGACATCGAGCCCCTCCTCGACATCCTCCTCGTCGAGTTCCGCGCGGATGTTCTCGATGACGTAGTCGAGCAGGTTGTCGTAGTAGATGGACAGTGCACCCTCGACACCGCCCGCGTCGGTCGTGAAGTCGAGGCGGAACTCGTCCTCCTTGACCGCGGTCACCTTGTCGACGCTCGTGCCCGTCGCGCGGGCCGCCTGCTCGTCGATCCAGTCGCCCCCGCGGGCGATGCTGAACGTCATCACCGGGACCGCGTAGTACGCCAGGCAGACGTTGGTCATGCCGGCGCCGAAGCTGATACCGAGCCCGGTGAAGTTCGAGTCCGCGAGCTCGGAGTAGATGACCGCCATCCCCTCGTTGATGGGCTCGGGGTCGAACCCCTGGTCCTGCAGGAACGACTCCAGGGTCTTGCGGTGGTACAGGGTCGACACCTCCGAGTCGATGGGATCGGCCGGTGTCGAGAAGAACACCCGCTCGCCGTCGTGTTCGGGCTCGCCGACCACCTGCTCGATGATGAGCTTGATCATCGGGATGGCCGACTGCTCGTCGTTGGACAGGATGCCCCGCTTCATCGGCCGGCGGGTCTCCTGGTTGAACACGTTCGCGAACGTGAGCGCGTCGTCGCCGACGACGTACACCTCGTCACCCTTCCGGATGTGGAGCACGTCGCTCCGACTCAGCATCCGCTTTGCCATGTCGCTGTACTCGATCTCCACGAACGAATTCCGCTGGCCCACGAACACCGTCTCGTCGCCCTCCTGCCGCGAGCTGACGATGTTCATGGTACCGACATCGATTCCTCGTGCCATGTCAGCGTCTGACGAGCGTCATACGATAAATGTTTGCACTAGAAATTGAAAATGTGATATATAGACTAAATATAGCAGTTGCTTATGGATTATTCGCCCATCCCCCCACATCACCAATCGACATCGGGGGCTCGTCAGGTCCGGTCGAACCACCCCCGGACGCGGGCGATGACGCCGCCGTCACCCTCCGGTTCGGCAGCCTGTTGCTCGCGGAGTTCGCGGAGCGCGGCGGCCTGGTCGTCCGTGCTGCTGCCGCGGGCTGTGCGGTCCGTACCACCTTTGAGGCCCTGGAGTCCGGCGACGGCGTCGTCGACCCCCTGCGAACGGACGGCCTCGCGCCCGGCACCCTCGAAACCGGCCTCCAGGGAATCGTCGGCGGTGACGGTCAGTTTGCGGGTCTCCTCGACGGGGACGCCGCCCCAGGAGAGTTCGGCGTCGGCGAGTGCCGCTTCGATGTCGGCCTCGATCTCCGCGGCAGTCCACGACTCGGACTCGTCAGTCTCGCCCTCGGGCTCCCCAGCGCCGGCGCCGCTCACCCGTTCGACGTGGTACCCCACGAGGGCCGCGGCGGCGGCCGCGACGACAGGTACGACGCCGGCGGCGTACAGGGCGGTCCCGAGTGCGCTGTAGTCGGGCCCGCTTGTCACGTTCCAGTCGCCAGGATACACCGAGACGAAGAACGCGACGGCGACGAGGCAGACCGCCGTGCCGCCCACGCCGACTGCCAGCACCCGTCGGTCACCCGGCAGGAGGACCACGACGCCGCTCAACAGGACCGGGAGCCCCAGTGCCCCGGCAGCGAACGCGGCCTCGCGGAGTGCGAAGTCACGCCCCGGGACCATCCCCCGTTCCGCGAGGAACAGGGCCAGTCCCGCGAGCGCGAGCGCCAGCCCCGCCACGAAGACCCCGAACCCGACGTACACGTCGACTCGACGCTGCGGAACCCCGATGTACGTCCGATACCAGCCCACCAGCCACCCTTCCTCCTCGGCCTCATCTCCGGGAACGGTGGTGTCGGCCATCGAACGCCGGTTTCGACAGTAGGCATATAATGGCTCGCGCTACCCCGGCACACACCGGTATTTCATCAGTAGAACATCTCGGCGAGTTGAACAGGTCGGATCGCCCGGCAGAACGGAGCCGCTCAGTACTTCGGCTCGGCGCCGGTCGTCTCGTAGATGTCCTCCATGATCTCGTCCCGGGCCGACTGCCAGGGGCCGAACTCGTCGGGGCCGCCCGGGTACTCCTCGTAGTGCTCGGTCAGCCGGTCCGCAAGCTTCTTCGTCTGGTAGAAGTCGTACAGCGTCCCCCAGTGACCGAACGACTTGATGGCGGTCTGGACCTTGAGTTTGAGGCCGATCTCGGCCTTCCCGTCGTAGAGCTGTTCGGAGAGCTTGTCCGCCGGCAACGACGCCAGCAGCGCCATCAGGTCGTCCAGGTCGTACGCTGTCGTGAAGATGTTGTAGACGTCGAGCGCGGCGTAGCGTCCGCCGAAGTGCTCCATCACCCGCTCGTTGTACGACCAGAGGACGTCCTCGGAGACGTCGCCCTGTTCGAGCGCGTCGATGGCTGCGTCGCCCGCGTACGTGCCGGCGTACGCGGCACCCGCGATGCCGCCGCCCGTGGTCGGGTTGACGTGGCCCGCGGCGTCACCGACGGACATGAACCCGGGCGCGGTGGCCGAGTCGTACGGCCGACGGGTCGGGACCGCGGCACCGAGTTTGTCCTTCACCTCGGCGTTCTCGAACTCCGGCCGGCTCCGCATGTCGTCGCGGAGGTCGTCGACCAGCTTCATCGGCTCCTCGTTCATCTGGAAGCCGAGGCCGGCGTTGATCTCCGTCTCCGTGCGGGGGAAGTACCAGAGGTAGCCGGCCGAGCGCTTCGTCGGCTTGAACACGAGCGCGTCGTGGTAGTCGACCGGCTCCTCGACCTCGATGATCTCGCGGTACGCCGACGAGAACTGCGAGAACCGGACGTTCGTGTCGAAGGTCGCGTCCGAGAGGTCGGCCTCGTCCTGGAGGATCGACAGCGCCCCCGCGCCGTCGATGACCAGCTCGCCGTCGTAGCGCATGGGGTCGCCCTTCCGGATGCCGGTGACGCCCGTGGCACGGCCGTCCTCGTCCTGCAGGACGTCCTGGACGACCGTGTCGTAGTGGAACTCGACACCCGACTCCTCGGCCCCCTCGATGAGGAGTTCGCCGTACAGCTTCCGGTCGATGACCGCCAGTTCCCCGGGCACGGGGATGTCGAGGACGGCGTCCTCGGCTGGGATCTCGAACTGCCCGTGGTCGACGACGGTGTTCGTCAGCGCGGGCTCGATCTTCGACTTGGGGATGACCTCGGGGAACTTGTCGGCCCCCTTCAGCGCGTCCCCGCAGGCGATGTGGCCCGCCTCCTCCGCGGTCTTGCGCTCGACGATGGTCACGTCGTAGCCCGCCTCCGCGATGGTCGCCGCGGCGTAACAGCCCGACGTCCCGGCGCCAACGACGACGACGTCGACCTCGTGCGTGTGCCGGGTCCCCGCCGCCGTCCCGGCATCGTCGGTACTCATACCCGCCCCTGGTCACCGGACCGGCAAAACTCTTTATTACCGGCCCCCGGGCGGGACCGTCGCCCCGTCCAACACCCGGTTCGTTCGACAAGAGTTTTGTCGGGCGTTGTCGAACGACCCGACATGACCGAGTACACCGTCGAGTTCGTCGGGACGGGCGAGACCATCACCTGTTCCGACAAGGAGACCATCCTGAAGCGGTGCATCGAGGAGGGCATCGCCCAGGAGTACTCCTGCCGCGTCGGGATGTGCCTGGCCTGTTCCGCCGAGATACTCGAGGGCGAGGTCGAGCAGACCGTCGCCGTCCGCCGCGGGCTGACCGAGGAGGAGGCCGAGGACTACGCCCTCACCTGCATGGCCCGGCCGCTCTCGGACCTGAAACTGGAGCGCGGGAAGTACCCGCCGAGCATCGAGAACGACATGCAGGCCGGCAGCGGCGAGGCCGCGGCCGACGACTGATTCTGACGGGCGCGGCGCGTGCTGCGACCCGCGTAGTGTCCCCTGGCTAGGCCTCGGCAGGAAGACTACTCCTTGCAGTCCACGTCGAGCGTCACCGCCTCGCTGGTCTCGACAGACACGCCCTCCCCAGTCGCCGTAATCTCGACGGTCACCGTCACCGCGTCCTCCTCGGCGTCGCTATCGCTCGCACACTGGAGCGAGACAGACCCCGTCGCCCCGACCGCGATGGATTGGGGACCTGTCGCCTCCAGGTCAGCGGGGCCGACCGCCGTTCCGTCGGTCGAGGCGACCGCCACCGAGACCCGAGAGAGATCGCCTTCGAAGTTGTTGGTCAGGTCCAGAACGTCGGGTGACGGCGAGCGACTGACGTTGACCTCGCCGGCGCCGGATTCCGTGATGCCCAGGTACGCACCGCTGTCGGGGGTGGTTCCCACGTCTACCGTCCGGTCGGCGGCGATGGAGCTGAATCCGTACGTCGCCGTGGCTAGCAGGACGACACCCACAGCGATGAGTACCAGCCCAGCGCGCCGTCTGAGTCCCTCCATCAGTCGTCGGCGGGGACGGCGTTAGCCGTCTCCCGCGAGCTACGGACACCCGGCGGTTCCTCGTACTGGCCGAGCTTCCGCCGGTGGTCGATGTACACGTGGACCGCCGCCGAGCCGACGAACGCCAGCACCACGATGGCCGCCCAGCCTAGGCCGGAGACGAACGGGAGCCGGATACCCGTCACCCATACCGCCGTGATGAGCGCCGCACACACCGCCCCCAGACCGAGGTAGTACTCGCTCCAGGGGATGTCGTCATCGTCGACGATGTCGATGTAGACGTCGAACTCGTCGGCCCGGTCGGCGAGCCGTATCTCGTTGTCCTCGAAGTCCACGATGTCGGCCCGGTCCATCCGTGGCAGGTGCTGCTGCTGCAGCGACGTGTAGACGCGCTTCCGTTCGGCCGTGTCCAGTTCTCCGACCCGCTTGTCGTTCTCCCAGGCGGCCACCTGCTCGGCCACCTCACCGAGCGGTATCGCCTCGCGGCCCTCGCACGACTTCAGGTAGTGCCACGCGTAGCGCCGGCGACTGTTGCTGAGCAGATCGAACAGTTCATCCCGATGTTCCGACAGATTTCCCCCCATGGCTTTCTGTAGCGTCGGTTGACGCCATCCGCCAATATACAGTGTAATTCGATGCTTTCCCTCGGATAAATATTGTGCTCTCGAACCATCTATCAAAGACCGGGGATGCCCGCCCGGCGAAAGCCAACACCCCCCTGAACACTCGGTCACCCCGGGAAGAAGTATATCAGATATCTTGATACAGTAATCCGAATACAAGAACCATAGGCTGCTTTAATGAAACATTATAGACTTCTATACTTCCCTGTGATGCATCTATGCTCGCCTGTAGAATCTCTCGCAGCCTAATACGAAGTGGGTAGCCCCCAGGTTCATTGCCAGGTGCCCGGGTCCTGCCGCGGTCGTGGGGGGGGTCGGGCACGCACGTAACATGGAACTAAATCGACGCAACATGCTGATCGGTCTCGGGGGTATCGCAACGGCCGGCGGCGCCGTCGCTGGCACCGGAGCGTTCACCAGCGTGGAGGCACAGCGCAGCTTCAGTGTCTCCACTGCCGGCGACGCCGGCGCGTACTTCGCAATCGAGGCGGCGAACAGCCCGAACGGCGACAAGTACGTGAGCAAGAACGGGGACACCATCACGGTCACGCTCGACAAGGTCAATCCGAAGGCGAGGACCCGGTTCGAGGACCTGCTGACGGTCACCAACCAGGGCGCTCAGCCGGTCAACTTCTACGTGACCGACACGGGGACCAACAGCGACCTCGCGACCTTCGAGGTCAACGGCGCCTCCGTGGAGGGCTCGACCGACGGGACGCGGCTGGACAGCCCACAGGAGATGATCCCCGGCGAGAGCCGGACCATCGACCTCGTCATCGACACGACGGGGAAGACGAGCAAGGACCTGAGTATCCTCAGCAGCGTCACCTTCCACGCCACGGCTGCGGACCTGCCCAGCGGTAACGCGCAGGTCGGGCCGCTTCTGGTGGATGGAACCGGCAGTACCGCCACGACGTTCGCGACCATCGCGGACGCACTCGACGCCGTCCGGAGTGGCTCAGCCGCGGCCGACACCATCGAGGTGCAGGACGGGCTGACTGGCCTAGGCCCGGTGACAGTCGACGTACCCGACGTAACCATTCGGCGTGACGGCAGCGGGAGCTCGCGTCCGGAGGTCAAGAGCTCGAGCGCGAGCAGTACAGATCCGTTCACCATCATTGCGGACGACGTGACCGTCGACGGGTTCGAGGTCCGGAATCCCGGTGGTAGCGCGGGTATCAGCCTTGGCCAGGGCGTCTCCAGAATCTCGGTTTTGAACAACCGCATTGCGGAAGTCGGCGCGGACACCGGCCTCTCGACGAACGCGCTGGGTATCGCCGTCGGCAAGGGTGCGTCGGACGTAATCATCGAGGGCAACACCATCGGTGGCGACCCCTCGACAGACTTCGGAATCACTGGCGGAGACTTCCCCAAGGGAATCTTCGCCGGTACCAATCCAGGCGGAAACACGCCACGCCCCATCAGCGGCCTTCTGGTACGGAATAACTCGATCAAGAACGTGAACATCGGGAGTGACACCTCGCGAGAGTTCCCGGCTGTCTACGGCCTGCAGGCCCAGGGTAACGTCTCAACTATCAGATTCAGCGGCAACACGGTGAACATCAACGCGGATGTCGACGAGCCCGCGGAGGATCCGTCGTTCGATAAGGACGACGGCAAGACCGACGCCAACGAATTCGCACAGGGCGTCTCTCTGGGTAGCAAGAACGGTGCTCCGACGGATGTCGATATCCTCGACAACGAACTAAACGTCACATCCGACACCGACAGCGGAGGGTCTGACGGGAGCGGGAACTACGAGGACGACGGCGAAGACACCCTCCCGGGCTTCGGCGTCGTCGTCGAGGGATCGACCAATGTCGACAGCGTACGCACGACCCGAATCAACCGGAACAACCTGACCGGCAAGGGAGGTGTCATCAACCAGGTCGACGAAGCTGTCGACCCGAGTTCCGGTGCCGAACCGGTCGTTCTCGATGCCACCAACAACTGGTGGGGAGATACGAGCGGTCCGGACACGTTCAATCTCGGCGACATCGACGGCGACGGGACGTCGGAGGGACCGGTCGTAGACAACGATCCGGTCGAAGATCCCGACGGGGCCGTGGCCGACGGCAGCGGCGCCTACGTCGGGGACCGGGCATCCGGTACCAACGACGACGACGGCGTCGTCCAGGTCGACTTCTCACCGTTCGCGACCTCGAAGTTCAGCATCTGATAGCTCGCCAACCAACCTCACAACGATACAACAATGGAACTCAATCGACGCAACGTGCTGATCGGTCTCGGTGGAATCGCAGCGACAAGTGGCGCCCTCGCGGGTACGGGCGCGTTCAGTAGTGTGACGGCCCGACGTAGCGCGAACGTTACGGCTGTGGGTGACGCCAGTGCGTTACTGAGCATCACTCCAGCTGATTCGAGCAACGCGGACGAGTTCGTGACCGAGGAGAGCGACGGAACGCTCAAACTCCGCCTCCCGAACGTGAACAAGGACGCAGTCACGGAGGTAGAGGGGTTACTCGTCGTTCAGAACGAAGGGACCCAGCCGGTGAACGTCTACTTCGAGGACGACTCCGACGCCGTCACCTTCCGCACGACGGGCGACGACACGTCGCTCGAAGGCGTCGACAACGCTGTTTCGCTCGGCGTCGGCAGCCAGATCCGGGTCGGCGCTACCGTCGACACCCTGAACAACGACGTGGATGGGGCACTGCTCGACTCGGTGACAATCAACGCGACGGTGGACCCGGTCGGCGCCGGGCAGTCCTCGCCGACCCCGCAGTACGTGGTCAGCCCGAGCGCGACCGGTGGTGACAACAACCGCTTCAGTAGCGTTGTCGAAGCGGTCGTGGCCGCCGAGCCCGGTTCGACGATTGGCTTCGAGTCCGGCACGTACGACATCAGCGACGACATCATCAATGCCCCCAGTGGGTACAGCTACGGCGGACAGAACGGGGCACTCTACATCGACAAGGCGGGGCTGACGTTCACCTCGCTGTCGGGGTCGGTCACGCTGCAGAATACTGAGATCGGCGATGTGAAGGTCGGCACCAGCGACGGCCTGATCCAGGTCCATTCCAGCGGTGTCACCTTCGACGGCATCGAGGTCGAGACAGACTACGGCGCCCTCGGTTCACCCCAGAGCTTCCCGTACATGGTGGAGTTCCGTGGCGACGACGGCACCTTCCGCAACGGAGCGGTCCGGCTCATCAACGGTGACTCGCCGGGAACGCCAGGCCTCTACGCGGAGGCCGTCAGCGGTCTTGCGGTGAACAACAGTGCGTTCCAGAAGGCCGGAGCCGTCATCAAGAGCCTGAGCTCCGGGACCTTCCTCGGGAACGACTTCGACGCGCCGCCCGCCGAGGGGATCGTCATCTACGGGAGCATCAGTGGCGGCGAGTACTCCATCCGGGACAACCGGGTCCAGAACAACGGTTCGACGAACGGGCTCCAGAAGCTGGAGGTCCAGAGTACGTCGGTCACCATCAACGGTGCGTCGACGAAGGATGGACTGTTCCGCACGCTGATTACCGAGAACACGGTGGACACCGCTCGCGTCGCGGGCGGGGACGGAGTCACCGTCGACGCCGACGAGACCGCCTCCAGCGTGTTCAACACCATCAGTAGTGCTATCAGTCAGGCCGGTCAGGGTGGCTACCTCCTCGTGAAAGACGGGGACTACGCGGGGTTCAACGTCGGTGTCGACGACCTCACAATCGAGGCCGCACCGGGTGTCCGCCCGACCATCGACGCGAATCTCGGCAAAGGGACATCCAGCCGAATCGTCCAGTTGAAGAGCGGTCGGACAGGGTTCGTCCTCCGTGGCTTCGAGGTGCTTGGAACCGATACGAGCCTATCTGGGGAGAGCGGGGTCGGCTTTGCTGGATCGGACAGCCTGGTCGAGGACGTACTGGCGGAGAACTGCCTGACGGGTATCCAGTTCTATTCGGGCAGCAGCAACAATACGGCCCGGAATGTGACGGTTCGGAACTCACAGGTCGGGGTCAGTCCCTCCGGGTCCGGTCCCCACCTCGTGGAGAGTTCGGACTTCACCGGTCTCATCAGCGGGGACTACAACAAGAGCCCCGAGGGTCTCGGTGCATCGGCCCCGACGACCTCCCGGAACAACAATTACGGCGAAGGCGTGTTCCTGCGCGCTTACGATAACGACGCCATCACCTCCGACGGGGACTTCTTCGGAACGAACGGTGAGGACGGCGAAGTGGTTGCCACTGACGATGACACGACCAACATCACCGTGAAAAACGTCGTGACCACGCCGAACGAAGATGCCGGTATTCAGTGAGCGTTAACAGTGCAACTCAACCGACGCACACTACTGATCGGTCTCGGAGCGGCCGCCGCCACGGGCGGCACCCTCGCCGGTACCGGCGCGTTCACGCAGATCACGGCCGAGCGTGACGCGACGGTCCAGGTCGCGGGGGACGCGGGCAGCCTGCTGTCCATCACCCCCGGCGGCGGTCCGAACGGGAACAAGTACGTCTCGACGGACGCACAGACCGGCGAGATCATCATCGACCTCTCGACGGAGGACGCCGACGGCGTGGCGCCGAACGCGGTCACGCGCGCGAACGACGTGCTGACGGTGACGAACCAGGGCACCCAGGCCGTGGACTTCCACGTCACCGACAGCACGCCCCAGGGCGTGAGCCAGGACCTCGTGACGTTCGAGGCGAACGGCGGCTCCATCGAGGGGTCGGCGAACGCGGTCGAACTGGGGACCGGAAACGTGCTGGACGTCGACATCGTCGTGGATACCACCGGCACCAGCTTCGGCAACGGTGACGGTAACGGACCGGACACCATCCTCGACAGCGTGACGTTCGTCGCGAACATGGCGTCGAGCGGTTCCGGGTCCACCTGACGAGCAGCCAGGCAGTCCGGGAACGCCCCGGGTTCCTCTCGAACCACGCCGAGTCGAGTCGCAGTACCCCCGACCCCACATCGAGGCAGGAGCCGACACGTGAACCGGTACACCATCGTCGCCGCGGTCGTCGCCGTGCTGGCCCTCTCCGGAGCCGTGGCTACCGTCGCCGTCGACACCGACGAGCCCGTCGAACGGGTCGAGTTGGCGCCGGCGTCGGGGCCGAACGGGGAGTACGCCGAGATCGGCGACGACGGGCAGCTTGACATCCGCATCGAGGGCGGCGAGGGTGTATCGTACGAGGGGATCAATCCCGACTCCCGAACCCTGATCGACGGGGTGTTCGTCGTCAGGAACGAGCGCTCGCGACCGGTCACCGTCTTCCTCCGCGATGAGAGCGACAGCGTGACCCTCTACGCGGGGGAGGAACGCGAGAGCGTCGAGGGCGAGTCGAACGCCCGGGAGCTGGCACCCTCGGAGACCCTGGCGGTCGGACTCCGGGTCGAGAGCGCCGGTACACAGCGTGAGGCGCTCCTCCTGGAGTCGATCGATCTCGTCACGCGGGTCCCGACACCCACACCCGGAACACCACCCGTCGAGAGTCCGCCGCCGGGCACGCCACCGGAGACGCCGCCAGGCCAGGGTGAGCCCCCGGGTGGCGGTGCTCCCGGCGGTGGTGGCGGCGGAGGCGGCGGCGGTGGCGTCGGCGCCCCACCGGAGCCCAGGACGGGCGACGCGCAGGTCGATGAGGTCCGGCTGCTCGACGAGCGCATCGGCATCGACGAGACCGCCCGGATCCGGGTCGACCTCATCAACGCCGCGGGCGCCCCCGACGACATCGAGCTCACCGTCCAGGAGGACGGAACCGCGATCGGGAGCCGGACGGTCGAGGTCGGCGGGGTCACCCAGTCGACGGTGAGACTCCGCTACGACCCGACGGAGCCGGGCAACCGGACTGTCAGTGTCAATGGGCGTGAGGCGGGTGTCGTCCAGGTGGTGCCGCGGACGACGTCGACGCCCGGCCTGCCGGGCGACCCGATTCCGCCCGAGCTGGTCACCGCGGACGAGTCACACCCCGTGGCCGACACAGATTCCGAGGCACCGGGCGTGCAGGTCGTCTTCGAGACGACCAGCGTCCGCCGTATCACGTTCATGACGCCGGCCGAGGGCCGCGTCCGGGTCCGGGACCTGCGGGACCTGCCCCCGGGCGACCCGCAGCCGTCGGGACAGGTCGTCCAGGCCACCGACATCTACGTGCCACCGAGGCTCGAGGACCAGCCGGCCACCGTCGAGTTCGCGGTGCCCGCCGACGAGGCCGACGCCGAGTCGCTGCGGGTGCTGCGGCTGCACGACGGGTCGTGGGCACCGGTGGACGCCCAGGTGAGCCGCCAGGGTGACACGGTGCGGATCCGTGCTTCCACCCCCGGGTTCTCGCGGTTCGCGGTGGTCGAGCAGCAGGCGACGGCGACGCCGACGCCGGAGACGCCGACCGAGCCGGACGAGCCCACAGCGACCGCGACCGGGACAGCAGTGCCACCGACGGAGAGCGCGACGCCACAGCCCGACGGACAGGGCATCGGCCCCGGCGAGGTGCTCGCGGCGCTCGCCGTGCTGGTGCTGCTCGCCGGGGGGCTGCTGGGCGCCCGTATCTACCTCGAAGAGGAAGGGTGATCCCACGATGAACCGGGTCGCCAACTACTTGACCGACGGCACGAACGAGCGCCCGTGAACGGTCGTCGCGCGGCGTGGCACGCGGTGCGCGGGCTCGCGCTGGTGGGGGTCGTCGCCCTCGTCGCCGGCTCGGTGCTGGGGCAGCCGATTCTGCTGAGCTACGTCGAGACAGGGAGCATGGCCCCCACACTGTCGGCTGGCGACGGGTTCGTCGCGGTGCCGCCGGAACTCGCCGGCCCCGTCGAGGAGGGGGACGTCGTCGTGTACGAGGCCAAGCAGTTGAACGGCGGCGGACTGACGACACACCGGGTCGTGGGCAAGACCGACGCCGGGTTCGTCACCAAGGGGGACGCCAACCCCTTCACGGACCAGGACAGCCAGGAGCCACCGGTGACCCGGGGACAGATCCGGGCCGTCGCGCTCCAGGTGGGCGGGAGCGTCGTCGTGCTTCCGGGGCTGGGGACGGCCGTGGACGCCGTCACCGGACTCGCCGGGGCGGTCGGGCAGTCGACCTCGGGGCTGCTCGGGACCGGGGCGCTTCAGGTCGTCGGGCTCGTCGTCCTCGGCTGCGGCCTCGTCCTCTACGGGCTCGAGACGGTCGGGGGGGAGACACGGGGCCGGGAGCGCACGCGCCCGGGTCGTCAGCGGGCCGGAAGCGGGCGCCGTCCACACGTGTTCCTCCTCCTGCTGACGCTGGTGATGGTGGCACCCGTGACCGCTGCGATGGTCGTCCCCAGCGGGCCGACCGAGTACGGCATCGTCAGTGCCGAGACGGACTCGCCGGCGCCGCAGGTCGTGCGCCAGGGGACCGCGGAGGACCGGACGTACGTCGTCAGGAACGGCGGGGTCCTGCCGGTGGTGACGTACCTCGAATCGACCAGTCAGGGGGTCGAGACGCCCCAGGAGCCGATGGTGGTCCAGGGCGGCGAGCGGGTCAACGCGACCGTGACGCTCTCCGCGCCCCCGGAGACCGGCTACTACGTCCGCAGCATAACCGAACATCGGTACCTCCTGTTGCTCCCGGTCGGGCTGCTCGACATCTGTCACGACGTCCACCCGTGGCTCCCGATACTGGTGACGCTGGGCGTCTACGGCGGGGGGTTCTATCTGCTCGGGGCGGCGCTGCTGGGCTCCGGGCAGTTGCGCCGCCGAGAGGCCGACAAGGGGAGTCGCCTCTCGCGACGCCTCCGGCGGCTGTGGGGATAAGGAGACCGTGGAGCGGAACGCTTTAGCGGCGACGGCCGGGAGGTGGGTCTGACCAGGATGGCTGGGAACAGCGGTGACGACGGCACGTCGGAGGTGGCCGACGATGACGGGCCAGGGGGCACGCTGGGGACGTCCACACGGGGGCCCGCCACCCCCGGGTATCGGACCCGTCTGGCCATCCGCGACCGGTCCCAGCCGCTCCTCGCGCTGTTCGTGCTGCTCGTCCTCCTCGGCGGCGGCCTCACGTACACGACACACGTCGACCCCGGGACGCACGTCGAGACCCGGACCGTCTCGACCTGGGAGTCGACGGCGGCCTGGAGTCACGAGGCCCGGGTGACGCGCTCGAACCCGGTGTTCACCCGGGGGACGACGCTCTCGGACCGGCCCGTCTACTTCATGTCCATCGCACCGCGCCTGGAGGGGACCTTCAGATACGGATACACCGCCTCGGATCGTGGGAACCTCTCCACGGACGTGACGACGACGCTGGTACTGCGGTCGGTGGGCGAGCAGGAGGGTGAACAGGTGGAGTACTGGCGGGTGACGGAGCCGCTCGGCCCGCCCAGCTCGGCGCGACTCTCCCCCGGAGAGCGACTCCGCACACCGTTTGAGATGAACGTCTCCGCCGTCCAGCAGCGCGTCGACCGCATCGAGGCACGGCTCGGGGGGACGCCGGGCGAGACCGAGGCAAGGGTACTCGCACGGGTCCGTGCTACCGGAACCGTGAACGGCCAGTCGGTCAGCCGGTTCACGGAGCACGCCGTCACCGTCGAGCTCGACGAGGGGACCTACCAGGTGACCGACAGCGAGACATCCCGAACGCGGCAGAACACGACCCGGGAACTGACGGTGAGGAACAGTTACGGCCCGCTCCGTCGGCTCGGGTCCCCACTGGTGCTCCTCGTCGGCGCGGTCGGGGTCGTCGGTCTCGCTGGAGCGGGGGCGACGGGTCGGCTGGACGTCCCCGACGACGCCCGGGAGCGGCTGACCTTCGAGGCCGACCGGCGGGAGTTCGACGACTGGATCACCCCGGGGACGGTGGCTCTGCCCGAGCGTCCGGACGCCCGGATCGAGGTCGATTCCCTGGAAGGACTGGTCGACGTGGCCATTGACACGGACAATCGGGTCATCGAGGACCTCGAACAGGGTGGGTACCTGGTCCTCGATGACGAGCGGACCTACCGGTTCGACCCACCGCCGGAGCCACGCTGGAGGGGTGTCGAGGCGGTAGCGTCCGGGGACGACGGGAGGGCAGACGCTGAGGAATCGGAAGCCGACGGGGACGAGAACGAGTGAACCGGGGGGCGATACGGTCGAGACCCTGCGCTATCCGGTGACTAGCGTCGACAGCACGCGCGACTCTGCCTTCCGGAGGTGCTCGTCGACGGTCGAGGGGGCACAGCCCAGGTTCTCGGCGATGTCCTCGTGGGTGGCGCGGCGGGGGATCTCGTAGTAGCCGAGGTCCACGGCCGTCCGGAAGACCTCCAGCTGACGGTCGGTGAGCATGGAGAGCATGTCGCCGCGCTCGGGGGTGTACTGCCCGACCTGCTCGACCGTGACCTGGACGTCGTCGGGGATCTGGTCGAGTGCCTGCCGCAGCATCTCGTGGGTGCCGACCAGCGTCGTCCGGAGGCCGCCCCGGTCCGTGAACTCCAGGGGGGTGTCGATCATGAGCGCGTAGCGCTGGGCGAGCGTCATCAGCGACCCCGCCGGCTCGCCCGGCGGGACGTGGACGTAGCAGTGGAACCGCTCGCCGCGGACGTTCATCATGTCGTAGGCGAGTACCTCCTCGGACTCCTCGAGGACGGCCGCGAGGTCGTCGGGCTCGCCCCGGAGCCGGTACAGCATCACCCCGGTCCCGTCGCCCAGCGCGTTGACGTGCATGAGGGCCTCCCGCTTGACGCCCGGCGTCTCCGCGATGAGCGCGTCCACGGGGTGGATGGTCCCGTCCTCCGGAGTCAGGGTGAAGTCGAAGTATCTCATGGCGGCGTCCTCGCGGGTTGCCACCTCGTTCGACGCCGGCCGGTTAGGCGTTGTGGCTTCGTCGACGCCGTGCACCCAACCGCCCGCCCGGGCCCCCAGTCCGTGCGAACAGTTCCCATTCCACGTGGCATAACAATTACCGGAGATAAGCGGGCGGGTGAATATAAGTGTACCGTCACCACGAAGCGGCCCGAGCTGCGCCGCAGAGCACGAATACGGGCGGTAGAGGAGATTCCGAGGGAGTCATCCGAACCGGATCAGAGGTTCCGGTACCGCGCCTCGACGTCGAAGAGGGGGGCCGGATAGTCACGGCCGAGGTCCACCCCGTACTCGGCCTGCTCGGCCTCGGATAGCCGCCACGGCCGGTGGGCGTACTCTGCCGGGAGTCCCGCCAGTTCCGGCAGCCAGTGGGTGACGTACTCGGCGCCGGGGTCGTAGCGCTCGGCCTGCCCGAGCACGTCGAAGTAGTTGTCCCGGGAGTCGTTGCCGACGCCGGCCTGGTAGGCCCAGTTCCCCCAGTTCGAGGCCACGTCGTAGTCCACCAGCCGGGACTCGAAGTAGGCTGCCCCGAGCCGCCAGTCCACCCCCATCGCGTCCGCGAGGAAGGAGGCGACGTTCTGGCGCCCACGGTTCGACATATAGCCGGTCGCGTTCAGTTCGCGCATGTTGGCATCGACGAACGGCACGCCCGTCTCCCCGGCGGCCCAGCGCTCGAAGGCCTCGCGGGCCTCCTCGTCACGGCGCCACTCCTTCCGTACGTCGCGGATGCCGTTCGGTGCGAAGAAGTCGGCGCCGTGCTTGAGGAACTGGAACTGGAAGAAATCGCGCCACAGCAGCTCGAAGACGAGCCAGTACGTGTCCTCGTTCGAGACGCGCTCGTCCTCGTAGCGGTCGACCTCGGCGTGGACGTACCGGGGTGAGAGACAGCCGTGAGCCAGCCACGCCGAGAACTTCGATGAGTAGTCGGCCCCGAGGAGGCCGTTGCGCGTCTCCTTGTAGTTCCGGAGGTGGTCGCCGGTCCAGACGTAGTCCTCGAGTCGCTCCAGCGCCGCCGTCTCCCCGCCCTCGAACGCCAGGACGCCGCGGTCGTCGGCGGTCGCCTCGTCCGGGTCGTGACCCAGGTCGGCGAGCGTCGGGACCGCGGCGTCGCCGGCCTCGCCGAGGTCCGGCGTCGGGACCGTCTCGGGTGCCGGGAGGGAGTCCCGGACGGCCGCCTCGCGCTCGACCTCCTTGCGCCAAGGCGTGAAGGTATCCTGGATATCCGTGTACGGCGTCGGCAGGTCGTCGACGTGGTAGAGCGTGTGGGTCCAGTGGCGCTCCACGCCGACGTCACGCTCTGCGAGCAACGACTTCACGGCGTGCTCGTCCGCGAGTTCCTCCGTGGCCGGCTTCGTCTGCAGGTGGACCGTATCGGCGTCCAGCGTCTCCGCCACGGCGGGCACGACCGCCCGTGGGTCACCGTGGCGGACGAGCAGTTCCCCGCCCAGGTCACGCAGCGACTCGCGCAGGTCCAGGACGGCCTCCCGGCGGAAACGACCCCAGCGGGCCCCTTTCTTCGGACGGTCGAACATCCCGGCCCCGGCGTGCTCGCGCTCGTCGAAGACGTACAGCGGCACCACCTCGTCGGCGGCCCGCACCGCCTCGACCAGCGTCTCGTTGTCGTGGACCCGCAGGTCGTCGCGGAACCAGACCACGGCTGTCTCGGACATGAGAACGTACGCCTGGTTCGGGCCACGGGAACCTGAACACTCGGGCGGCGGCAGGGGACGCCCCCCTCACCGCAGCAGTTCGACCGTCCGGGTCCGGGGGCCGTCACACTCGACCAGCAGGACCGACTGCCACGTACCCAGGTCCAGGACCCCATCACGCGCCGGGACCGTCTCGGACCCGCCACAGAGGAGCGCGCGCAGGTGCGAATCGGCGTTGTCGTCGATCTCGTCGTGGCGCCACCCCTCGTCCGCGACGACGTCGTCGAGGAAGGCCTCGATATCGGCCAGGAGTCGCCGCTCGGCCTCGTTGACGACGATCCCGGCCGTGGTGTGTCTCGAACGGACCGTGACGGGGCCGTCGGCGTCGTCGGGCAGGGCCCGCTCGACCCGGTCGGTGATGTCGATAGCTTGCAGGCGGTCGTCGGTCTCGACGGTGAACGACTCGCGCATACAGGGCGCACGCGGGCGACCGCCAAAACACCCCACGGGACCGCCTACTCCTTCCGGAACCGCTGGAACAGGATGCGGTCCTGCTGGGCGTAGACGTGGTAGGTCGCCGACAGCATCAGGATGACGAAGAAGACGGTGGCGGTGACGGTCACGCCGAGCGCCTCGACGCCCGGCACGCCCAGCAGGACGGCGATGGTGGTGAGGGTCCCGAGCAGTCCCAGGCCGAAGTAGAACTCGCCCCAGGACAGCCCGTACCGGGGGACGACCTCCATGTAGACCTCGACCTCCCGGACCCGCTCCTCCAGGCAGACCGTCTTCTCGTCCGAATCGTAGGAGACGATGCCGAACTCCTCCAGTTTGGGCAGGTGGGTCTGGTGGAGCGAGACGTAGACCGACTGGCGCTTGTCGCTCGGCGGGGGGTCCTCACCGGTCTCCAGCGCGGCGATGGCCTCCGACAGCTCGCGGACGCCCATCGTCCCATCCGGATGCTCCTGCAGGTTCTTGATGGTGAGCCGGCGCCGGTCGTTCCGGAGGATGTCGTGGATGTCGCTCGGCTCCATCTCCGTCGGGGCATCGGGTTCCACTGTTGCGGTGCTACCCTCGGACACTACCCGGGGTTGCGGGCCGGGGGTCAAGAACCTGTCCACAGCCCATCCTCGAACCGGAGCGTGCCGGTTCTCCGTGGGCCATGTCTCCGGGGGCCGGGCCCAGTGATAGCCGGCCCGGCGCCTGGTCAGGCCAGCCACTCGTCGGGTTTCGTGTCGTAGTCGACGTCCGTGGCGGCGATGTCCTCGACCTCCTCCCACGGGAGGTCCTCGACGGAGAACTCCGTGCCGTCGTACCGGAGGAGCTTGCCGACCTCCTCGGGCTCGGGCTCGCGGTCGCGCCGCCGCGCCACCTCGATGTCGTGCTCGTCGACCTCCTTGACGATGGTCTTCAGGTTGACCGGGCGCCCCCAGAGCTGGAACACGCGCTCCAGCGTCTGCTGGGCCTGTCGGATGTCCAGCATCACGCCGTTGTACTGGTGGGCCAGCAGCAGCTCGTTGCGGTTCTCGTAGTTGCCGTCCTCGACGGCGATGGTGGGCTTGCCGAAGTTGGTGAACCGCAGCATCAGCTTCTTCTTCACGTCGCGGTAGTCCGTCGACGTGACGCGGTAGTCCTGGGTCGTGTGCGTGTACTCGTAGGTGAAGTAGTCGTTGTCGTCGACGAACTCCTGGGTGAGGAACTCGTCGAGGAAGGTCACGTCGTTGTGGGACTCGCGGATCTCGCGCATCCGGTCCCAGCCGGCCGCGCGGTCGACGTCCGCCACCGCCTCGTCGACGGAGTCGTAGCGGTCGGTGTCGAACAGGTAGCGCGCGATGCGCTCCAGCTCCGACTGGCTGATGCGCTTGAGGAAGCCCCGGAACGCCGGCTTCACCAGCGAGTAGTGGCGCTGGGTCAGGCCCTCGTAGGTGAGGACCTTCCACGGGTAGCGCTGGACGTCGACCTCGCCCTCACGGGCGGCTGCGAGCGCGTCGGCGTCCACGCGCGGGTCCTCGGGGTCGAGGTCGTCGAGGTGGCCGACCACGTCGACCAGCCACGGCTCGGGTTCGAGCAGGTCCCGCACGTGGTCGAGGTCGACCGTGTCGTCGAAGTTCCGCCAGGTGACCCCCTCGACCCGGAGGAGCTTCTCGACGACCTCGCGTCGGTTGGTCGTGTTCTCGACGTAGTTCCAGAGCTGCAGCCCCAGCTTGTACGGGTTGAGGCCCGGTGAGCCCAGGACGGCGGCCATGTGGTCGGCGTACGAGAGGAACTCGTCGTCGCCGGCGAACGCCTCGTCGGTCATCATCTTCGACTCCCAGTAGGCGGCCCACCCCTCGTTCATCACCTTCGTCATCTTCTGCGGGGCGAAGTAGTAGGCCTCCTTCCGGAGGAGTTCGAGCACGTCGCGCTGCCACTCGGTCATCTCCACGGCCTTCCCCGCGTCCTCGTCGTAGGCCTTCCCGTGGTTCCAGAGGAACGCGAGGATGTCCTTCTCCGGTTCGGCCGGGAAGCGGACCTCCTCGTCGTCCTCCTGGGCCGCGAGCCACTCCTCGTCGAACACCTGGTCGCGGACCTCGTCGGAGAGGTTCAGCTCGTCGAGCCGCTCGGCGACGACCTCCGCCTCGATGTCCTCGGCGTCGCCGCCGCGCGTCTCGGCCGGGACGAACGCCCGGTGCTGGTCGACGTTGTCCTCCAGACACAGGACGTGGTCGATCCACGCCTCGACGTCGTCGCGGTCGATCTCCGGGTCCTCCATGTACTCCCGGATGGTCTCGGCGTGGCGTTCGAGCATCGCCGCCGCGTCGGGGTCCTTCGCGAACAGGCCGAACCACTCGTTGTTCTTGAAGAAGTCGGAGTGGGCCTCGACGTGCGTGATGACGGCCTTCTGGTCCGCGAGGCTGTTGGACTCCTGCAGGAAGGCGTGGGCCGGGTTGTCGTTGTTGACGATCTCGAAGGCCTTGCCGCCCATGAACTGGCCCTGTTTCTGCTGGCGGTCGTACTGCATCCCCCACCGCCAGTGCGGGTACCGGGTCTGGAACCCGCCGTAGGCGATGAGCTCGTTCATGTCGTCGTAGTCGACGATCCAGTAGTTGACCGGGAACGGGTCCAGGCCCAGCTTACGTGCGAGGTTCGACGCCTCGCGGACTGGCTCCTCGAGTCCCTCGGCGATGCGCTGCTGTGCGATGCGGTCCGGCTGGCTCATTGTGCGGTCACCTCCTCGCGCTGCTCCGTGCTGAGGATGGTGTAGATGGCGTCGACCACGTCCTCCGGGCTGGAGACGTACGCGACGGCGACGTTGGAGTCGTCGCCGAAGTGGGCCTCCACCTCCTCGGCGTGGGTCGCGTTGATGGCGTTGCCCGAGGGCTGGGTCTCCACGTACGCGTGGAGGTTCGCTGGGATCTCCTCCATCGCCGGGATGACCCGCTCCTCGGTATCGTTCGAGGAGTTCTCCGAGTCACCGGCGGCGAACACGTAGCGGTTCCACTCGTTCCACGGGTAGCGCTCCTCCAGGATCTCCGCGGCGAGGTCGTACGCACTGGAGATGCGCGTGCCCCCGCCGCTCCGGATGCCGAAGAACTCCTCGCGCTCAACCTCCCACGCGTCGGCGTCGTGGGCGATGTAGACGAACTCGGCGTTGTCGTACTTGCCCGTCAGGTACCAGTCCAGCGGCGTGAACGTCCGCTCGACGAGTTCCCGTTTCTTCTCGCGCATCGACCCGCTCACGTCGCGGATGTTGACGACGACGACGTTCTTCTCGCGCTCCTCGACGATCTCGGGGTAGCGGTACCGCTCGTCGTCGCGCCGGAACGGCACCTCGTCGATGCCGTCCCGCCGGATGCGCGCGGCGGTCGACTCGCGCTCGACGGTGGCCTCCATCTCCTCGATGCTGGCCCAGCGGTCGCGCTCCTCGCGTGGGAGCTCCTCGTACGCCGTCTCGATCCACGCCCGCGAGACGGGGATATGCTGCTCGCGGGCCCACTCGAACACCGTCGACGGGCCCCACCCCTCGACGCGCAGGGCCTCCCGCAGGTACTCCTCGTCGAAGTCCATCGCGAGCTTGCGCTTCAGCCCCTGCTTGAACAGGCGCTCGAAGTCGAGCGTCGATGCGGGGCCGCTGCGCGTGATGTCGGTGAAGTCGCCCTCCTTCTCCTCGATCACCTTCTTGCCCTTCGGGTCGAGGTCGAGCCCGAGTTCCTCGTCCAGCTCCTGGGCGAACTCCTCGGGGTCCATCTCGTAGTACTCGTGCTCGCCGCCCTCCTCGCCGGGTTCGCCCTCCTCGTCGCCGTCGCCCGGCTGGGGCTGTGGCTGGCCGACGGGCTGGCCCACGTCCGGCGTGTCCCCGTCGCCCTGGCCAACGCCACCCATGTCGCGCTGGTCGTAGGCGAACTCGGGCAGGTCGACGATCTTGATCGGGATGCGGACCTCGTCCGGCAGCGACTGGCCCATGTCGCCGTACTGGATGAACTCGGAGAGGTCCTGTCGCTTCTCCTCGCCCACTTCCCGATACCGTTCGAGGTCGTCTTTCAGTCCCATTACGTGTCTACCTCACCAGTTCTCGTCCGGTTCTGTTGATCGAGTCGTTCATTGATCGGTAATCGCTCATTCCCATCGGTAACTCACCTGGTCCATGACGTGGCGGCTCGTGAGTTCGGCCGACGCTTCGGAGTAGTCGAACAGCTCCTGCATGTTCCGGATGGTGTCGGCCTTCACCGACTCCGTCTGCGTCCCCGACGGCGGGTCGTCCCACTGGACGGGGTCGAAGTCCGGGAACGTCCGGCGGACGTCGTCCCAGTCGTGGCTCCCGAGGACGGTCTTGATGACGGGGATCTCCTTGACGTTCACGTCCGCCACCCGGAAGTCCTCGTCGCGGTGGCGCCAGGCGTGGCGATTGAGTGCGGTGACGACCTTCTCGGCGCGGAACTCCGCGACCGCGGCCTCGGGGTCGGTCCCGTCGTAGTCGTCCTCGCCGAACCGCCCGAGGTGCTCGGTCTCGAACACCTTCATCTTCAGCGGGTCCGGGTCCTGGAGTTCGCCGCGCTCGTTCTCGATCTGCTCGTCCTCGACCCAGGCGTAGACGTGCTCGATGTACTCCTCGACGGTGGCCTCGTCGACGCGCTTCTCGCGCATGATGGCCTCCAGCACGTCGTCCTCCTGCTCGGTGAACACGTGGTTCTTGATGGGGACGAGCCGGTTCTCGAACTCCGTCTTCTCGTTGGGGCCGAAGACCGGCGTGTCGCTCAGCTCCTCGGCCATCCGGTTGAGCAGGTCGCGCGGCATCACCACGTCCTCGACCGGGAGGTCGGGGTGGTGGCGGTCCTGCACCTCGTGGAGCAGGTCCGCGATGATGTCCCGCGTGTACGTGACCGGGATGCCCGTCTCGCCGTCCTCGGCGTCGGGGTCGAAGTCGAACTCCTCCTTCTCCCGGCGCTCGTCGCCGTCCTGGAGGTAGCCCCGGTCGAAGACCAGCGCCTTGTCCACCAGGTCGAGCCCGGGGGGCACGTCCTCCCCGTCCAGCCGCGTGACGACCGCGTACAGCGCCGCGGCCTCGATGGCGTGGGGGGCGAGCTCCTTCTCCCGGACGACCCCCTCGCCGTCGCGGACCCGGACCCGGACCGGCTGGCGGATCATCTCGGCGAGGTCCTCGTAGGAGTCGGCCGTCCAGACGGCGGTCTCGTTGGTCAGCTCGCGCCGGATGAGCTCGGCCTCCAGCGAGAGGTTCGTCAGGTAGGTGAACTCGTGCTTGTCGAGCCGGCGCTTCAGCGCCTTCAGCGGGTCCGACCCCGAGCGGTCGGCGTGCTGGTTGAGCCGCGCCTCGAGGTCCGGGTTCGAGATGATGACCAGCTGCGTGTCGATGTCCATCCCGATGCCCTTGTCCAGCTTCACGCTCCCCTCGTCGGGGACGTTGAGCAGTTTCTGCAGCAGGTCGGCGTGCTGGGCGGCGTCCTCGACGATGGTGAGGAGCCCGTTCCCCTGCGAGAGGACGCCGTCGTAGCTGAACGCCTGCGGGTTCTTGCGCCCCCGCGAGTCGAGTTCGCGCAGCATCCCGGCCATCCACGAGCCGACCAGTCGCTCCTTCGGCGAGCCGTCGTCCTCGGAGTGCAGCACCCCGATGCCCTGGCCCACGTCGGCGACGTAGTTCTTCACGCGGAGGTGCTTGGGGTCGGTGACCGCCGAGAACAGGTCCTCGACGCCCTGGCGACGGTACTGCTCCTCGAGGTAGTCGTAGGCCTCGCGCGAGAACGGGTCGAGTCGGCCCTCGACGCGGAAGGGGATGTGGTCGTCCAGCCGGGCGTTGAGCTCGGCGACCAGCTCCGCGCGGACGTCCTCCGGGAACACCGTCAGCGGGTGGGCCTGCACCGGCGAGGCGTACCAGTCGTCCTCGTCCGGCTCGGGGGGACCGCCGCCGTAGGTCATCGCGCTCGCGCCGTCGTCGGCGCCCGCGACATTCCACTCGACGGTGTAGCGCCGACCCTCTGGGGTCTTGCTGTACTCCCGGAGCCCGTTGATGAGACAGCGCTTCAGCTCCGACTTCCCGGTCGCCGTGGGGCCCTCCAGCCAGACGATCTTCTCGTCCTTGCCCCGCCCCGCCGCGATGGACCGGAGGTCGTCGACGAAGGCGTTCAGGACCTCCGTGTTGCCGAGGATGGCGTGCTCGCCGTCGTTGTGCGGGTCGTCGAAGAAGCGGTAGCGCTGCTTCTCCTCGCCCTCCTCGACGACGGTGCGCCGGCCGGCCGCCTCGATGGCCCGGAGCAGGTACTTCGAGGCGTGGCTCGCCAGCGCCGGCTGCTCGAACAGCGCGTCGACGTACTCCGGGAGCGACATCGGCGGCTCGTAGGTCGCCTGCAGGCTCTCGTCGGCCGCGTCGATGAACGAGGCAGCGTCACGGACGCCACCGTCGGACTTGCGATCCGACGAGGCTCGGCTCGCCTCGCCACCGTCGGCGGCCCCGTCGTCGCCCGGTCCCACACCCCGGTTCGTGTCGGTCATATCAGTCTTCCATCTCCGTCTTGGCGACCTCCGCGCCGGCGAACTCGAGCACCTCTCTGGCCCCGTCCTCGGAGTAGCCCTGGTCGGTCAGGGCCTGCACCCAGGCCGACCGCTCGTCGTCGTCCATCTCCCCGCTGGAGACGAGTGCGGAGAAGTTGATGTTGTGCTTCTTGTCCTCCCAGAGCTTGCGCTCGAGCGCCCGGCGCAGGCGGTCGTTGTCCTGTGGGTCGAACGTCTCGCCCTCGCGCGCTCTGCGGCTGACCCAGTTGGCGACCTCCTGGCGGAAGTCGTCCTTGCGGTCCTCCGGGATGTCGAGTTTCTCCTCGACGTCGCGGAGGAACTTCTCGTCCGGTTCCTGTTCGCGGCCGGTGATCTCGTCCTCGACCGTGTCGTCGTCGATGTAGGCCATGACGTGGTCCATGTACTTCTCGCCCTGGCGCTGGATCTCGTCGAGATCGTACGCGAGCGCGTGCCGGACGTCCTCGATGGCGCGCTCCTTGTACTCCTCGCGGACGAGTTCGAGGTAGCGGTAGTAGGTCTGGAAGTTCTCCTGGGGGATGGAGCCGTGGTTCTCCAGGTTCTCCTCGAGGTGGTTGAACGTCGTGAGCGGCGAGAGGAAGCCGCGACCGCGGTGCATCGAGTCCATGATGGCCTCGGCGATCTCGTCGCCGATGAACCGCGGGGACACGCCGTCCATCCCCTCGCCGAGGTCGGTCGTCTCCGCGGCCTCGTCGCGGAGCTTCTTCACGTCGATGTCCTCGCCCTCGTCGATCTCGCCGTTGTAGGCCTTGGCCTTCTGGACGACGCCGACCTGGCCGCCGTCGGGTTCGGCGATACGCGTGAGGACGCCGAACAGGCCGGCCATCTCCAGCGTGTGGGGCTCGACGTGGATGTCCGGCACGTCGGCGTTGTTCAGCATCTTCCGGTAGATCTTCGCCTCCTCGGCGTACTGGAGGACGTACGGGAAGTCGATGCGCTTCGTTCGGTCGTTGAACGCCTCCATCTTCTCGTCGCCCTTCTTGTCCCGGTACTCGGGCATGTTCGTCCGACCGACGATGACCTGGTCGATGTCGATGCGCGGGTTGTTCTTCGGCTTGATCGTCTGCTCCTGGGTGGCGTGCAGGAAGTCGTACAGGAACTCGCGCTGGAGCTTCAGCAGCTCCTCGCCGGAGAAGATGCCACGGTTCGCGTTGCAGAACGCGCCGCTGTAGTCGAACGCCCGCGGGTCCGACTCCCCGTAGACCGCGATCTTCGAGTAGTTGACGTCGCCGGTGAGTTCGGTCTCGTCCTGGTTCTTCTTGTCCTTGGGCTCGAACGTCTCGATACCCTGGCGCTTGTTCTCGTCGGCGATGAATCGGATGACCTCGACGTGGTTCTCGAGGACGGTCTGGAGGTCGTCGTCGTACTCCTCCAGCAGCCGGTCCATGTAGAACTCGCTGGCCGGGTCCAGCGACTGCTCGTTCCGGATGGTGTAGGGCGCGTCGAGTTCCTCGTTGATGCGTTCGAGCACGCGGTCGCGCTGCTTCTGTGGCAGCAACACTAGCGGGTCCTGGTTCATCGGCGACCGGACCGTATCGTCCGCGGGGTCCTGGTCGCGGATGACGTCGCCGAGGTTGGTCCACCGGAAGGTGTACATCCGACCCTCGTCGGTGGCGGTGTAGTCCTCGTAGTAGGTCCGGACCTGGCGGTCGAACTCGGACTTGCCCGACCCGACCGGCCCGAGCAGCAGTTTGATGCGCTTCTCGGGGCCCAGCCCGCGGGCACCGGATTTCACCTTGTTGACGAACTCGTGGATGGACTCGTGGACGGCCCGGCCGTAGAAGGTGTTCTCGCCGTCGTTGAGTGGGTCCTGGCTGGCGAGGCGGTACTCGACGACGCCGGCGTCCTCGTCGTATTCGGTCCCGTAGTAGTCGAACATATCCGCCACGCGCTGGTGGGCGTTGCGGGCGATGTGCGGGTGCTCGTAGACCTCGTCGAGGTACCACTCGAAGGAGTGGGTCTCGCGGAGGTCCTCGGGGATGGTCTCACGGTACTCCTGGCTGAGTGCTTCGAGGCTCTCTCGTTCGCTCATGTGTTGGTCTGGTTCTCGCTGGGGGAGTCACGGCCGTCGGGTCGGTCGTCACGGCGACCGCCGCCGGGGTCGACACGGAGGTAGGGCCCGCCCTCGCTGCACCGACGGGAGGACCCGCGGGCACCGGGGCGCGGTCCGGGAACCCCGCTCGCACGGGCCCGGGGATGAGTGCGTTCCATGTGATGAGTGGGCCTACCACACTCCGCTGCCGGCCCCGACGTCGCGGGGCGACGGACGGGAGCGCGGCCGGGGCGTTCGGTGGCTCGATGCCACCGCACTATATTAACCATGAGAGTCCGTCACTCATAAGTTTTGCCGCAATACCGCGCGAACGACACGACCGTCCACCACCGAAACCACCACCCGACGCCCTGGTGGCACGAATCCCCACACGACCCGTCAAACGCCCACTTATATACTTGCCGGCCAGCGGGGGCGGCCACGGGCGCGGCGAGCGGCGTGGACCACCGCACTCAGGATGGCCGAGCGCGTACCCCGGGGCGATGACCGACGACGCACGCGAGCCGTCCTCGCTGGACCCGGCGGCGCTCCCCAACGGGTGGCAGGTCTGGAGTGACGACGACGCCCGGACCGTTCTGGTCTACCGACCGGACGTCTTCGACGGCGGCGACTTCCCCGCGCCCTGCCTGCCGACCATCTACGTCACCCACGGCCGGCGGAACCGGCGCCCCGGCGTCGAGCGCGAGGCACCGCCCGGTGCCAGCTGGGTCGTGACGCTCTACCTGGAGCCGGACGTGTCGGCACCCGAGGAACTGTTCGACTCGCGTCCGGCCGCACTCGAGGGCGCGCGCGACCTGGCCGCCCGCTTCGCGCGCGGCGACGTGGACTACCGCGACCTCTACCAGGTCCCCCGCGAGGAGTACTTCGAGGCGCTTGACGAGCTGACCGGCGGGTAGCCCGGGAGCCACGCACGACGAGCCCATCACACCCACCGGATACACCACCGGGAGCTCGACCCCGGAGACTTACACCCACCGGCCGCCAACCCATCGCCATGTCGAAGGTCACGCTCATCGGGACCCGCCTCGCGCAGCCGGGGACCGAGTTCGTCTACGGCGGCGAGGCGAGCGGCTGTGCGGGCTGTCCCTACCGCAACCAGTGTCTCAACCTGACCGAGGGCCGGAAGTACCGCGTCACCGAGGTCCGCGACGGCGGCCAGACGCTGGAGTGTGCGATGCACGACACCGGCGTCCGGGCGGTGGAGGTCGAACCCGCGAGCATCACCGCGAACGTCGCCGCGACCTCCGCGTACGCCGGGAGCCGCGTCTCGCTGGAGGGGCCCTGCCCCCACACGGAGTGTCCGAGCCACGAGTTCTGCGTCCCCGACGGCGCGGAGTTCGACGCGGAGTACCGCATCGACGAGGTGCTGGGCGACCCCCCGCACGACCACTGCGCCCTCGGCCGGGACCTCGAACTGGTCGAGTTCGAGGCGCCCGGGGAGTAACGTGGGCGACCCGGAGCACGGCACGGCCGGCGACGACGCGACCCGCGAGGGGAGCACGGACGACCCCGTGCGGTTCGAGGTCGAGGCCGAGTTCCTGACCATCGGCCGGACCTTCGAGGAGTACGCCGCGATGTTCGACCTCGATGTCGACCGGCTGGCCGGCGACCGCGTGCTGGACTGCCCCTCCGGGGTCGGCTCGTTCGTGACGACCGCGCGGGACCGGGGCCTGTCGGCGATCGGAGCCGACATCCTGTACGACCATCCACGTGGGGCCATCGCGGAGACGGCCCGCGAGGACTGCGAGGCGACCGTCGACCAGTTACGCGGGTCCCGGGACCTGTTCACCTGGGACTGGTACGGCGACCTCGACAGCCGGGCCGAGCACCTCCGGCGGGCCCACCGGACGTTCCTCGCCGACTACCCCGACGGCCCCTACCTCGCGGCCGGGCTCCCGGACCTCCCGTTCCCGGACGACAGCTTCGACCTGGCGCTGTCGGCCAACCTGCTGTTCCTCTACGACGACCGGCTGGACGGGGCGTTCCACGCGGCCGCGCTGCGTGAACTCGCCCGGGTCGCGGGCGAGGTCCGGGTGTTCCCGCTGGCGTCGCTGGACACCGAACGCTCGAAGCTCGTCGAGCCGACCATCGAGCGACTCCGGGCCGACGGCATCGCCGTCGAGACCCGGACGGTTCCCTACGAGTTCCAGCCTGGCGCGACCGAGATGCTCGTCGTGGGGCGCTAGCGCTCCGCCCGCGCGGTCGCTTCCCCATCGACTCCGAGCTTCCCGACGAGTTCGCCGGTGTAGCCGAACACGTCCTCGTAGCCGTAGGCCGACATCAGGATGGGATAGAACGGTTCGTCGGCGACGAGTTGCTCGCCGTCGACGGCCGCGAAGGGGACGCCCGCGTCCACGCGCTCGAAGTTGTCGACCAGCACCTCGTAGCGGTCGCCCCGCCGCTTCGGGATGCGCCGGTGCATCCGGAAGACCGGGACCTCACGGTCCCGGTGGGGCTCACCCGGGAGGGCGCCGACGGCGGCGAGGAACTCGTGGATGAGTTGCTCGGCGTTCTCGGCGGCCTGGTCGCTGCCCTGCAGCCCGCACTCGACCTCCAGCACCTCCTCGCGCTCGATGAGCCGGCCCTCCGAGAACTGCGAGGTCTCGACCAGCGCGTCGACCGAGAGGTAGGGGCACGCCGAGCGCGCCAGGGCGTTCACCGTGTTGCACAGCGCGAACGGGCCGGCGTAGGACTGGGTCGAGTGCATCGAGAAGACGACACAGTCACGCAGCTCGGCCAGCAGCTCGTGGGCCAGCCGCGCCTCGTGGGTGTCGGCGTCGGGCGCGCCCGGGAAGGCCCGGTTGAGGTCCTCCTCGACGTACCGGAGGTTCCGCGCCATCGCCTCCTCGTTGGCGACGATGAACTTCACCGGGCGCGCGACGTCCGGGTCGGCCTGCAACACCGCATCGATGGCCCGGGGGCCGCACGGCTCGTCGCCGTGGATACCCCCGACCACCGCGATCTCCGGCTCGCCGTCACCAAGCTGCTCGACCCGCATCGACTGCGGGTACCGGACCGAGCCCTATCAACGACGCGCTTTCCGGGCGCTGGCAGCGCCAGCAGCGCCCCGGGGAAGCAGAGGTTATCAGATTATACACCACATTACCGACGAACCTCCATAATTGTGGACGTGAAGACGAGGTACGGGGCGAGCACCCGACTCAATCTGACTGCACCGAGAGCGTCAGTTCCAGGTCCGCCTCACAGCTCCGACAGCGCCCGGTGTCGATGACGTCCTTCAGGAGCTGCTGGTTGAAGCAGGACGGGCACGCCACCGCCGTCATCGCCCCGGGGAGCGCCCCGAACGTGTTGTCGTGGTCCAGTACGAACTCCATCGAGCCACGGTCGTCGGTCGACATGTGGCGTGTTGACGCGGAGCACAGTAATGAAGCTTCGGCAGACGGCCGGCGGACACGGCCGGGGAGGCTACGTCCCGAGGACGGTCGTTCAGGCCACGTCCCGGGCCGCCTCCGCCAGCAGGTCCACACCCAGCCGGATCTCGCGCTCGGTGGCGTCGAGCGGCGGCAGGAGCCGGAGGGTGCTGTGGCCACAGCCCAGCGTCAGGAGGCCGCGCTGCATCGCTGCCGCCTGCACGTCGTCACGCCGTTCCCTGGTGTCGAACTCGACGGCGAGCAACAGTCCCAGCCCGCGCACGTCCGTCGCGCCCGGGAGGTCGGCATCGACCAGCAGCTCGCGGGCCTGCCGCCCGCGCTCGGTCGCGTTGGTCAGCAGGTCGTGCTCGTGGATGGCGTCGAGCGTGAGCGCCCCCTGGAGCGAGCCCACGATGTCGCCCGCACCCCACGTCGAGGAGAGTCGGCTCCGCTCGTCGGGGAAGACGTCCCCGCTGGCGACGGTCGCGCCGACGCGCAGCGCCTTCGCGGCCGAGATGACGTCCGGCTCGATGGGGTAGTGGTCGCTGGCCCACAGCTCGCCCGAGCGCCCCACCCCTGACTGGATCTCGTCGGCGACGAGCGGGATGTCGTGGGTCCCGCAGATGTCGGCCACCTCCGCCATGAACGCCTCGCTGGGGACGTGGTAGCCGCCCTCGCCCTGGACCGGCTCCATGATGAGGAAGGCGACCTCCTCGGGGTTGACGTACCCACGCTCCGGGTCGAGCATCCGGCGCAGCGCCGAGGGCCCCTCGCCTGAGGGGTCGGGGAAGAACCCACAGGCACAGGACGCGGGGTCACAGGAGCGGTCGCGGCAGAACGGTGCGTCGTGGACGGGTCCGATCTCGGGGAACTCCCGCCGATAGATCTCCTTCGACCGGTTGAGCGAGAGCGTCCCCAGCGTCCGACCGTGGAAGGCTCCGTCGAAGGTGATGGCGTACTTCCCGCCGGTGTTGTCGTAGCAGATCTTCATCGCGTTCTCGACGGCCTCGGCGCCGGAGTTCGAGAGGAAGACGGTGTCCATCCCGTAGTGGCTCGTCGCCTCGACGAGCCGGTCCATCAGCTCGGCCGGGCCCGGGAACTGCGGGTCGTCCGGGTCGCCGGCCGAGAGGTAGAAGTCCTGGCCCGCGATCTTCGCGGGTTCGGGGAGATCGAACGCGGCCATCGGTTCGGTGATCTTCGGGTTCTGGTAGCCCAGCGGCGCCGCCCCGACGTGGCTCGTGAAATCGAGGAGGACGTTGCCGTCGACGTCCGTGCAGAACGGGCCGTCGGCGGGGGCTGTGTGGTCCCAGACGAAGTCGTAGACGTACGTCGACGGCGCGGCGAACGACCGGTGGTAGTCAACTCGGCTTCGGGCCTTCTCGCCCGGGAGTTCCTCCACGCGTGGCTCCGCCCTGTCGCGGTCCAGACCCATGCCATCTGGCTACGCGAACCCGTGGCAAAAGGCTGGCGGGGCACCGTACCCGGACGGCAGGCGGTGTTCGGACGGTGGCCCCCGATGGACCGGTGGTACGTTCGCACCAGGTCCCTGGATGACGACGGCGGCGACGGGTTGGTGGCACTCGCCTCGCTCGGCACCACCCCACCTCCGCCACCCGCCTATAAGACATCGCCACCCGAAGCGGCGGCCATGAAGATCTACACCGGTCGTGGCGACGAGGGGATGACCGACCTCCGGGACATGAGTCGCGTCTCGAAGACGAGCCCGCGTATCGAGGCCTACGGCACCGTCGACGAGGCCAACACCGTCGTCGGGATGGTCCGGCCCTCGGGCCACGACGACATCGACGAGCTGCTGGAGGCCGTCCAGAACCACCTCCACATCGTGCAGGCCGACTTCGCGAACCCCGATGCCGACGACGAGGATGCCCCGCACATCGAGGAACGCCACGTCGACGAACTGGAGGACTGGATGGACGACCTGGACGAGGAGCTGGAGCCGCTGGACCGGTTCATCCTCCCCGGCGGGAGCGAGGCCGGCGCGCACCTGCATCACGCCCGCGCCGTGGTCCGTCGGGCCGAGCGCCGCTCCGTGGAGCTGGCGACCGACCAGCCCGTCAACGAGACGGCCATCGCCTACCTGAACCGGCTCTCGGACGCGCTGTTCGTGCTGGCGCGCGTCGTCAACCAGCGCGACGGCGTCCCCGAGGAGTCGCCGAGCTACTGAGCGCCCGGGCCGGGGGACCCCGAACGGCCTCAGTCGTCGGCCGCGGCCCCGGTGTCGGCGTCCGCCTCGGCCGGCGTCCGCCCGTAGATGTCGTCGATGAGGTGCTCGTGGCGGCTCCGGATGACGCGGCGCTTCTTCTTCAGCGACGGCGTCAGTGCGTCGTTCTCCGCGGTCCACTCCTCCGGGGCGAGCCGGAACTCCTTGATCCGCTCGGACTTGCCGAGGTCCGCGTTGACCGCCTCGACGTCCTCGGCGATCCACTCGCGCACCCGCTCGTCGTTCGCCACGGCTTCCGGGTCGTCGGGCAGGTCGATGCCCTCCTCGTCGGCCCACTCCCGCAGTTGCTCGAAGTTCGGCACGATGACCGCGCCGATGAACTTCTCGTTGTCGCCGACGACCATCACCTGGTCGATGCGGGCGGAGGTGGCGAACTCGTCCTCGATGGGCTCGGGGGCGACGTTCTTCCCCGTGTCGAGGACGATGAGGTTCTTCCGGCGGTCGACGAACGAGTAGTAGTCGTCCTCGTCGCGCGCGACGATGTCGCCGGTGCGGAACCAGCCGGCCTCCGTGAACGCCTCCTCCGTCTTGTCGGGCTTGTTCCAGTAGCCCTCGAAGACGTTGGGGCCCTTCGCCAGCAGCTCGCCGACCTCGCCCTCGGCGGCCTCCTTCTGTTCGGGTGAGACCACGCCACGGTCGAGCTTGAGCTGCACGTCGTGCAGCGGCGGGCCCATCGTTCCGACCCTGATGTCCTCGGGCGGGTTGAACACGAGACCGGGCGCCGTCTCGGTCAGGCCGTACCCCTCGATGATGGTGATACCCATCGCGCGATACAGCTTGGCGAGGTCCGTGGAGAGCGAGCCACCGCCGGAGACGAACATCTCGATGTTGCCGCCCAGCGCCTCACGGACCTTCGAGAAGACGAGTCGGTCCGCGAGCGCGAACTTCGTCCGGAGGCCGAGTCCGGGCGACTCGGCCTCGTCGTATGCCTTCCCGGTCTCGACGGCCCACTCGAAGATGCGCTTCGAGACGGGGGAGTCGCTGGCCTGCTCGCGCATCCCGTTGTAGATGCGTTCGTACACACGGGGGACGGAGTTGGCGAGCTGTGGCTGCACCTGCTGGATGTCGTCGGCGATGGTGTCGGTGGACTCGGCGTAGCCGATGGTGATACCGGAGGCGAGCGACTGGAAGTGCCCCGAGCGCTCGAACGCGTGCGCCAGCGGCAGGAACGCCAGCGAGGTCTTGCCGGCCTCGAACTTCGGCATGTCCGCGGGCTTGTCCGGGCGGGGGCCGAGCCGCTTGCGGACGGCGTTCATCAGGCTCCGCCAGTGCTTGTGCTGGAGCATCACGCCCTTCGGGTCGCCCGTCGTCCCGGAGGTGTAGACGAGCGAGGAGAGGTCGGTCCAGTCCCGGCGGTCGAGCCACCGGTCCACCTCGTCGCGGTCGAAGCCCTCGCTCCCGAGTTCGTACACCTCGGCGAGCGTGTGGAGGTCCGCGTCGAACCCCTCCGCGGCGTCGCTGGGCACCTCGTCCAGCGTGACGACGAACGAGAGCTCGAGCTCGCCCTCGACCTCGCCCAGCGTCTCCAGCAGGTCCGCGTTCTCGACGACGACGCCCATCGACCCGGGGTCCTCGAGGAGGTACTTCACCTGCCGGGGGCTGGACTCGGTGTACACCGTCGTCGCGACGCCCTCGGCGGTCTGGATGGCCATGTCGGCGTGGGCCCACTCCATCCGCGTGTCGGCGTAGATGCTCACGCGGTCGTCGGCCTCGACCCCGAGCGCACGGAAGCCCGCCGCCAGCCGGGCGACGATGTCGCCCACCGACTCGTACGTGATGGCGGCGTACTCGCCCGACGGCGCCGCCGGGACGATGTCGCCCGAGACGAGCGACCGGTCGTAGATGCCCCCCTTGTAGAGCTGGCAGTCGAGGTCCCCGTGGCGCTCGACCGCATCGAAGAACGCGACGGGGATGGTCGTCTCCCCGATGACCTCGTCGGTGTACTCGGCTTCGGCCTGACGCCAATCCATGCGGGGCGGTACCACCCGTCGACCTTAATTGTAGGGGCCCGTTCGACAGGTACCCTGATAGGGCAGGGAGAATCGGACGGGTCTGATACCGTCGCCGCACCCTGGCCATCCATGGCCGATCCCCCACGGATGGACGGGGGGGACCGGCTCTCGGGGATGCACGGACGGTGCGGGTGCTGGGTCCGCGCGGTGACCCTCTCGAGCGGGACGCCGAACGGGAGTGACGGGGCCGTCTCACCCGGACGGGAACGACCGGGCCTCGAGGAACGCGGCGAGGTCCTCGCGAGTGCCGGTCTCACCGTGCTCGATGAAGTAGGTCGCACAGGCGTTGCCGAGCGCCAGGGCCGGCGCGACCGCGAGGCCGCTCCCCAGCGCGTGGGCCAGCCCGGCGGTGAACCGGTCGCCGGCGCCCGTCCGGCGCCGGATCTCCCGGGCCTCGAAGTTCTCGACCCGGACCGCAGCGCCACCGAACCGGTCGTCGGTGGCCGCCACCGCCGCGGCGGTATCGTGACGGACGACGGCCGCGATGCCGAGCGCCTCACGGAGGGCCCGCTCGCGCGCCGGGCTCTCGGCCGCCATGACGCCGAGGGCGTCCGCCAGCGCCCCGACCTCGGCACCGTTCGCGCTCAGGACGACCGGTGTCGTCCCGTCGAGCGTCGCCATCGCGTCGCGCAGGGCCCCGATCTCGTCCGGCGCGCTGCCGCTCAGATCGCCCGGATCCAGCACCACGGGGGCCCCGAGGTCGTAGGTCGCGAGCGTCCGCATCGC